>JBLHKW010000013.1:0-48407 GCA_047618565.1 Planctomycetota bacterium
AAATACGGGTCGTCGAGGATGCCAACGCGCGAGAAGTGCCGCCAGAAGCCGAAAGGACGGCGAAGCCGGCCGGTCGTCGCGTTTGGGCCGCGTCTTCATGAATTATTCGGGCTAGAACGACAGCGCGATCCAGGCCCACGCCTTGGTCGTGTCGGTGGCGAACATGTCCGCGTCGTAGTCGGCAAACTTGAGACCCACCGTCATGTCTTCGTTTACCGGGTAGGTCGCCAGCAGATCGAACTCGGTGCCGTAGTCCATGCCGCCCGAATCCGCGCTGAAGTCGTGGTACAGGGCCAGAAGCTGCACGTCGCCCACCTGCGTGCCCGCTGAGAGGTAGGTGTCCGCCAGCCCCGTGTCGGGCGTTGTGAGGAACTTGTCGGCCCAGCCGTTGAAGGCGTGCGCGGTAGCGAGCGGAGTCGTGAACTTGTCGCCGGGCGCGCCCGATCCATCAAGGACTTCCATACCGATCTTGAACGTGTGCGCATTCACCTTCGCTCCGAGCGTGGCGTGAAGATAACCCGCATCCAGATCAGTGGCATTGTCGCCCGCATCCGTCTGGTTCGCGAGCTCCGCCAGGTACAGGAGATCGAAGCCAGCGAAGGCATGCTTGCCGTCGAAGCGCGCGCCGATGGTCGAGGTCGACATTGCGTCGAGCGTATCGTAGTCGAGCAGATAGGTGTAGACGCTCGCACGCCCCCAGCCCTCGACGTCGTGGGAGACATTCAGGACATGCGACTCCATGCGCTGGTCCCCCACCGCAGAGGCGTCGCCGAAGACACGGTTGACGTTGCTGATGAACGCGTAGTACACGTCGACCGCGCCGCCGACCTGCGTGGCGCTCCAGGATGCAGCGTCAAAGCTCTGGCGGTTCTGGCGCCAGCCGACGTTGCCGATGAATCGATCGTTGTCGATCTTGATCTCTTGCCGCCCGAGGCGTGCCTCATTGGCATCGTCGAGGAAGTAGGAAAGGTAGACCTGGTTGACCTCGGCGCCCTCGGGATCTGCGACGACCGGACGGCTGGTCATCATGTTCGTCGTACTGTCGTAGGCCGCGTCCCCCAGCACGGAGACGTCCTCGAACTCGAGCATGGCCTGGAAGCTGCCGAACTTCCCGGTTCGGTAGCCGAGCGCGGTGCGCAGCGTCGATGCATGCGCGTTCTTGGCGAACCCGGTCTGGTCGACCTCCTCGAAGCGATAATTCAGCTTGAGCCAGGATTCGCCGCCCTTGAGTGCATCCAAGAAGGTGGCGCTGGTCGCGGACGTTTCTGTGACCTCGGCCACTTCGGACGGGCTGAGCGAGAGTTCCAGGTCGCCTGCAGCTGCAGGCAAGGCGAGGGCGATCACGCCGATAGGCATGGACAACATGTGATGTCTCCGGAGTGGGGGTTTCAGGGTCTCCGCAAGATGCATCCGCGCTCCTGCGGTCCCGCGGCACCAGGTGCGTAGCGAAAATACGCCTCTGCCTCCCGGGATACCGGATGGATCGCGGCGAAGCAACCAGGGGCGTCAGCGCTACCCTGCTCGCGAACAGGTGCGACGGCCCCGGAATCCGGAACGGCCGACCGGCAGCCCGCTACCGACGGCCGGGCTAGAAGCCCGCGCGGTCGCGTGCGTGCGCCGATCGCCCACGCCCCTGGGCGCTGCGCCCGCGTCTCCAGTTGCCGGACGAGCTGCCATTCCCGCCACTCCCGCCACTCCCGCCCTGGCCGCCCGGCCTGGACCAGCCGCCGTCAGCATCGCCGGATGCCGCCGGAGCAGGCTGCGAGCGACGGATACGCTTGCGCGCCCGCCGACCGACCGTGGACCCAGCGGGCGGCGAGCCAGCATGGAAACTACGATCCGACGGCAACGCCTGCGCGCCTTGCTGATCCCAGCCCTTGCCGCTCTGCCAGCTGCCACGCGCACCGGGTCGGGCGGCGACAGGGGGGCTCGCGGCAGCCGCGGGGCTCGCGGCACCAGCGCCAGTACTTCGCTCGGGCTTGTGCGCCGGGGGCTTCCCGCCGCGCCCTGCGGCGGTCCTGGTCTGCCACGGGCCCGCACCACGCTGGCCGTGGGCCTGCCCTGCTCCGGCGCGTGCATCCTCGCCCGAGCGCTCACGCTTGCCCGCCCTGGCCTTCTTCGGTTGCGCGCCACCGAAGGCGGGCAACCGTACACACGGGATCTCCGCGCCGATGCGCGCTTCGATCGCGCGTATCTGCGATCGATCCTGGCCCGTCACGAAGGTGCACGCCTTGCCGCTGCGCTCGCTGCGGCCCGTGCGACCGATGCGGTGGGTGTAAGCGTCGGGCGTGTTCGGAACGTCGAAGTTGATCACATGCGAGATGCCCTCGACGTCGATGCCGCGCGCCGCAATGTCCGTGGCCACGAGCACCTTGTAGCGACCCTCGCGAAAGCCACGCATGGCCCGGTCGCGCTGCGACTGATTCATGTTTCCCTGGAGCGCGACGGCCTTCTCGCCAGCACGCACGAGGCGCTCCGCCAGGCGCTGGGCACGTGACTTTGTGCGCAGGAACACGATCGCCGATGTGAAGCCAGGCTCCTCGAGCAGGTGCTTGAGCAGGTCCTGCTTGAAACCGTCCGTGCACGGGTAGAGGGCGTGCTCGATGGTATCCGCCGGAGCTGAGTGGGACAGCTCGACTACATGCGGGTCGCGCAAGAGCCCGTCGGTGAGCCGGCGGATCTCTTGCGGCATCGTGGCAGAGAACAGCAGGTTCTGGCGGCGCGCCGGCAACGCGCCGAGGATGCGCTTGATGTCGGGCAGGAAGCCCATGTCGAACATGTGGTCCGCCTCGTCGAGCACCACGATCTCAATACCGCGCAGATCGATCTCGCGCCGCTTGTGCAGGTCCAGCAGGCGCCCCGGGCACGCCACCACGATGTCCGGCCGCTTGCTCAGCGCGCGCACCTGACGCGTGATCGGCATACCACCGAAGACGACGGTCGAGCGTACGTTGGTGAAACGGCCCAGCAGGTTGATCTCGCGCTCGATCTGGGTCGCGAGCTCGCGCGTCGGCGCCAGAATCAGCGCGCGCGGCGCCGCACCCTTCGAGTTGCCGGCCGCCGCGAATCGCGACAGGATCGGCAGCGCGAACGCGGCCGTCTTACCGGTACCGGTCTGCGCCAGGCCGAGCACATCTCGACCAGCGAGCACCGCAGGAATGGCCTGGGCCTGGATCGGTCGGGGCTCGGAAAAACCGGCCTCCTCGACACCTCGTAGAACGTGACTCTCGAGGGAAAACGTCTTGAAGCCGTGCGAGCACGGCTTGGATTGCTTGGTATTGATGATGGGGCTCACTCCGCGGCCACGGTATTACCGCAGGACCACGCAGGATCAGGACCCCAGCAACAGGTAGGCAGTCTCGATCGAATCTTTGGGTTGGGCGCTCTGTTCCCCATCCGCCGGCGGGATGGAATCGGAAGCCGCTGTCGCGCACCCGGACCGCCCGTTGGCGGCCGTATTCGCGCACGAGCATACGACAGGGCCCGGAGAATGTGCTAGTAGGCAATTGAAACGGTGGAAAAAACGCGCCCAGCGGCCCCAGGGGGCGGCCCGCAAGTTGAGCACCCAGCTCCAGGGGGGTAACCTGCGCCGCTTCGCAACCCCCCCATAAGGCCATTCGACCCCGTCCGCCTCTCCATGCACACACCGACCTGCGCCCTCGCCGCCCCCCAGGGCCAGCTGACCGGCCGCACCGACGACCGTGCGCTCGCGGGGACCCTGAGCCTGGACGAGGTCAAGGCCATGCTCGTGATGGATCGCCCACTGGGCCTCACCGAGGGATACGCGGATCACATCCCGGCCGACAATCCGATGACCCCGGCCAAGGTCGAGCTCGGGCGTCAGCTGTACTTCAACAAGCGTCTCTCGCGCGACAACACGGTGTCCTGCGCCACGTGCCACGATCAGGCCAAGGGTTGGGCGAGTGCCGGCCCCGTCTCGACCGGCATCGACGGGCAGATGGGCGGCCGCAGTGCGCCGACCGTCATCAACCGTGTCTTCGGCAAGACACAGTTCTGGAGTGGACGGGCGGCGAGCCTCGAGGAGCAAGCGGTCGGTCCGATCGCCAATCCGATCGAGATGGGATTCACCCTCGACGAGGCCGTGGCTCGACTCGCGGGCATCGAGGGTTACGTCGTGCAGTTCAAGGCCGTCTTCGGGGGCGAGGCCAGCGCCGATAGCCTGGGCAAGGCGATCGCCGCCTTCGAACGCACCATCGTCTCGGGCCGCAGCCAGAACGACTACTTCGACCAGGCCGTGCCGTTCTTCGATTGGGAGCCCGACGAGGATGAGGATTCCGAGTTCCTCGCGACCGTGGAGAGGATCCTGGACCAAGAGTACGAGCACCGGATGAGCGCCGGAGCCGAGCGCGGGCGCGACCTATTTTTCGGCAAGGCCAGCTGCTCTTCCTGCCATGTGGGCCAGGACCTGACGGACGAGATGTTCCACAATATCGGCGTCGGCCTCGAGGGCTGGGACGCCGACGGTGCAACGCCCGACTGGGGTCGCTCCGTGGTGACTGGTAGCGACGCCGACAAGGGCGCGTTCAAGACACCGAGCGTGCGCAACATCACGCTCACCGCCCCGTACATGCACGACGGTAGCCTGGCCACGCTGATGGAGGTCGTCGAGCACTACGACAAGGGTGGCACGCAGACGCCCTGGCTGTCCGACAAGAGGTTCCCCCTCAAGCTGACCGTCCAGGAGAAGCAGGACCTGGTCCAGTTCCTCGAAGAGGCGCTGCTGGGTCCGATCACCGAGGTTGCGGTTACGCGCCTGCCCTGACGCGACAGCATGCTCGCCTTCGCCATCGCCGCGCTGACGGCCCTCCAAGGGGGCGCACCGTCCCAGGCCCCTCTGCCGACCGAGGTCGCCGAGGTCTTGCCCATCGACGTCGAGGGCCTTGTGCCCTTGCACCGGGTCGGCGAACTGCTGCTAGGCGGTCAGCCGACGGCCACGGCCCTGCGACATCTACGCGCGCGCGATGTGCAGCTCGTGATCGATCTGCGTGGCGCCGACGAAGCGCGCGGATTCGATGAGGGAGCCCTGCTCGAGAAGCTGGGTCTGCGCTACGAGATCGTGGGCTTCGACCGCCCGACCACGCTGACCGACGGGGTGTTCCAGCACGTTCGGCGGCTCGTCGCGGAGCACCGCACCAGGGGGCAGGGCAAGGCGCTGCTGCACGGCGCTGGCGGCGCACGGGTCGGCGCACTGTGGATCTCCATCCGCGTGCTGGACGAGGGCGTCCCCTGGGAGCGGGCCGTCGTCGAGGCTCGATCGCTCGGCCTGAACTCGGGCCCGCTCGCCACCGTCGCGCGCGACTACGTGCTGGGCGCCGGCAAGCAGGCACTCGGCGCCACCAAACACAGGATCCGTGCGCAGTTTCCGGACGTCGCGCGCATCTCGGTCGCCGAACTCGAACGGCGCCTGGGCCAACCGGGTAGCGCGCCGATCCTGCTGGACATCCGGGCCGAGCGCGAATTTGCGGTCAGTCATCTACAGGGCGCGCAGCGTGCCGACAACGCCGAGTCCGCGCGCGCCTGGCTCGGCGACTCCCCCATGGAGCGCGAGATCGTCGTCTACTGTTCCGTCGGCCAGCGCTCGGCCTACATGGCCCAGGAGCTGGCGCGCCGCGGCTACACGAACGTCCGCAATCTCGAAGGATCCCTCTTCGAATGGGCCAACACGGGACGGCCCGTGTACCGCGGGCCGGAGCTCGCGCACTCGGTGCATCCCTACGACAAGAAGTGGGGCCGTCTGCTCGACGAATCACTGCACCCGCAGTGATCGGCCTGGCCCGACGGGCGACGACCTACTTGCCGACCAGGAAGTGGCACACGTCGTTGGGCCTCATCACGTATTCGCGGCCCTCCGTGCGCATCTTGCCGGCCGCCTTGATCGCGGCTTCCGTCTCGTGCTCGACAAGATCGGCCACCGAGTAGACCTCGGCCCGGATGTAGCCTTTCTCGAAGTCCGTGTGGATCACGCCCGCGGAGCGCGGACCGGTCCAGCCCTCGTGGATGGTCCAGGCCCGGATCTCCTTGGGACCCGCCGTGTAGAACGTCTGCAGCCCGAGCAGCGCGTAGGTCGACTGGATCAGGCGCCCCAGGGCCAGCTCACTGATCCCCAGGTCCTCCATGAAAGCCACGCGTTCATCGGGCTCGAGCCCGCGCAGTTCGCTCTCGATGTCGGTGCAGATGGGCAACCACTCCGAGCCCGTCGCTGTGGCATGCGCCGCGACGGCCTGGGCATGGGGTCCCGAGCCGTCCAGGTCATCGTCGGCAACGTTGGCCACGTACAGCATGCGCTTGGTGGACATGAGACACAGGGGCTTGAGAGCCTGCGCCTCACGCTCGGTCCACTCGACTGCCCGCAGGGCTGTGCCCGCCTCGATCGCCGCCTGCGCGCGCTCGAAGGTCTCCCTCTCGAAGATCGAGTCCTTGTCACCGGTGCGCGCCTTCTTGGCGACGCGCTCGACGGCCTTACCGATCGTCTCGAGGTCCGCCAGTGCGAGCTCGAGCTCGATGATCTCCATGTCCTGCTTCGGATCGACCGGTGTGTCGCGCACGACGTTGGGATTCTCGAAGCAACGCACGACCTGCATGATCGCGTCCGTCTCACGGATGTTCGCCAGGAACTTGTTGCCGAGACCCTCGCCCTTGGAAGCGCCCGCGATCAACCCGGCGATGTCCATCACCTTGACCGATGCCGGGATGATCTTCTGCGACTCGATATGAGTGCGGATCAGCTCCAGTTGCCGGTCGGGCACCTCGGCGATGGCCACGTTGGGATCGATCGTGCAGAAGGGGAAATTCCCGGCCTCGGCGCCCGCCGCCGTCAGGGCGTTGAAGAGGGTGCTTTTTCCGACGTTCGGGAGGCCAACGATGCCACAGGAGACGCTCATGAGTTCGCTAAAGGTACGGGGGTCGGACGGGCCGGACTCGACACGTCGATCCGCGCAGCATAGCGTGCTGTTTCGCATCCCGGCCCCTTCCAGGCGGGACAATCTTCGCGGCCCCGGCGACCCGACTCCGAATCATGCCGATCCGAATCCCGAACCGCCTGTTCGCTCGCCATTACGACCGCATGGCGGAGCGCTACGAACAGGAGATGCAACCCCGCCGGCATGCCTTCCTGGAGCAGCTCAGTGGCACGGTGGTCGAGATCGGCCCCGGCACGGGCGCCAACCTGCCCCACCTGCCGCAAGACGTGCAGTGGATCGGTATCGAGCCCAACGAGCACATGCACCCGCTGCTGCGCGAGAAGGCCGCCGCCCTGGGGCGCGAGGTAGATCTGCGCCAGCTGTCCGCCGGCAACCTGCCACTGGGAGATGCCAGCGTGGACGCGGTGCTCTCGACCCTCGTTCTCTGCTCGGTACCGGACGTCGCCCAGGCACTCACCGAGATCCGCCGCATCCTCAAGCCCGGGGGTCGCTTCCTGTTCTGGGAGCACGTCATCGCCCCCACGGGCCTGGCCCTGCGCGCGCTGCAGCACCTCGTGTGCCCGCTCCATCGCGTCATCGCGGACGGCTGCAACACTCAGCGCGACCTCGCGCGCGACATCCGTTGCGCGGGCTTCGCATCCGTGGAACTGGAACAGATCCGGATTCCGAAGGCCGCCGGGCCAGTCTGGATCCGGCCGCACATCATCGGTGTCGCCCGCTGCTAACTGCCGGCTTCGACGAGCAAGCCCTCGGCGGGGACGTCGGCCTCGATCACGCTCTCGCCGAATAGTCGCCGTCCCAGGCCCAGGAAGTCCTCCAGGATCAGGTAGCACGCGGGAACGATCACCAGGGAGATGGCGGTCGAGAACAGCACCCCGTAGGCCAGTGAAACGGCCATGGGAACGAGAAACTGAGCCTGCACGCTCTTCTCGAGGATCAAGGGCGTCAGCCCCGCGAACGTCGTCAGCGAGGTCAACAGAATCGGACGGAAGCGCTGCACGCCTGCCGTTCGCGCGGCCTGCGCCACGGACATGCCGTCCTCCCGACGCCGGTTGACAAAATCCACGAGCACCAGGCTGTCGTTCACGACGACACCCGCCAGGGCGATGATCCCGCACATGGAGAGCACCGAGAGTTCGATGCCCATCACCATGTGCCCGACCACCGCACCGATCAGACCGAACGGCACGGCCGTCATCACGATCGCCGGCTGAATATAGGAGCGGAACGGAATCGCCATGAGGGCGTAGATCGCGAGCATCGCCAGCAAGAACAGCTTCTTCAGCGCGCCCATGGTCTCGGCCTCCTCGCGGTTCTCGCCCTCGAGGCTGAAGGCAACCCCCGGATGGCGATCGAGAATGCCCGGCAACACCGAATCCGTGAGCGTCTTGACGATGTCGCCGGTGTCGGCGACAGCCTTGTCGGCACTGGCGGTCACGCGGATCATCCGGTGTCGATCAAAGCGCTCGATCGTCGCGTAGCCGCGCGTGAGCTCGGCGCGCGCGACGCTGGAGAACGGCACATCGGCCCCCATGGGCGTGCGGATGCGCATCGACTCCAGCCCGTGCAGGCTACGGCGGTCAGCGAAGGGATAGCGCACCATCACGCGCACGTCGTTGCGCCCGCGCTGGATGCGTTGGGCCTCCTCGCCGTAGAAGCCCTGTCGGACCTGGCGCGCGAGATCCGCCAGGGTCAGCCCCAGGGCTTCGGCACCGGGCAAGATGGAGAGCTTGATCTCCTGCTTGCCACCACGGAAGGAATCGGACACGTCGAAGACGCCATTGAAGCCCACGAGCTCGGCCTTCAGCTCATCCGCAGCGGCCCGCAGCTCCTCGGTGTCCTCGCCCGCGAACTGTACATTGATGGCATCGCCCGCCGACATGATGTCCGAGCTGAAGATCAACTCGACCGCACCCGGCAGAGGTCCGACAAGTTCGCGCCAGCGCTTGACGATGTCCGAGGAGCTCACCTCGCGCTCCTCCGCCGGGAGCAGCTCCATCATCACCTCACCGCGATGCGCCTGGGCGAACAGGTTGCCGCCGGCGACGCCGTTGTTCTTCTGCATCGCGCGGTAGGGCTGATCCCCCACTGTCGCCATGTAATTGGTGACCACACTCGGCTCGCCCGCGCCGACGTATTCCTCGTCGATCTCGCGCCGCAACCGCGCAGCCGCCTCCTCCAGGATGTCGACTGCCTCGGCCGTCACGGTCGCCGACGTGCCCAGGGGCATGGTGAGCTGCGCCGCCACGATGTCCCCCTCGATGGCATTGAAAAACGCGAAACGCACGAAGCCGCCGCCGATCAGACCGGCGACCAGCATCAGCGACGCGAAGCCGACGGCCAGGGTCAGGTAGCGCCAGCGCAGGCAGGCGTCGAGGACGGGCTGGTAGACGTTTGCCGCAAAGCCCTCCATCCCGCGCTCGCAGAGGCCCTGCAAGCGCGTCCACAGGCTGAACGGAAAGACCATCCCGAGCCGCCCGAGGCGCGCGCTCGTGTGCGCCAGGTGCGCGGGCAGGATCATCTTCGACTCGACCCAGGAGAAGAGCAGGGTCGGGATGACGACGATCGGCATGACCTTGAAGAACTTGCCCATGACGCCCGGGAGTCCGAGCATTGGCGTGAACGCCACGACGGTGGTGAGCACGGCAAACGTGACCGGGACCGCGACGCGCTCGGCACCGCGCACGGCTCCCGCGAGCCCCTTGAGCCCACGTTTCTGCTCGGAAAAGATGCTCTCGCCCACCACGATCGCGTCGTCGACGACGATCCCGAGCACGAGGATGAAGCCGAACAGGCTCAGCATGTTCACGGATGCGCCCAGGAACGGCATGACCCACAGGGCGCCCATGAACGAGATCGGGATCCCGAGCGTCACCCAGAACGCCAGGCGGAAGCGCAGAAAGAGCGCCAGCACCAGGAAGACCAGCCCCAGGCCCTGCAGACCATTCTTGATCAACAGGTCGAGCCTGCCGCGCAGGAAGACGGCCGCATCACCCCAGATCGTCAGCTCGATGCCCTCCGGCATGCGGTAGCGGGCCCGGTTCACGTAGTCGTGCACCTTACCCGCGACCGTCAGCGCGTTCTGGTCGCCCATGCGATAGACCTGCACCATGACCGCGGGGCGCTTGTTGAAGCGCATGCTCTGGTCCGTGTCCTCGAAGCCATCGACGACCAATGCCACATCGCGCAGCCGGATGCGCGTGCCATCTGGCGCGCTCATCACGACCAGCTCGCCGAATTCCTCTCCGCTGTAGGCCTGGCCCTGGGTGCGCAGCAGCACCTCGCCGCCACGCGTCTTCACGGAGCCGCCCGAGAGGTCCAGTGACGCGCCGCGCACGGCGTCGGCCACCGCCTGGAACGAGAGACCGAAGCGCCGCAGCGCCTGCTCACTCACCTCGATCGAAATCTCGTACTCGCGCGCCCCCGAGAGGGTCACCTGACTGATGCCCTCGATCGCGTTGATCTCGTCGCGCACCCGCTCTCCGAGGCGCTTCAGGGTGAGCTCGTCCGCCGGCCCGGACACGGCCACGTTGATCACCTGAGAGCGCATGGTGAGCTCCTGGATGATCGGCTTCTCAGCTTCCTCCGGAAACGTCTCGATCGCATCGACGCGCGTCTTCACATCGTCGAGCACCCGGCGTGCGTCCGCACCCGGCAGGAGCTCGACCATGACTGTCCCGCTGCCCTCGGCGGCGGTGGACGTGACCTTCTTGATGCCCTCGATGCTGTGGATCTCCTCCTCGATACGCACGCAGATCGACTGCTCGACGTCCTCCGGCGCAGCGCCCGGGTAGGGCACGCTGACCGTGATGAAATCGAGCGAGAACTCGGGGAACAGCTCGGTCTTGATGGTGGCCGCCGTCGAAGCACCACCCACCAGGATCACGACCATCAGAAGGTTGGCGGCAACGCTGTTACCGGCGAACCAGGCGACCATCTTCTTCAAGCTATGCCCCCTACCTGGTTCCGTTGGCTTCGGGCTGCGAAGCGGGAAGGCGCAACAGCGTTCCGTCCGTTACCGTCTCCAGTGGTGACACGATCACCCGATCCCCATCCTGCAGGCCCTGGCCGATCACGAGTCCATCGCGATCCGCACGCAGCACCTGCACCTGTCGCATCCGCAACCGGTCCTCGTCATCCATTATGAAGACGCGTCCCGTTCCGCGCAGCGCCTCGCGCGGCAAGACAAAGACGTCGTCCACCCTGCGCCCGGTGACATGCGCCTGCACGAACATTCCCACGGCCAGGGGCGGTCGATCGAGATCGTCCCCACGCCCGTAGGGGTCGTCGACGCGCGCGACCGCGATGACCATGCGCGTGGCCGGGTCGATCTCTCCCTCGGTACGCACGATCTGTGCGCGCCAGGAGTGACGCTGGCCGCCGAACTCCGTGCTCAGCACGACCTGCGGCTGATCGACGGCGGCGCCTTCACCACGGTAGATGAGCGGCAGATCGAGGAACGCCAGTTCGGCGTCCGGAAGCGGCAGCCGCACCTCGGCGTAGTCGACCGCGTAGATGTGTGCGAGCGTCTTCCCGCGCGAAACAAACTGGCCCAGGTCCACGCTCTTCGCGCTCACCCGTCCGACGAACGGCGCACGCACCTGTGTTCGCGCCAGGTCGCGCTCGGCACGCTCGAGTCCCGCGCGAGCCGCCGCCAGGGTCGCGCGGGCCTCCGCAACCTGGGGCAGGTGCAAGGCGAGCGGCGTACCGTCTCCCTCGCCCAGCGCATCCCATTCTTCGCGCGCCAGGGCCGCATCGGCCTGCTCCTCGAACAGACGCCGCTCGGCCGCCGCCAGGGACTGCTCAGCCTGCGCCCGCGCCAGCTGGTAGTCCTCACGATCGATCTCGAGCAGCAGGTCGCCGGCCTCGAAGAAGCCACCGTTGACCAGGGACGGCGAGACCTGGATCACGCGCCCCTCCACCTCGGCCACGAGCTCACTCGCGGTGCGTGCCTGGACGGTGCCGTGCGCCATGACGTGGTACGTGTGGGTCGACGCCAGCGCCTCGGTCACGCTCACGAGCGGAAGCACGGGTTCGATCACGACCTTCTCGGGCTCCGGTCGCATGCTGATCAGCTGTCGGGCACCGAGGCCTCCCAGGATCAGGACGAGTATGGGTGCCAGGATCTTTGCCAGGGTCTTCATGGGCTGCTATTGCCGTTCCTCTGTTTCCGGCCCGTCGCCGGGTTGCACCGCGCTCGGCCGTGCCTTGTCGAAATCTCCGCCGAGGGCCAGGTGCAGGTCGACGCGGTTCTGTAATCGCGCCCGTCGAACCTCGAGCAAACGACTGCGAGCGCCGAGGGCCAGGCGCTGCGCCGTGAGCACCGTGACCACGTCGACCAGCCCGCTCTGGTAGCGATCCTGCGCCATGGATTGCGCGCTGACAGCCTGATCGCTCGCCGTTTGAAGGCGCGCCTCACGCTGCTCCAGCATCGACTCGGACACGAGCGCGCCCTCGACCTCGGCGAAGGCCCGCAGCACGCTCTGGGCATAGCTGGCCAGGACGGTGCGCACCTCCGCGTCCGCCAGGTCGATGCCGGCCCGGATGCGCCCGCCTGCATAGATCGGCTGCAGCAGCCCGGCCGCGATCGACCAGACGTCGAAGGTCGAGTCAAAGAGATCGTCGAGGTCGACGCTGCGGCGACCGAAGCTGCCCGTGAGGGTCAGTGACGGATAGAGCTCGGCGCGCGCTTCGGCCAGTCGGTAGTCCGTGGCCACGAGACGCAGGCTGGCCGCCTCGAGATCCGGTCGACGCAGGAGCAGCTCGGACGGCAGACCGGCAGGCACCGGCTCCGGCATGCTCGGCAGATCCGCCGCACCGGTCACGGCACCTTCCGGATAGCGACCGAGCAACAGCTCAAGCTGTCGGCGGGCCTGGGCGAATCCCTGACGGCGTGCCTCGATCAGCGCTTCCGATGAGGCCAGGTCCGATTCGAGCAGGCGCAGGTCGAGCGGATCCGCGCGCCCTGCGCGGTAGCGGCGACGGACGAGGTCCACGTTCGCTCGATAGCTGTCGGCTGTCTCCTGTGCGAGCTCCAGCTGCAGGTGCGCCTCGATCAAGCCGAGCCAGGCACTGGTCGTCCGTGCCGCCAGGGACAGGCGTGCGGCGCGCAGGTCGACTTCACTCGCACCGGCCTCGGCCAGGGCAGCCTTGCCGGCGGCCGCCAGACGTCCCCAGAGGTCGGCCTCCCAGGTAACATCCAGGGATACGCCCTGGGCCGTCGATTGAGTGGATAGCACCTGTCCCGCGGGTGCACCGGGGATCGGGAAACCCACGAAGTTCTGACGCTGGCGGTTGAAGCCGTAACCGGCCCCGACCGTGGGCATGCGCGCCGCGCCCGCGATGTCTGCGCGAGCGCGCGCCGCGTCGACACGCGCCGCCGCCGCCGCCAGATCGTGATTGTGCTCCAGGGCCTCCTCGACGAGCTCGTCCAGCTGCGAGTCGCCGAAGTCGCTCCACCACAGGCGTGCTTCGAACGGCGCGCTCTCGGCCAGAGCTCCATCCAGCGCCCATTCCTCCGGCACGTCGACCACCTCCGCCAGGTCGCTACGCACAGGATTGCTGCCGCAGCCCGGGATCCAGGCAAGGAGGAGTGCCGCTGCCCAGGCGACGCGCGGTTGGCGAACCGTGATGCTGCTCACTCCATGACCTTCTGCTGACACTCGACATCGGCGGACATGAAACCGGCAGAGACAAAGCGAACCATCTGGTCCAGCGCGTCCTGCACGTCGGTCGGATCGCACAACCCGTTCGAGATGAGCTGCACCTGATTTGGATTGAACATGGTGGAACACATGACCCCCAGCGCGAAGTGCAAGCGCCAGAACAAGCCCTTGGGCGCGAGATGCGGGAGCGCGCGCATGAAGACCGGACCGAACCTCGCCTCGACCTCGTTGAAGACCTCGTGCACCGACTCGTCCAGGGGCGTGCCCTCGAAACGGATGCGTCCCATCAACTTGCGCATGCGCTCGCCCTCGGCGTCGGGGCGCGTGCCCACAGCCAGAGCCGGACCAAAGAACGCCCGCAAGACGTCTTCGATGTTCGGCGTCTGGCCGCCGGATCGGCCCTCGAGCTCGTCGAGCAGGCGCAGGCGCTCACGGTTGACGGGAGCCACCACGCGCTCGACCACCGCCTTGAACAGCCCCTCCTTCGACCCGAAGTGGTAGTTGACCGCGGCCAGGTTGGTGGAGGCTGCCCCCGTCAACGCCCGCAGGGACGTCTCCGCGAACCCCAGGCTGCCGAACAGGCGTTCGGCGGCCTCCAGGAGGCGTTGTTGGGTGTCTGAAGGGGCCATCGGGTCAGCTCAGGGCTCGTGTCGAACGATCGTTTGAATCATATGTTCGAATTTGGCCAATTTGAAGCCCGGAGGTCGGATTTCTTCCCCGCAGGGGCCCCTGACGGCCCCGTCGACAGCCTCGCCCGGCCCGTGGGTGGTACGATCGACGACCACCGGTCACCGAATCCGCCCTGCACGCTTCCCCTCCGCCCCCCCCAACCCGCAAGCCCGACGCCGTGAAAATCCCCTCCGTGATCGCCAACCCCATCCGCGACGTCTGGTCAGGCTTCACGCGCTGCCTCGATGCGGGCCCGAAGGCCGCACTGCTGGTCATCATCGGCCTGTGGGTCGGCTACTGGATGTACGTCCCGGTTCATGAACTGCTGCACGCCTACGGCTGCATGGCCACGGGTGGCGAGGTCACACGGCTGGAGATCGACGCGATCTACGGTGGCGGCGTGCTCGCGCATTTCATCCCGTGGGTCTACTCGGGGAGCGAGTACGCGGGCCAGTTGACGGGCTTCGACACGGGCGGTTCGGACCTGGTCTACCTGGCCACCGACATGGCCCCGTTCCTTTTGACGATCTTTCCCGGAGTCTGGCTGCTGCTGCGCTACGGGCGCGCGGGCAAGGGCTTCCGTTTCGGGCTGGCCCTGCCGCTCGCGCTCGCGCCGTTCTTCTCACTGCACGGCGACGCGTACGAGATCGGATCGATCCTCACCACGCAGATCAGTCCCTGGTCCGACCCCGACGTGCTCGCCGTGTTGCGCGGGGACGACCTGTTCCTGCAGGCGAGCCGCGTGGCCGAGTCGGACCTGGCCCCATGGGGAGGCTGGGCCCTCGCGAGCACCATCGGCACCATCTGGGCCTTTGCGACGTATGCCCTGGGCCGCGTGTTCGTGAGCCGCGACCCGAAGGCGAACAGGTAGCCTGCGCTACGAGTCCACGGACTCTCGCTGCTGCGCGCTGGCGACGCCCCCGTTCGCGACCGGATGTCTCTACTGTGTCGAGAGCATCTGCTCGACCGAGGCCTCGCAGCGCGCCGTATCTCCGTTGAGCAGCGCGTCCAGATTCGCGGCCAGGTCCTCGTTGAAGAACGCGTCATAATCGAAGACGGGGCCCTCGAAACGCAAGGCTTCGAGTTCCGCGACGATGCCATCCTGGCCAGGTCCGAACATCGGTAGGGCTGTCAGCGGCAGATCGAAGGACCCGGTACCGGACCTCACGATGACGTCCCACTCCATGGCCTGGACACCGGCGGGAGGCGTGCCGGAGCCGCCGGGCTCGTAGGAGAGGAAGAAGAGGTCCACTCCGCTACCGCCGAACGCGCCTCCACCCGCGCCGCTGTAGATGACGTGCAAGGCCTCCATCTCGGCCACGGTAAACACCGCGCCGGGCATTGGACTCGTCAGATTGGGCACGCCCAGGAAGCTCAGGACCAGGGCGCCGGGGGTAGACGTGAGGGCCTCACCGCAGGACTGGAAGCCGTTGCCCAGGACGCCGACGGCAACCCCCTCGATCACGAAACGGAGGCCCGCGAACGCCGGCGCCGCCACATCCGGCAGGTTGAGGGTCACGTTGCTCGTGCTGCTCGGTCCGAAGTAGACGCTCTCGAAGAACGAGCTACCGGTCACGGTGTCCGTGATGCGTGCATGCACCAGCACCGTTGCGCCAGGTTCCACGGCTCCAAAGGTGAAGTCCACTGGCTCGCTCCAGAGCACGGCAGAGGCGTGGTCCAGGTCCACCGTCAGCATCCCGGCCACGGCCACCGGGCCGACGCCGGAAGCCCGCAGGGTCGAGAGCACCTGCGAGGTGGCTGTCGCGTCCCGCCGCGTGACGTTGATATCGAGCAAGACATCGCCCGGAATCGGTAGCGCGTAGGCGCCCGTCATTGGGTCGGCAAACGTTGCGCCGACGAATCCCTGGCCCTGCGTACCGGTGATGGACACGCTGACGAAGATGAGCTCGTTCGCGCTCAAGGGCGGGAGATTCAAGATCGTGCCGCCGAGCGTGGCGTTCATCACCACCGCACCGGGGACATCGTCGATACCCAACAAGACGCCGATCGTGCCCGAAGCCGGCGCGACGCCGACGAGACTGCTCCCGTAGCGCGTGTTCACCGCCTGCTCGAAGACGTCCTTCTGCGCGGTCACCGTGTACGGACCGGTGACATCCGTGAAGCTCGCCTTTCCGTCCTGGTCCGTGAGCATCACCAACCCGCCCGCGGACACGCCGTCGGTGCCCACGAGCCTGACGGTCGCTCCTGCGACCGGCGCGGGGGCGCTCCCGTTGTCTCCGTCGTCCCGCAGGACAAGCACGACGATGTCGTCGCTACCGCCGCCCTTGGCGGCCTGGATCGCAATCGTCGTCGTCGTGTTGGCCGTGATCGCAAACGGCACACTCGTCGCCGCGGCATCGCCCTCGAACAGGTAAGAAGCCGTCCATCCCCCTTCCTCCAGCCCGGTCGCGAAGAACGCGCCGCTGGCGTTGGGCTGGACACTGCGCGCGCTCCCGACGTCGGGCATCAGGCGCACCATCTCGCCGCTCGCGCCCTGCCCGAGGACCACACCGGCCAGGGTGCCCGTGGTGCCCAGATTGAAACCGACCGACGAGAGCACGGTCACGCCGCCCGGCACGACATCCATGGCCGGCAGGGTCAGCTTGCCCGACGTGAGCCCGCCCGCGCCGGGCGGTAGCACGACCTCGTAGCAGATCTCCGCCGGGATGCACTCGCCGCTCCCCATGAGCGTCGCCACGTCGTAGGCCGGGACCAGGTCCGAGAGGAACGTGCCGTCGTCCGCGGTCGTCGCGAACTGACCGTTCGCGAAGGCGATCGCCGCGCCGGCGATGCCCGCGCCCGACGCGAGATCGACGACCGAGCCCATGACCCGCGTGCCACAGTCCGGATCGACCGGTACGACCGGCGAGTGCCAGCCGCCCTCGGTGATGACGCCGGTCGCGACGACCTCCGTCCCGGGGCCCACGCCCCCGGCCAGCTGGACCACACCCGACTGGCCCGTTTCGAGTGTGCGGTTGACCCACTCAGCCGCGTCGTGATCGAAGGACCAGATGTCGACGAGCGTACCGACGGGCAGCCCGAGCAGGTCGGGCATGACGATGTCGAGCCCGAGTACGGGATCGCCGGGCGGCGTCGGGTCGGGCGGGTCAAAGGACGCGTTACCCGGCTGGATCGTGACGAAGCCGTTGCCCTGCAAACCGTCGGGCAAGGGCATCGGGACCTCGCCCGGATCGACCGGCGTCATGTTCAGGTCGACACCCGCACCACCGACGGCGCCAGCGATCGTGACGAGCGTCCCGGTGGGTCCACTCAGGGACATGTCGGTCATTCCACCCGCCTGGACGACGTCGATCGGCGTGACCGCGGAGCCGTCCGCGTTCAGGGCCAGACTCTGATTCGCGCTGACCGCATTGTTCAGGTCGGGCAGGGTGATGACCTGGGGCATCGTGAGCGCCGTGGTGCCCGCGGGCAAGGGCACGATGACATCGAGCACGGGGAACGGCAGCGCCCCGGTCGGGACGGCGGTCCTGCCATCGAACTCGACGACGACGGATCCGACGGGTAGCGAACCGAGACTCGAGAGGATGAACGCACCCGTGGCATCGGTCACGGCACTGGCGGTTGCCGCGTGAACGGTGACCCCCGGGAGTGGATCGCCGCCGCTGGTGCGCACCAGGCCGGAGAGAGTGTTCAGGTCGACCGTGCCCCCACCCGTACTGGGCGGGCTGGTTTCGCCGCCACCGCCGCCCCCGCCGCAGCCCGTGAGAGCCACGAACAAGCCGCTCGAAAGAAACAGAACCAGGGCAGATTGGCAAAGTCGCATTTTCATCATCTCACATTGCTGAAGCGCCGAGCTGGGCGGTGTCCAGGCCGGCGACGGGGCGCATTCATATCCTGATGCCAATGCCTATTTCCGACAAGCGCCGCTGCCATGGATCCGGGCCGGCCACGGGACCAGGGCGCCTCCTTGCAAATAAGCACCGATTTTCTCGGATCAGCGCGCCCTGCCGCGGACTGACCCTGTCATGCCCTTACCCCCCAGCCCCCGCCGGCCCTACTCCCGTAGAGGGCGGCCGGCGCGCCAGATGTTAGTATCGAGACTCGCCATGAGCCGTTTCAGCAGATCGTCCGTCACCCTCCTTCAAGACGCCCGCCAGGGGCGTGTGGGGGCGCGGGAGGAACTGTTCGAGCGTCTCGAACCCCTGGTGCAGGAGCTCGTGCGCAGGCGCATGGGCCCGCGCCTGCGCCAGCGCGCCGAGTCCGTGGACATGGTGCAATCGGTACTCGGAGACGCCTTGACGGGCATCGAGCGCTTCGAGCCCGACGGGGACGGCGCGCTGCTGCGCTGGCTGGCGCGCATCACCGAGAACAAGCTGCGCAAGCAGGCACGCGGCATGCGCTACGGCGACCGCGACCCGGCTCGCCAGCAACCGATAGGTCCGGCGGCCAGCGAGGCGCGTGCCTTCGACCCGGCCGGATCGGATCCCAGCCCCTCCGAACGGATGGTCCTGGCAGAGGAACGCCAGGGCCTGAGGCAGCTGATCGAGCGCCTGCCGCCGCGCGAACGAACCCTGGTACGCCTGCGCAAACTGGACCAGCTGAGCTGGGATGAGGTCCTGGAACGCTCGGGCGAAGACAACATGAAGGCGGCGCGCAGCGCCTTCGCACGGGCCATGGGCCGACTCGCGCACTGGGCTGCGCGCGGATCGAGCGAACCCGACGGATAGGTAATGCAGGCCGTCTCCCGCTTGCATCAGAAAGGAAACCACCAAAATGACATCGTCACAACAAGACCCGCCGAACGAGAGCTCGCGCCAGGAAGCCGAATCGCTGTACGCGCGTTACCTGTACCAGGCTGAGGAATCGGACGGGATCCCGTTCGAGGACTACGTCAGCCAGCACGGCGAGCACGAGTCCGAGTTGCGCAAGCTTCACTCCGGCATGACGGCGGTCGACACGGCCCTTGGAAACTCCGGACCGCCCCTGGAATTTGGCTACGAGGTGCTCGGGAAGCTTGGCTCCGACGGCCAGGGTGTCGTGCACCGTGCGCGCGACCGCGCCCTCGATTGCGACGTCGCCATCAAGACCCTGACCAAGGACGACGCCACGACGAGCAGCTCACGCCGGCGCTTCATCGACGAGGCACGCGCCATGGCCAAGATCCACCACGAAAACGTCGTGCGCATCCACGCCGTCGACGAGGTCGATGGAGCGATCCGGCTCGTGATGGAGCTGATCGAGGGGCGCACCCTGCAGGAGATCGTGGAAGAGGACGGGCCCCTTTCAGCGCCGGAAACGGCGCAGATCGGCGTCGACCTCTGCCATGCGCTGAGCGCCCTGCAGGACGCGGATCTGGTCCACATGGATGTCAAGCCGGGCAACGTGATCCGCGAGCGCGGCGGGCGCACGGTCTTGCTCGACTTCGGCATGGCGCACAATCCGGATGCGGACGGCAAGCGCCTGGGCGGCACCCCGCCGTTCATGGCCCCCGAGCACTTCGGCAAGGGCGAGCCCGGACCACACACGGACATCTACGGACTCGGCGCCACGCTCTACTGGCTGCTCAGCGGGCGCTTCCCGATCCAGGCCGAGACCATCGGCGAGCTGCGTGAAGCCGTCCTGGCGGGCCAGATGACGCCGCTCCTGGACGTCAAGGCGGACGCCCCCCCGGAGTTCGCGGCCATCATCGAGAAGGCCATGAGCCAGCGGCCCGGCGACCGGTACCCGAGCACCGGCTACTTCGAGCGCGCGCTGCGCTCCTATCTCGCTGGCACGCCAGGCGCATCCGGGGTGCCCGACAGCACGCGCGCCGGGAATCGCTGGCTACTGCCCGTCGCCGCGCTGGCGGTCGCCATCGTCGGCGGGATGGCGTTCCGAGAATCGGGCGCGGTCGCGCCGCCGACCCTCAATGTCGGCAGCTCGCTGATGCTGAAGACTGCCAGCGCTCCCGCGCAGCCGGTCACGGGCGCGTCGATCGTGCGCGTCGGCGACCGCCTGTCTCTCAAGGTGGAAGCGGAAGAACCGTTCTACCTCTACGTCTTCAACGAGGACGAGGAAGGCCGCTGCTTCACCCTCTACCCGCGTGAGGAGCCGGAACAGTTGCCGCCCGGCATCGAGGTGTCCCTACCCAGCGGCCACAAGACCTGGACGGTCAACACGCCCGGCGGCACCGAGCACATCTTCCTGATCGCCTCGCTTACGCGCGACCCCCTGGGCGACTTCCTGCGGGACCAGGTGCCGCTCGCCTCCCGCGAACCGAGCGGCCAGCGCATCGCCCAGCTCGATTCGGGCGCGACGAGCACCCTGCGCTCGATGACGCGCGGCATCGGAGCGGAGGTCGCCGCCACGGACGCGTCCGCCACCAACGGCCTCGACGACAATCTGGCCGAGTACATCAAGGCCTACCAGAGCCGCGTCTCCGACAACCCCGCCATCGTCATCGAGCACTGGTCGATGGACCACCGAAGCGACGACGCGTACCAGCCCGAATAGTTCATGAGCCGCGCACTGGCCCGCTGTCAGCGGTCTTGCTACAAAGCTTGGGGCGGCACCCGCCAGCCCCTGTGATGACGCCCAGCAGCTCAAGTTCGACCGATGCCCGAGGCTGCGCGGCTCGACGCCGCCGGTTGCGCTCGGGTGTGCGCACATGGGCACTGTCGCTGCTGTGCGGACTGGCGGCCACCGCCTGCGGCGACCGACCACCGGCGGTCGTCTTGCCCGCTGACCTGGCCAACTTCGATCCGGAACTGCGCGCATTGATCGAGAGCAGGGCCGCCGATGTGGTCGCCCGTCCGAAAGATGCGGCTGCGGTCGCCACCCTGGGTCTGGTGTACGAAGCTCAGCGCCAGTGGCTCGAGGCACGCGCATGCTTCGAGAGGGCCCACGAGCTCGAGCCAGAGCAGCCCGTCTGGATCCACCACGTCGCCCTCTGCCTGCACCACAACGGACGTTCAGGTGACGCATTGTCCTTCCTGGAAGGATCGCGCGCGGCAGTCGCGCAGGATGGTCCGACCCAGCATCTGCTCGGAACCTTGCTACTCCAGACCGGCGCGTCGGACGAGGCGGCGCAGGCCTTCAATGTGGCCATCGCAGGTGAGCCGGAACGCCCCGAAGGCTACGCGGGGCTGGGACAGGCCCTGACCGAGCTCGGGAACAACGAGGAAGCGCTCGTTGCACTGGAGCGGGCGGTCGCGCTCGACCCGACCTACGCGTCGGCTCAGTATCTGCTCGGGCTGGCCTACCGCAGCACGGGCCGAGAGACCGAAGCCCAGGCCGCCCTGGCGCTGGGCGCCGGAGCGCATGCGCGCATCATGCCCGACAGGCTTTCCGAAGAGCGGATGACCTATCTCGTATCGCGCGTCGATCGGCTGCAAGCACCCCAGCAGCGCACGAAGGGCAGTCGCAGGGCCGCCGCGCAGGCCAATGCCGACGCGGTCCTCAAGCATGCACCGGACGATGCCGAGGCACTGGTGCTGCGGGCGCGCGCACTCATGCAGAAGGGCTCCTTTGCAGAGGCCCTCGCGAGCCTCGAGCAGGTCCTCGCTGCGGATCCGGACAACGTGGACGGCCTGGTGTGCAGCGGCATCAGCCTGGCCCAGATCGGGCGCGCGCAGGCGGCCACACGGGCGCTGCGCCACGCCGAGAGTCTCGCGCCGGACTCGGTAGAGGTGCACACCAGCCTGGCCTCCCACCTGCTTCAACTCGGGCAAGCCCAGGACGCGTTGCTCGCCGCCGAGCGCGCCATCGAGCTCGACCCGCGCTCGGCCGAGGGCCATGGCACGCTGGCGATGGCGCGCATGTCGCTCGGCCAGCATGCGCTCGCGAAGGCAGGCTTCGCGCGCGCACTGCAGCTGAAACCGAAGAACCGCCAGATGATCGAAGCCTACGGACGCGCCCTGCACCAGATGGGCGACAACCCAGGCGCGCGGACCGTGTTCGAGCAGTTGACGAGCATGGCGCCACGCTATGGCCTGGGCTATGCCTACCTGGCGCGTACCGAGGCCGCGCTGGGCCAGATGGATGCGGCCCGTGCGCACCTGGCCCGTGCGCACGACCTCGGGGCCAAGGGCCAGGTCATGGCGCGCGTGCAGCGCACGCTCGCGGACGGCGGAGGACAACGGTGAGGCGACTCGCAAAGGTCTGTCTCATCAGCGGCCTGGCAGCTTGCTCGCTCCTGATCGCGTGCGGGCCCGAGGGCCCGGCGCCGAAGGCCGACGAGGGGGCTCCGTGGCTGCGCGAGGTCGCGGCCGAGTGGGGTCTCGACTTCGAGCACAGCGCAGGCAGCGAGCGACGATTCCTGTTCCCGGAGATCCTGTCCGGTGGCGTGGCCCTGTTCGACTACGACCAGGACGGATGGCTCGACGTCTACCTGGTCCAGGGTGGTGACGGTCTGGTGGAGCGCGGGGCAGCGACAGGAGCCAACCGCCTCTATCGAAACCTCGGCGCCGAACGTTCCGGCGCAGTACGGTTCGAGGACGTCACCGAGCAGAGCGGCACGGGAGATACCGGTTACGGGATGGGTGCGGCCTGCGGGGATATCGATGGGGACGGTGACATCGATCTGTACGTGACCAACGTCGGCCCCAATGCCCTCTACCGTAATGACGGGAACGGACACTTCACGGAGATCGGTGCGGCTGCCGGAGTCGACCATGGGGCCTGGGGCACGAGCGCCGCATTCCTGGATTACGACGGCGACGGCCTGCTCGATCTGTTCGTGGTGAACTACGTCGACTGGAGTCCGGACGGCGAGCGCGAGTGCTTCTCGAGTTCCCGTGATCGCGTGCGCAGCTACTGCTCCCCCACCGTGTACGGCGCACCGGCGCAGGACGTGTTCTACCGGAACCGGGGCGACGGTACGTTCGAAGACGTGACCGAGGCCTGCGGCATCGGATCCGCCTGGGGCAATGGCCTGGGGATCGCCTGGGGCGATTTCGATGGCGACTCGCGTCCGGACATCTACGTCGCCAACGACGGAACGGCCAACAACCTGTGGATCCAGGGCGCCGACGGCCGCTTCGAGGACCGCGCCCTGTTCCTGGGTTGCGCGGTCGGTGGCCAGGGTCAGGCGGAAGCCGGCATGGGCGTGGTGGCCGCCGACCTGGAGGGCGATGGCGATCTCGACATCCTGCTCGCGCACCTGCGCGGGGAGCCCAACACGGTCTACCTGCAGCAGGACGGACAGTTCATGGAGCGCACGGGCGCGGTCGGACTGGGAGCGTCGAGCCGGCCCTTCACCAGCTTCGGGCTCCTGCTCGTGGACCTCGATGGCGACGGCTACCGCGATATCTATGCGGCCAACGGAAACGTGCTGCGCGAGGACCCCTTCCATAGCCCCGGTCGGCCGTACGCCGAACCCAACCAGATCTTCAAGGGCTCGGCGGAAGGCCGCTTCAAGGAACTCTCACCCGCCGGTGGAACCGAGTTCGAACGGGTCGAGGTCAGCCGCGCCGCTGCGGCCGGCGATCTGGACGGCGACGGTGATGTGGACCTGGTCGTGGTCAACATGAACGCCCCACCGGACGTACTCGAGAACGTCATCGGGCAGGACCGCAGCTGGCTGGGTCTGCGCGTTCTCGACGCCCGCGGCGCCGACGCCTACGGCGCCCGCGTGCACGTCGTCGGCGCACAGACCAACCTTCGGCGCCGCGTTCAGATCGCCTACAGTTTTCAGGCCAGCAACGATGCGCGCCTGCAGATCGGACTGGGCGATGAAACAGACCCGGTGCAGGTCAGCGTGCGCTGGCCGTCCGGGGACGAACAAGCCTTCGGCCCCCTGAAACTGGACACCTACCACGTGCTGCGGGAGCAGAATCGGCCCCTGGGTGGAGAGAAATAGGGCAACGCTCGCTGCCAGCAGTGGAGCCCGGTGGAAATTGATACTATTGGTGACGGAGTGGAGCCCCCTCACCTCGAAGAAAACCCTATTAGGAAGAGCCAGCATGCTGAAACTTCTCGCGCTCGCCGTGTTGATGACGCCCGCCATCGCGCCTGGGATCAAGATCGTGCCCCGGGAGGGAGATCCCGCGCCCCTGTTCGAAGGGGAGTGGATGGCCTACGAGGACACGACCCTCGCCCAGCTCGAGGGAAAGCTGGTGTTCATCGAGTTCTGGCGCACCTGGTGAGGCCCCTGTTCCTCACAAGTTCCTCACCTGAACAAACTCTGGGAAGAGTACAGGGACAAGGGACTTGTGGTCGTTGGCGTGACCAACGAACCGAAGAGCCTCGTGACAAAGCACGTCGAGTCGAAGGGCATGGAGTTTCCCATTGCCATCGTCAAGACCAATGAAGAGTCTGCGTTCGGCATAAGGGGCTTTCCCTCTGCCTTCCTGCTGGACGTCGATGGGACGATTCTCTGGAAGGGTCATCCCGGAAAGTTCGAGCGGGAGTTCACCCGAAAGCGCCTCGATGAGGCACTCGGGAAGACGAGCACGCTGCCGCCCCTGCCCGACAAGCTTGCTGCCTCGGTCAAGAAGTACTTGA
The DNA here is from genome assembly GCA_047618565.1 of Planctomycetota bacterium. Lineage (GTDB taxonomy): Bacteria > Planctomycetota > UBA1135 > UBA1135 > JBLHKW01. The sequence goes on from JBLHKW010000013.1 coordinate 24,719, forward strand.
ACGACCGCGCGTTTGGAAAGGCGTACAATGCGGTCACCAGGAGTCTCGCCCGCGAGCCCGAAAACGTGGAGCTCAGCCTGTTCGTCGAGAGCATCGAGGGACTGGTGCGCACGCGCGTCGAGGCCGCCGCCAAGGCCAACGACGCGGGCGAGTACGGTCGAGCCTTCGGCCTCTACAGCAGCGTGATCGACGGCTTCGATGGCGTTCCGGGCTGCGATGAGGCAGAGCAGGCGCGCACCCACCTCGGGCGTGACAAGCAGGCCAAGGCCGACCTCGCCGCCGCCAAGAAATGGACCTCGGCGATGACAACGTGGCGCGAGGGCGACTTCGAGAAGGCGCTCAAGGCAGTCACCTCTATCTCGAAGAAGTACCGCGACACAGCGACCGGAAACCGGGCGACGAAGATGCTCGAGCGCCACGGCGGCGCGTAACCCCTATCCATCGAGTACCTGCAGCATGCAGCCTATTCCCAAGGCCTTGAAGTTCCTCTTCGCCTTCGTCCTGCTCGGCGTTTCGGCGTTCGCCCAGGCCCCCAAGGCTGGCAGTTATTTCGTCGACGACACGGACCTTGGCTTCAAGATCAAGGTTCCCAAGCACTGGGAATTCCTGCCCGGGGCGCCGAACGAACGCAACGTGATCGGCGTTTTCGCGGCCACGAAAGCGCCCATACTCAACCTCAGCGGTACGGATGTCCTGGTCAAGAGGTGCTGGCTCTTGCGATTCGACAAGGACCGGGAGCACACGGACTACAAGGAGTTCAAGCGCAAGAACGAGGTGGCGGACGAGGAAAATGAGGACCGCGCAGCTCTCTACGAGCGACACAAGAACCTGAACTGGAAGGATCTCGAGACCTGGATCGAGGCTAACAATCTGGGCATCGGGATCGGCCTGATCGAGGAAGATGACTTCTCGCGTGCCAAGGGCGTACAGGCACGTTCGGAGCTGCACCTGGGACGCACCCGTCGCGGATCCAGCATCCACGTCTGGTCGGTGCTTTACGAGGTGACCCCCGACACCGAAGTGGCCCTGGTCTTCATGGCTCCCGCTAATGAGAAGGACTGGAAGAAATGGGAGCGCGCACTCGATGGGATGGCCAGGACCTTCAAGCGGGTGGACGTGAAGGAGTCCAAGACGGTCGCTACGAATTTCGGGGCGTCCCGGCCGCGTGCCTCGAAACGGGCGAAGCTCGAGGACGAGATCCGGCGCCAGGCGGGCTGGCAATTGCACGAGACCCCCAACTACTTCGTCGTCACGAGCATGGACGAATCGAAGCTCTCTGGCCGCAAGCGGATCGAGGAGTTGCAAGCCCGCCTGGAAGCGATCCGCGGCGTATATGAGACCGACTATCCGCCCGATTCTGTCGCCGCGACACTCAGGAAGCGCGCTGCGTACAGGGCGGAAGAGGAGCGCAAGCGCCTGGAAGAAGATGGGGACGAAGACGACGAGGAGGATGACGAAGAAGAAGAAGAAGAAGAAGAAGAAGAAGAAGAAGAAGAAGAAGAAGAAGAAGAAGAAGAAGAAGAAGAAGAAGAAGAAGAGGTGGACGACGCGCCGCGTACCGAAGTGCTTGTCGATCCCATGGAAGCTTCGCGCGCCAGTGTCGTGCGCGTGTGCTCCACCAGGTCCGAATACCAGCTCTATGGCGGCCCGGGTGGTAGCGCCGGTTACTGGTCGCCCGTGACCGAAGAGCTGGTCTTCTACGGCCAGGCGAGTGGCGGCGAATCCGACGTCTGGATCGTCCTCAACCACGAGGCCTTCCACCAGTACATCTATTACTTCTACGGCCAGATCTCGCCGCACAGCTGGTACAACGAGGGAACCGGGGACTTCTACTCCGGGTACCAGCTCGACAGGCGCAATCGATTCCAGCTAGCGCCGAACAGCTGGCGCCTGCGGACCATTCAGGTCAACATCCGAAGCGGCGACTACGCACCCTTGAGAGAACTTGTGCGCTGGACGCAGGCGCAGTACTACGGAAACAACGATCTGGGACTGCGCGGCGGGGCCAACTACGCGCAGGGATGGTCGTTCATCTACTTCCTGCGGACCGGCAACGACAAGGGTGCAAAGGGCTGGAACGACGAATGGGACGACATCCTGTCCGTCTACCTCGAGACCCTCGCGATCAGCGGGGACCTCGACAAGGCCGTGGACGAGGCCTTCAAGGATGTCGACTACATGGAGCTCGAGGACGCCTGGAAGGAATTCGTGCTCGATATCTAGGTGGGCGTCGTGCATGCGCGGCCATGCGTGACAGCGTGCTGGCTTCCTCCACGCGGCGCGCGGCCTACTCCGATGCGGCCGGCGCTCCAAGCATGTCCAGCACGCCCTGCGCCCGTTCGCGCTCGACCTCGATCCGGGCCACCAGGATCTGCTGACGGGGCGCCAGCGCTGGGTCGGCATCCAGCGCGCCCGATTCGGAAACCAGGTGGCACAGCCGCGCGGCATCCTCGAGATGGACCAGCGCGCGCCGGGCGGGGACCTCGCGGCCCTGCGCATGGGCAAAGCGCGAGCGCGCGGCACGCAGGAGCCGGTCTCCCGCGCGGGCCGGTTCACCGGCGGCGAGCCAGGCGCGCCCGGCGAGTTCCAGAGCCTCCGACATGAAGTCGTAACGCGAGCGTGCCTGCAGAACCTCGGCTTCGCGCTCGTAGGCCCGTGCAGCGTTCGCAAACTGACGGTCGTGTTGCGCGAGGCGCGCGCGCAAGCGCAGGGCCGAGGACGGCATCGAGTCTCGGCCGCCCAGCTTCTTTGCCAGCTTCTCGGCGCGCTCCAGGGCCACCCCGGCCGCGCTGCGCCGCTCGCCGGGCACGGGGGCATCGCCGGCGATCAGCGCCAGTCCACGCAGCGCCAGGGCTTCGATCTGTTCGCGCCGCGTGGCGCCGCTCGAGCTCTGCAGGGCCCGATCGGCGGCCTGCAGACATGCGTCGGACTCCCCCGCCAGGTGTTCGAGACGCGCGCGCACGACGTGCACCGGCGCGAGGCGCTCCCCGGCCCGCCCGAGCTCGAAGAGGGCCGTGCTCAGCAGTCCGCGCGCACGATCCGTACCCCCGAGTGCAATCTCACACACGGCCAGGTTGTACGCACTGTCCCCGATCTTGAGCGCGTCGTCACTGCGTTCCGCCTGGAGCAACTGGCGCCCGTACAGGTTACGCGCATACTCGAGCTCACCGCGCTCGAAGGCCGCGCGCGCGCTCAACTCGAGACGCCCGTACTCGCTGTCGCGCGGCGACTCGACGACCTTCTCCGGAGCACCGCAACCTGACGCAGCCAGGCCGAACGCCAGCGCCAGCGGAAGCAGCCGCAGCTGGATCGCCATCCTCGCGCTCAACATCACCGCTCTCCTCCGAGCGCCGCGCCTACATCCTCGACCGGGATGCGACCCGGACCGGGCTGGCCTTCGACGTAGCTCCGCAACAACCAGTGCTGCTGGATGGCGCGCACGAGGGCATCGACCTGGCGCAGGGTCTCCTGACTCTCGATCAGAAAGCCCGGCAGAGTACTGGCCTCCTGCTCGATAGTGCTCGCCAGGCGCGGCAGGCTGCGTGAAGCAACCTCGACCTGGGCCAGGATGTTGTCGAGCCGCCCGAGTACCGCCTCGGTCTGCTCGGCCATGGCTGGCAGGTGCGCGAGGGTCGTGTCGAAGGGCGCCGGATACGGTTGCTCGCCCGCGAGCATGCCGCGCACCAGAGCGATCGTGGCGCGCGTCTCCTCCAGGGTCCCCTGGGTGCTGTCAAAGATCGTCTGCGAGCGCGCGTTCCAGCTCTCGTCACGCAACGCCCAGCCCACCAGCCCCTCGTCGGCCAGGTGCTCCACCAGGGCGTTCGTATTCGTCAGAAGCACGTAGAGCTCGCCGTCGGGCTCGGAGGTCATCAGGTCGATGCGATCGTAGGTGCTCGCCAGGCGAATCTCCCAGGCGCGGAAGAGCTCGTTCCACTCGAGCATCTCCCTGTCCCAGCGTTCGACCTTTGCGTAGAGCTTCACGAAGCGCTCCTCCCAGGCCAGCGCCTTGTCGTTCCAGACCTTGAAGTTGCTCTCCAGGTCCACGTCTGCGATGGCCGTCGTCGCCAGGCGTGCATGTCGCGTGCCCTCGGGGAACAGCAATGGACGATCGTTGCCGCCCTTCGAGAGCGTGAGCTGCACCGCCCCCAGGATCGGTAACAGGGGCGTGATCACGCGCGCCTCCGAATCCAGGTGCAGGTGCTGCACCAGCTCGCCCTGGAGCGCCAGGGTCACCAATGTGGCCGCGTCGGGCCCCTCGGCGGCGTCCCCCAGGTCCACGTCGAGGGACACCGAGGCCACGCTGCCGACCGTGGAGCCGGCGATGAGCACGACCGCCCCACGCGGCACATCGGTGTCTCCCGGCAACTGAACAACGAGCTCGTACACGGGTTCGAACCAGTGCTGAACACGCGCCGCGACCACGACCAGGGACACCACGACGACGAACGCCAGGATGACGAATGCGCCGGTGATCTCGCTCACGGAATTGAAATCAAAACGACTCTTCACGGTCAGTCTCCTCCCGACGGTCGCAGGCCACCGGCCTCAAGAACATAGCGCACATCCGCCTCCAGTGCGCGCGCCTCGAACACACGCTCCTCCGGCGTCAGCCACAGCACACCGGCGCCGCGCGAGCGCGCCACGCGCACCTGCTCCAGCAGCGGCTCCAGCAATTCGTCGACGACCCCTCGCAGGGGTCGCTCGAGCACGAGCAGATCCGGTGCGCCGAGAAACGCACGCACCAGCGCGCACGCACGCAACTCTCCATGGCCGACGCGATGCGGACGGCTGGATGTCAGCTCCGAGAGGCCGAAATGGCGTGCCAGGCCGAGCGCCTCCTGCACGATCTCCTCCTCCGCCCGCGCGCTGTGATGACAGCTCGCAAGGATCACGTTCTCGTCCACGTTCAGGTTCGAGACCCACTCGGCCTGCTCGTAGACGCGGCCAATGGTGCCGCGCAATCTCGTGGCTTCCACGCCCGGCACCTCGGCCCAATCATCGCCCTTGTAGCGCACCTGTCCCCTGAACGGTCGGAGCAGGCCCAGCGCGGCTTCCCCCAGCGTCGCGGCACCCGGCCCGCGCGGAACGCGGATCAGGGCCAGGCCGCCGGGCGCAATGCGCAGGTCGATCCCCGCCAGCGGGCGCGCTCCCGTCGAGGCCTCCGGCAGGGCCACGCGCTCGAATGCGAGCCGGCTCTCGCTGATCGGGGCGCTCACAGGTAGGCCACGATCGAGAGAAGCGCGGATGAGATGAACAGTGCGGCGATCGCGCGGCTCAGCGCGCGCGTCGCGGCTTTCGGAATGTCGGTGCGGGCGCTGCCCGCACCGAGGCCATCCACGCAGCAGATGATTGTCGTCAGGAAGGCCGGTAGCAGGGTCTTTGCCAGCGCGTGCACAAGGTCTCCTGACTCGACCGCAGAGAGCACGCTCCACATGAAGCCACCGTCCAGGTTGCCCTGGTGGCCCAGAGCCAGGGATGCCAGGTAGCCACTGATCATCGACGCGACCACGAAGAACAGGCTCAGGCAGCAGAGCGAGATGGTGACACCCACGACCCGCGGAAGGACGAGATAGCCCAGTGGATCGAGCCCCTCGGACTCGAGCAGTCGCACCTCACCCGCCACGGTCATGGTCGCGAGCTCCGTCACGATCGCGCTACCGCTGCGCACGAGCACGACCGTGTTGGCCAGCAGGGGCGCCAGCTCACGCAGGACGATGGTCACGAGCACGGGCCCGAGCAGCGCCTCCTGCCCGGCCCGCTCCAACCACAGCTGCGCTTGCAGGACGACCGAGACCCCCACCAGCAAGGCCAGCAACAGGGTGAACGGCAGAGCGCCCACTCCGGTGAAGTAGATCTGCCGCGCGAGGACGTTGCGCGTCGTGCGCGGCCAGGAGCGTGGATTCAGAGCGACGAGCAGCACGCGTGTCGCGACAGCCACGACGTAGCAAGCCTCACCGGCACAGCGCAGTGTCCATGCGCCCAGCCGCCCAACGGGCGAAAGGGGCCGCGCCCCGGCACCTGGCTCCATCGTCACGCTCCCGTCCAACGCGATGCTCCGGCAAGGCCGACCATGGCGCCCATCAGAACGTGTACTCCCGGCCCGGCTCGACGATGCACAGGTCGGCCAGACCCAGCTGCGCGAGCTCCGCGCAGATCTCGGCCTGGTGGCCCGGCTTGAAGTGCACGGCGTACATGGGAGTTCCGGCTGGCAGCTTGGCAACCTCGCCCGCAAAGCGCGCGGGCGTCAGATGCTTGGAGGCCACCGCCAGGTCGTGCTCGCGGTCGGGGAAGGAGGTCTCCAGGAAGACCCCGCGTAGCCCCGCGAGCCGACCTGCGCACAACCAGAGTTCTTCGGTCGGTGCGCTGTCCCCGCCGATGACAAGGCTCTTGCCCTGCGCCTCCAGCAGGAATCCGATGGTCGGCACCGTGTGGTCCACGGGCACCGGAGTGAAGCGCAGGCCCTCGATCTCCACGGGCTGGCCGGGAACCAGCTCCCGAAAACGAACGAAGGGAGCCTCGGGCGTTCCGATGCGGTCGAGGTCCGGCCAGACGCGATCGTTGAACACGTGCTGCTTCAGAACGTCCAGCGTGTCCTCCGTCCCCCAGACCTGGATGCTCTCACGCTGCGGATCGTAGTCGTTGATCAACAGCATAGGCAGGGATGCAATGTGATCCGCGTGCCCGTGCGTCAGCAGAATGTTGCGCACCACACTCTGTGTCGCCGGCGATCCGTTGAAGCCCAGCGAGCCCGCATCGACCGCGATCGTGTCGTTGATCACGAAGCTGTTCGCGTACTGCAGAGTGCTATCCGCCCCGCCCGCGCCACAGGCGGAAGGGAGCAAACGCACACGAATTTCTCCGCACAGAGTCATGCTGCGGGATCAGCGCACGCTGGCACAGCGCTCGACAAAACGTTCCTTCAGGAAGACGCCTGATGGCCTGAGCCCATCCGCCCGGACGACTTCCTCCAGGCCTTCGATGCGCGCTGGAACCGACGGGTGGCTGCTGAAGGCCTGTCCGAGCGAGACCTGCTTACCCTTCCCGAGCGTCTCCAGGAAGCTGAACAGGCCGCGGAAGTCCCAGCCCACCGCGTGGGCGTAGCGCAGGCCGTAGGCGTCCGCTTCGAGCTCGAACTCCTGGCCCCAGCCCGCGGTGCAGTACTTGTAGCTCTCGTCCGCGAGCCCCCTCAGCTTGCGCACGGTCTCGGCGGTCTCCCGGTCCATTCCACCGGTGTATTTCTTGAGGACGCGGTCCAGCTCCGAGGCCGAGATGGTCTTGGCGATCTGAAGCCGGTTCTTGTCCATGATGCGCAGGCCGTGCCGGCGAGCGACGTGTGCGACCTCATGCGCGAGCACACCCGCCAGCTCCGCCTCGCTGCGACAGGCTCGGATGCAGCCCGTGGTGATGAAAATGTAGCCGCCCGGGGCCGCGAAGGCGTTGACCTCGTCCCCGTCGAGCACGATGAACTGGTAAGGAATGTCCGCGCGGTCGCACTTCTCGACGATCGCAGCCCCGACCAGCCGGATGTATTCCGTCAACTCCTCGCCCGCATGAATGCGGCCCTCCGCCAGCCGCACCCCAACGCCGTACCCGATCGCGCGCTCGTCCTCGTAAGACAGGTTGCGCGAGAAGTAGTGCTCGTCCTGGGTCATCTGCATGCTGCTGCGTTTCTTGTTCGCAGCTGCGCGCAGGTCATCTCTCACGCTCAGCACTGGCTCGCTCAACTCGGCCTGCTGCGCGGGCTGCTCGGTCGCGGCGCCCTCGCTGGCGGAGGTTTCGGAAGCCCCCTCCTCGGAGTCATTTAGCGCAGAGGGCGCCGGAACAAAGGCGCTGACCGGCAGCTTGCCCGCGACCATGAACGCCTCGTACTCCTGCATGTCGTAGGGCCTGCTCTCCAGTTGACCGGCCAGCGCGGCCGGACCCTCCTCGCTCTGCTGGTTGATGCGCCCGTAGAGCTTCTTGAACCCCTTGGTCACGAGCCCCGACCCGATCGTCGCGGTAACCGCACTGTTCAGGTAGGCATCGGAGACATCGGCGCCGCCGAGCCTGCGCCTGGCCTGGGTCAGGACCCAACCCTCGAGGCCCTCGCCCTGCACCTCTTTCCATAACCCCTGCGTGCCCTTGATCCCGAGCCTCTGACCCTGCTTCAGGCGCGCCTTGTAACCTCCCGATGCCAGTGGCTGACAGAAGAGGGGCTGGTTCGCGCGCGCGACGAAGGTCTGGACGCGCGGCCTCATCGCCTCCTGCGCCAGGTTGATCGCTGGTGAAAGGCACACCATCAGGAGCAACAGTGCGAGCGTGCGGCCGTTCTTCATGGCAGGTCTCTGTCTCAAAGGGGAATCGGTGCAGGGATGGGTCACTTGGTACGCATCGCGAAGACCCCGTCCCAGTCCTCTGAGGGTGGATGGTCCCGGAAGTGCACGCAACGATCTCGATAAGTTTGCGATGGGCCGTCGCTCCCGTCGAGGGTCAGACAGCTATCGAAGCCGGCCATGGCGACTTTCCAGTCGCGCGCGCGGTAGGCGGCCAGCGCGTCACGAAACCCTTCGCGCAGCTCCTTCTGGACCTCCGTCAGGCCACCGTGGGCCGCCAGCAGCTCGAAGACCTGCACCGGCTGACTGCGTCCCTTGACCCTCATGAGGTCCAGCTCGCGCGTCTCGATCCCGCTGGCGGCCTGCACGGCGGTCTCCGGCCCGAGCATGATGCGCGTCCCGTAGGCCTTGTTGGCCCCCTCGAGACGCGAGGCCAGGTTGACCGCATCCCCCATGACCGTGAAGTCGAAGTGCCGGTCCGAGCCCAGGTTGCCGACCAGCATGGGGCCCGTGTTGATGCCGATGCGCGCGTGGATCTCGGGCAGGTTTTTCTCCCGGAAACGCCGCCGCAGATCGACCATGCGCTCCTGATTCTCCAGCGCCGCCAGACATGCATCGAGGGGCGCGTGCTCGAGCGCCAGAGGGGCGCCCCAGAAGGCCATGATGCAATCGCCGATGTACTTGTCGAGCGTGCCGCCGCGCGCGCTGACGATGTCGGACATTTCGCCCAGGTAGATGTTGAGCAGGCGCACGAGCTCCTCCGGCGCGAGCCCCTCGGACATGGACGTGAAGTCCTGGATGTCGGAGAAGTACACGGTCAGCTCGCGCCGGTCCCCGCCGAGCTTCAGCTGGTCGGGCGGAAGCCGCAGGACCTCGCTCACGACGGCCGGCGGCAGGTAGCGCTGGAAGGCGGAACGCATCTCACGTTTCTGGCGGCCCTCGGTCAGGAAGTGGACCGTCTGAGCGCCCGCGAAGAGCAGCACCAGGCCGCCCGCCGGTAGCACGAGGTCGACCCACATCGCGGCGCTGATGAAGACCCAGATGGCACCCGCAACGTAGACCGACACCAGGGCCAGGGCGATCGCCAGGGTCTTGCCCGCGCCCTGCTTGCGCAGCAACAGTTGGCCCGCGAGCAGGAAGAAGAAGCCCGTGAGCAGGTTGCGCCAGAGTGCACGGGGTCGTCGCAGGAAGTCTCCGTTGAGGATGTTGTCGAGCGCCGTGGCGTGAATCTCGACGCCCGGGTAGTTCGCGCCGAAGGGCGTGGCCTTGAGGTCGGCAAGCCCCGTTGCCGAGGTCCCGATCATCACGATCTTGCCCGCGTAACGCGCGCGGTCGATGTCGTCAGGCGGCAGGCCCCGACCCAGCTTCAACAGCAACCGGTGCAGCGCCAGGGGCGCGTATGTCTTCGCCGGGCCGTGCCAGTTGATGAGCATCTGTCCCTGCTCGTCCACCGGGATCTCGACCTCGCCAAGAACGACCGAGGGACCCTCGCCGCTCCAGCGCGCGACGGGCGAATCGGCGCCGTCGGCCGCGAGGGCGAGGTGAATGGAACGGTAGGTCGCACCGCGGAAGCGCGAGAGCAGCGGAACGCGCCGAATGATGCCGTCACCGTCGACGGTGGCGTTGATCGATCCGAGCCCCTTGGCTGCCTCCCCGTGTATGGCGAGCGGCACCTCGACCGCCGTGTACTCGCGCACGCCGGACGCGTCGATGGGCAGGCTCGCCGCCTGCAACCTCGCGGCGGGGAAGCTGGCCAGGCGCCCCTCCAGGACGAGCCCATCCAGGTTCGCTTCCGAGGGGATCTGCAAGTCGAACTCCGCGGGCGCTGCAGCGCTGGCCGCGCCCCCCGCGGGCTCCCGGAAGAGCAGCGTGTGGAAGACGTTGCCGGCAGCAGCGCTATCCTCGGCGAAGAAGTCGTCGTCGCCGCCGGTCAGGTTCTGATACGGGGATTCGCCGGTGAACAGGAAGTCGAAGAAGACCGCCTGCGCGCCCGCAGCGCGCAGGAACGTGACGGCCTGGCCGTAGACCTCGCGCGGCCAGGGCCAGGGCATGTTCACTGGCATGCTGCCGTCCGCGTTGGGACCTAGCAGGTCGAGGTTCTCGTAGTAGGCGATCCCCAGATCGTCGATATCCAGGATGACGATCTCCTCGTCGTGCGCCGTCGGCGCGAACCGCTCGCGCAGCCGGAAGCGCGCGTCCAGGCTCTTCAGCTCGAGCTGGTCCAGCGCCTGCCCGGGGCCCGTGCCAGCACCGAATTGCAACAGCAGCGCCACGGCCAGCGCGCCCAGGGCCAGGCCCAGTCCCGCCAACCAGCGCGGGACGCGCTCGTGTTGTTCGTCAGTCGTTTGGCTCATCGGGCTACAGGGCGAATGGTACTGGATGCCCACGCCCTCCCGGCCAGGATCGAGCAAAAAGCCCTCGAAGCACCCGCCCCCACCGCTACCCTCGCACCCATGCAATATGCCGCCTACTTCGCGTCCGTGTGGCTGTTCGCCGCACTGTCGTCATGCTCCTCGACCGCGCCCGCCCCGACTCCGCAGCAGGCCGAAGCCCAGACGTTCCTCGACCGCTACACGGAGACCTACCAGCGACTCTACGCGGAAGCGTCCGAGGCCGAGTGGGCTTCGAACACGCGCATCGTGGAGGGCGATGACACCAACGCCACCCGCACGCGCGCGGCCAGCGAGGCCATGGCAAGCTTCACGGGCAGCGTCGAGAACATCGAAGCAGCGCGCGCACTGCTCGCCGATCGAAATGCGCTCACCCATCTGCAGGCGCTGCAGCTCGACTACGTGCTCTACAACGCTGCGGCCAATCCGCAGACCGTGCCGGAGCTCGTGAAGGCGCGCATCGCCGCGGACACGGCCCAGGTGGAGCAGCTCTACGGCTTCACCTACACCCTGGACGGGGCCGAGGTGTCGACCAACGACCTCGACGCCATGCTGCGCGACGAGACCGACCTGACCCGGCGCCAGGCGGCCTGGGAGGCCTCCAAGGAGATCGGTCCCACCCTGCGCGAGGGCCTGGGTGAGCTACGTCAGCTGCGCAACGAAACGGTGCGCGCCCTCGGCTACGACGACTACTTCGCCTACAAGGTCTCGAGCTACGGGATGACGACCGATGAGATGGTCGAGTCCCTGGACCGCGTCAACCGTGAGCTGCGTCCGCTCTTCCGCGAGCTGCACACCTGGATCCGGCACGAGCTGGCACAGCGCTACGACCAGCCGGTGCCCGAGCTGATTCCGGCCCACTGGTTGCCGAACCGCTGGGGCCAGGACTGGTCGCCCCTGGTCGACGTCGAGGGCTTTGATCTCGACGGCGCCCTGGCGACCAAGTCTCCGGAGTGGCTCGTCAGGCAGGCAGAGCAGTTCTACGTCAGCCTGGGCTTCGATCCGCTGCCGCAGGTCTTCTACGACAAGTCCTCGCTCTACCCGGCCCCGGCCGGCGCGGGCTGGAAGAAGAACAACCACGCTTCCGCCTGGCACATGGACCTGGAGAACGACGTGCGCTCGCTCATGAGCGTGGAGTCCAACACGGAGTGGTACGAGACGACCCATCACGAGCTCGGTCACATCTACTACTACATGTGCTACACGAACCCGGACGTGCCGCCGCTCCTGCGCGAGGGCGCCAACCGCGCCTACCACGAAGCCATGGGCTCGCTCATGGGCCTGGCCGCCATGCAACCGCGTTTCGCCCAGACCGTTGGACTCGCGCCCCCGATTACGGACGGCGCGAGCAAGGCCGACCCGATGCAGCTGCTGCTCAAGGAGGCCCTGAACTACGTGGTCTTCATCCCCTGGTCGACTGCCACGATGACCTACTTCGAGAAGGAGCTCTACGCGGATGAGCTGCCCCAGGACCAGTGGAACAAGCGTTGGTGGGAGCTGGCCGCCCAGTTCCAGGGTATCGCGCCCCCCACCGAGCGCGACGAGCGCTGGTGCGACGCAGCCACCAAGACGCACATCAACAACGACCCCGGCGAGTACTACGACTACGCTCTCTCCTTCGTGCTGCTGTTCCAGCTGCACGACCACATCGCGCGCGAGATCCTGCACGAGGATCCGCACGACACGAATTACTACGGGCGCAAGGATGTGGGCGAATTCCTGACCTCGATCATGACGCCGGGAGTCAGCGTCGACTGGCGCGAGATGCTGCGCGAGAAGACCGGGTCCGACCTGTCGGCGCAGGCCATGGTGAACTACTTCGCGCCGCTGCAGGTCTGGCTCGAGGAGCAAAACCGCGGCCGCACGCACACGGTCGCACCCCTGTAGACCGGCAGCCTCGACAAAAAAACGGCCCGGCGCGGAGGATCGTCCTCTGCGCCGGGCCGCGTGGTTGTCCGGGAATGAGCTTGGCTCAGCCCTCGAGCAGCGCGTCCAGGGCCTTGATGGCCTCCGCGTCATCGTTGCCGATGGCACGCGCGGCCGCGACCACGGATGCCAGGCTCGTATCGTCGCTCAACGGACCGGCGCACCACTGGGCCGCCGTGAAGTTCAACTTGAATCCCAGCTCCTTGTCCTTGATGCCCTGCTCGTTCAGGGCGAGCAAACTGGTGACGGCCGCGCGCGCCGTTTCCTCGTCCCGCACGGTCCCGAACTGAGCTTGCACGACCATCTCGAGCAGGCCGTCCGCGTTCATCGGGTCGAGCTCGCGCCCGGCCGTCATCAGGTCCTCGTCGACGAAGCCTGCGGTGAGGAGAGAGGTCAGGGCGCGCTTCTTCATGCCCTTGGCATTCTGCGCGTCGGCCGTGATGGCCCAGCGAACCGGCCCTGCCAGTTGCTCCGCAAAGGGTGACCCCGCATCGAGGCCCTCCATGGCCTTGACGCACGCTTCCCATGCCTGCCACTTGCTCGCATCGTCGGACGCGGCCTCGAAATCGGCCAGCACCTTGGCGCTGGCGGTCAGGGCGAGCTTGCCGGACGGACCGATCTCCGCGAGGTGCGCGAGGTACTTCTCCGCGCCCCCGGCCTGGTAGCCGGTGCGGGCGAAGACCGTGCCGTCGGCGTCCATCAGCAGGACCGTCGGATAGCCCTGGATGTTGTACTTCTTGGCCAGCTCCTTGTTGCGCGCGATATCGGGCACCTTCGCCAGCGCCTCCTCGGAGCGCGGGAAGTCGAGCGAGACCAGGATGTAGTCCTTCTGCGCACCGGCAACGAACTCATCGATGCCGAGCACTTCTTCGTGCAACTTGATGCACCAGTGGCACCAGTCCGAACCCGTGAAGTCCACGAAGAGATCCTTGCCGGCCTTCTTGGCGGCCGCCGAGGCGACGTCGAAATCCCCGTACCAGGTTTCGCTGGCCTGGGCGGAGATGGAGCTGATGCTGGCGACGAGGGCCAGGGCAGTAAGTCGTTGAAACACGCTATCCTCGGTGTACTTGGGTCAATGAGTGCTGAAGTGGGCCGCGGAAGGATGACATGGGCGGCCCCGCAGCGAGCAATCTGATTAGCCGATTGAGACGCGCGGGGTAAGCTCCAGGTTTGGATTCCGCAGTCATGACATCGGCAGGCCCATACGAGCCCGTGAAGCCGATCGTGACCTCAGGTCCAGCTGCGCGCCCGCCGCGTCCCACGCCTGCCCACATAACCTCCTTACACCACAAGACTTCCGGCTCTGTACGAAGCTCGCTCGAAAGCTGCCGCGGGAAGCTGGATGATGGCCAAAGACCCGATAGCCCGTCCCCTGACCCGAATCCCCTCCGCCATGAAGTCCCGATCCAGCACCACAGCCGCGCTCCTGCTGCTCCTCGCCGGCAGCACCTGGTCCGCGCCACAGAACTCGAGCGCGAGCCCCAGCGCGTCCCGTCAGGAGCTGTTGACCGCGCGCGCCGTCATCGACCGCTACCTCGACCTGACCGGCGAAGGGAAGATCCTCGCGAGCACCCGCAGCACCCGCACGAAGGGCAGGCTCGAGATCGTCGACACAGAGATTGCCGGCCCGATGGAAGTTCTGGCGCACAGCTCGAACAAGCGCCTGGTCCAGGTGGAGCTCGCTGGCGTGGGCAGCGTACGCGAGGGCTTTGACGGGACGACGGCATGGGCCATCGAACCCGGGGCGGGAGCGAGCCTCCAGGAGGGCCTCGAGCACCTGCAAGCATCGATGCACGCGAACTACACGGGACCCCTGAAGGAAGCCGATGAGTTCGAGCGCGTGCAGACCGTCGCCAGGACCGAGTTCGACGGCAAGAGCTGCTGGAAGATCGAGATCGTCGCCAAGCTGCCCGCAGCGATGGACGCGCAGGAAACGCAGGCCGTGCGAACCTCACACGAGTACTACGACGTCGATACGGGTCTGCTGATCGGCAGGGAGATGACCACGCCCACGGGGATGAAGGTCGTCGTCGTCTCCTCGGACTACAAGCAGCTAGGCGAGCGCCTGGTGGCCACGAGCCAGCTGCAGACCGCGGGGGCGCAGAAGATCAAGATCACGACCGACTCGATCGCCTACGACGACGTCCACGAAGTGGCATTTAGCCTGCCGGCCGAGGTCAGGGCCAGGCTGGAAGAGCAGCGCGAGGCCGCGTCCGCTGAAGCCGAGGCCGCCGCCGGGGACAGGTAGGCGCGCGCGTGATGGACGGCGGCCCGGGGTACGTCAGGGCCCCCTGGCGCAATCACGGAACGAAGTTCAGGTGCAACCCGTTCGACGTGTCGTAGCTCGCGCCCCCGGCCTGCACATCGCGGAACCAGGCCTGGAAGTGCCAGCTCGAGCCCGCACGGATCGCGGTGCTTACGCCCTGGCTGAAGTCGATGCTGTCCGCCATGCGCAAACCGCTGGCGTGCACGGGCGGCAGACGGAAGGTCTGGCCCGAAACGCAACGCCGGCCGTTACCGAACGGCGTGTTCACGATGGCATCGCCAAAGTAGAAGATGCCGACCGTGCCCGCGGGGACAGGCTGCGCCACCAGCTGCATCGTGTTTCCCGCGACGCTTACACTTCCGCGCGCTGCGATGAGTGCGGCCCCACCCGTCGAGTTGGCTCCACTCGAGCAGAAGCCCGCGCCGATGCCGCAGGGCGAGGGCGGCGTGCCGGTCTGCGAGACCCCCGCCGGGTTGCCCCTGTAGAAGTTGAAGCGGTCGATCATGAAGCCCGTGGAGCGTCCCGAGATCTGCAGCTCGTGCCGCCCGAGACTCAGGTCGAAGCCCGCGTCCGAGTGGCTACCGTTGATCTCGAAGCGCGACTTCCAGTTCCAGTTCGAGACGGTGCCGCTTCCGTTCGAGTAGAGCTTGATCCAGCTGCCGCCGTCCATGCGCACCCAGCAGTCGTTCTCCTCCGTGGAGTCCGAGTTCTCGTGTCGGTTGTGGATGCGCAGCTCGAAACGCCCGGCCTCGTGCACCTCGACCGCGTAGCTCAGGATGCCGTTGCCCGGCTGCGAGAAGTGGTTCGGGCCGCTCCAGCGGTAGTAGCTGCTCCCGGTGAAGCCCGCGAACTGGGTCTCCACGGTCCAGGCTCCGGTGATCGAAACGGCCTCGACCTCGACCACCACGAGGTTGTTCTCGGCCTGCCATGCGCAGGGGTCTTGAGCGGTCGCGGTGGATGCCAGAAGCGCGGCCAGCACGCAGGGTCGGAGAATGTTCATCGGTCTATCGTTCGGGGTGAGCGTCAGGGTGGATGCCGGTAAATCGAGCAACCCTTATAGATAAACGCCCAGATCCGACCACCCCGGCCGGGGCGATTCTTGGCCTTGAAATGGACGATTCGGGGCAAAAGCGCCCTAACGGGGTCCCGCGACCGTCCGCCCGGAGCCGAAACGGACATCGCGCTGCGCGTGCACGTCCACCGGCACGGGGTCCTGCTCCAGCACGGGCACGCCGTCGATGCGTGCGTGCACGCCGACCGCAGCGCGCCAGACCTCGAAGCCCAGCCCGGCGGCCAGAAGCGCGAGCCCGAGGCGCAACGCGTGCACCCGAAGTGACGGAACAACCCAGCGCACGATCGCGAGAGCCCAGAGCGTGTGCACGACGGGAAGGATCAGCGCACCCTGGCGCGCATAGCCAAAGAAAGTCGCCGCGATGACGAGCTTGCTGCCGCCATACAGCATCCACGGCAGAAGGTCCGCGCCCTTCCAGCTCGGGACCCGCTCGCGCCCGGACAGGACGGCAAGGACGCCCGCGGTGCAGACGATCAGGTTCAGCCAGCGCCAGAGCGACGACAGGGTTCCCTGGGGCACGACCATGTCGACCGACCGGCGCACTCCGGACGGGCCGACCGGCAGACCATTGCCCGTGTAACCCAGGCTGGCGCCAGCCCAGAAGATGCGCAGCTTCGCGGCCACCAGCCGCGCCCAGTCCCCTGGGGCCTCGATGATCCAGCGCAGCCCGAGGGCGTAACCATGGTTGAAGATCGCGAGGTGTGGCGGATACTCGAGCGAGAGTCGCCGCGGCGGCATGCCACCGACGAGATCCGCCGGATAGCGCTGCGCTCCGCCCGCCAGGGCTGGCGCCCGCTCCAGGCCTGCGCGCGAGAATCCGGGCGTGGCCAGCGCGTTGTTGGCCAGGTAGAAATTCAACGGCCCGTAGCTCGCCACGAAGGGATGTGCATCAAGGGGCTCGGGCCACGAACCGAAGGCCTCCTCGACGATGGCGGCGTCCTCTGGACCGACGACGCCACCGCCGCGGTGCTGAACGGTTGCGGTGATGAATGTACACGCCGACCGTTGCAGAAACGCCGGAAGGCTCTGCACCGCGGTGCGCGCCGCAGGTTGCCATACAATGTGGTCGGTGCGTGCCTCGACCGCGGCCAGCGCCCGTTCCGAGACCGGGTCCCGTGACTGCTGGCCCGTGTTGAGGCGCTCGATGGCGGCCCACATCGACAGGTGCCACGGCAGCAGGCAGAGAACGAACACTGCGCCCACGGTGAGCGTCGATCTGAACGCCAGGCGGCCCCCTGCGTCACGCCGCCAGCGAAGCGCCATGCAGGTGCTCGCGAGCGCGAAGAAGAGAACATGCTCGACGCGTAGGAGGGTGGCCAGCGCGTGCAGCCCGCCGAATAGCGTCAGCCATCCCGGAGTGGCGCGCTCGCGAATCCGGGGCAGGATGACAAACGTCGAGAGCACCACCAGCAAGTACGGCGACTCGTTGCAGATCGAAGTCGACAGGACCAGGCCACCCGTGGCGAGGCAGGCGAGACCGCCGGCCAGCCCGGCCACGCGACGCCCGAAGGGGTACAGCAACGCGCGATGGAGCAGCAGCACTCCGAGCGCCCCCATGCCGGCCCAGACGAGCTTGAGCCGCTGGACGCCAGCGGGCGTCCCGTCCCAGAGCCAGTCCACGAGCCAGGTCATGCCGGGCGGTCGCAGGGGAATGCCCGCTTCGAAGGGCTGGCCTGCGCGATGGGCCAGCACGGATTGCAGCCAGACGAGCGCGTCGCCCTTGTAGTTCAGCGAGTACGGCCACGCGCTGTCGGGCCCGGCGTACAGGAACAGGAGACGCGCCGCGAGGGCCACGACGAACAGCCCGATGGATGTGATCCAGGCGTCACCGGTCGGCTCTGCCCCGCGCTTCGTCATCATTTTCCGGTGGACGTATCGGCGTATCCCAGGGACTCAAGGCTCTTCTCGTAGCTCTCGATCGTGGCCGGGTTGATGTCCTCGACCTCGCCCGCACGGGTACGCGCAACCTCACCCTGAATCGACGCATCGAACGCGGCCAGCTCGGCACGCAGTTCCGACGCGAGATCGGGACGCCGCTCGATCAGGTTCTCGGTCTCGCCCGGATCCGTGCGCCAGTCGTAGAGTTCCTCAGGAACGCGCGCCCGCTCACCCCGGTTGCGCACGTACTTGTAGCGCCGGTTGCGGAAGGCAATCTTGTCGGCACCGTAGAGCGTGCTCTCGCTGTAAGCAATGCGGTCCGCCCGATCCGTGCCGCCCATGACCGTCAGCAGGCTGCTGCCCACGAAGCTCGTCGGCTGGGTCTCGCCGAAAGCATCGAACAGAGTCGGCATCACATCCAGCACGCGCACCTGCGATTCCACCACGGCAATCCCATGTTCACTCGCCGCGGGCGGCCTGATGATCAAGGGCACGCGTACGAGCTCGTCGTACAGGGTGTGGCCGTGTTCGAATGCGCCGTGGTCCCAGAACTCCTCGCCATGGTCGGCGGTCAGGATGATCCAGGTGTCCTCGTACATGTCGAGCTCGCGCAGGCCGGCGAACAGGCGGCCGATGGCCTGGTCGACAGAGGCCACCTCCGCCTGGTACGCGGCGGTGACGTACTCCTGGTCCTCGGCGGCCGGTGGACCTCCCCCGGGCCCACGGATGTCGAGGCAGTCCTGGGCCGAGATGGGGAGCGCCGGCTCGCGCGGGTTCGGGATGAAGCGCGCAGCCAGGCGCGGCGCCGGTGCGTAGTCGAGGTGTGGATCGAAGAGATGCAGGAGCAGCAAGACGGGCTCATCCGGATGGTCAGCCAGCATCCCGAGCGCCGTATCGACGCTCTCGCCCGCGGGCCGAATCCTGTCGTTGAAGGCCGGCCGGTGGTCGAAGATGTCGAAGCCACGATCCAGACCGAGGACCGGGCTCAGGAAGGCCGCGTTGGCCACGGCGAGCGTGGTGAAACCGGCCTCCGAGAAGGCCTCGGCTGCCGTCGGCACGTCCGCCGAGATCGGCGTCAGGCGCGTACTCTTGCCGAGCGCCTTGTGGATCGACGGCCAGGTGCCCGTCAGCAGGGAAGCGACCGACGGGAGCGTCCAGCCCGAACTGGAGATGGCCTGCTCGAAGCGCACGCCTTCACCCGCCAGGCCGTCGATGATCGGCGTCGGGTCGAGGGGGGCCCCGTAGCACCCGAGACTGTCGCGCCGCAAGGTGTCGACCAGGATGACGACCGCACGCGGCGGCCGCGGACGGGAGCAGGCCGTGGCCGCGAACACCAGCAGCACGGCCAGTAGCACGAATAGGTTACGGGCGCAGGACATCCGCCCAGTGTATAACGCGCGCGAGGTCTGACCGAGCGAATCCGCGTGAACAGCAACCACCCAGCCCAACCCGCGCAGCCGCCGACGGCCGTGAGCCCGACACCGGAGCGCCGCCCGCGGTCCGCAGTCTGGATCTCTGCGCTGCTGCTGATCGCGGTGGCCTTCGCCACCTACAGCAACGCCCTCTCCGGCCCGTTCGTCTTCGATGACGAGAGCGCCATCGTCCAGAACACCCACCTGCGCAGCCTGACGCCACTCACGCGCAGCATGGGCGCCCCGCCCGGAACCGGCGCCAGCGGCCGGCCCCTGGTGGCCTTATCCCTGGCACTCAACCACGCGCTGGGCGGCCTCGAGGTGCGCGGATATCGACTGTTCAATGTCGCCGTACACGCGTTGTGTGCCCTGGCGCTCTTCGGGCTGCTTCGACGCACTATCGAGGCGACCCGCGGCCAACTCCCCGCCACCGCGCTCGCCTTCGCGACCAGCCTGCTGTGGGTCGTCCATCCCCTCTGTACGGACGCCGTCGACCTCGTCATCACCCGCAACGAGCAGCTGATGGCGCTGTTCTACCTGACCACGCTCTACTGCGCCCTGCGCGCCTTCGACCCGCGCTCTTCACGCATCTGGACCATGCTCGCCGTGGCCTCGTGCGCACTTGGCATGGCCTGCAAGGAGAACATGCTGTCCGCTCCGTTCGCGGCTCTGCTGCTCGATCGCTTCGTCGACCTCGAGCGACCGCGCGAAAGCCTGCTGCGAACCCTGCGCAGGAGCGCCCCGTTCTACGCCGCGCTGGCGAGCACCTGGGGCGTGTTGATCCTGCTGGCCGTGGGTGCCGACCGCGGCGCGACGATCGGACTCGAGACGCCGATGACACCGCTCGCCTATTTCCTCAGCCAGACCGCGGTCGTGCCCGCGTACCTGGGCCTCGCCTTCTGGCCCGAGCCCCTGATCCTCGACTACGGTGACTGGACGACCTTCCGGGGCCAGGGTTCCTGGTTCCCCGCGGCCGCCGGCCTGCTGCTCGCGCTCAGCCTGTGCGCGTGGCTCGTGGTCAAACGTCATCCACTCGGCGTCCTGGGCTTCGTGTTCCTTGCGGTCCTGGCGCCGACATCGAGCTTCATCCCGATCACGGGCGAGGTCGCGGCGGAACACCGCATGTACCTGCCGCTGGCGGCGGTCGTGCTCGGAGTCGTGCTCGGCGCGCGCACCCTGGCTGCTCGGTTGTCGCTGAAGCCGGTCGCGGCTCGGGTATTCGGCGCCTTCCTGCTCGCGGCGACCGTCATCCCGTGCGCGACCGTCACCTACGCACGCAATGTGGACTACTCCACCACCGAGAGCATCTGGCGTGACACCGTGTCGAAACGGCCACGCAACGCACGCGCCTACTGCGGCCTGGCGACGGAGCTCATCCGCCAGGATAGGATGCACGAGGCCATGGACCAGCTCGAGCGCAGTCTGCGCGTGCGCCCATCCTCCGCCGAGTCCCACCGCCTTCTGGGACTAATCTTCACGCGCATGGGCGAGCCCGAGCAAGCGCAGCAGCACTATCGCTCGGCTGCGCAGTTCCTTCCGAGCCTGCCCGACTACATCTACAGGATCTCGATCAGCGCACTGGATGCAGGTGACGCGACCTTTGCCGCATCCGGCCTGATGGAAGTGCTCGGCATGCGCCCTCGGTTTGCCCCGGCAAGGCGCGCCCTCGGGTGGATACGCGCCGCTGCGATGGCTCCTGAGCTGCGCGATCCGGAGGCCGCGTTACAGCTGGCTCAGAGTCTCTGTGAGACCGACCCAAGCGCAGCCGACCTCGATCTTCTAGCTGCCGCCCTGGCCTCCCGCAGGCGTTACGAGGAGGCCATCGCCACCATCGAACAGGCCCTGAAGCAAGCGCAGGAGATCGCGCGCACGGACCCTGACATGCTCGCGGCGATGCGGTCCCGACGCGCCCTCTATCAGAAGGCGCAGCCCTACCGCGGCAGCCCGCACCGACGAACCTTCGCTCCCTGAAATCCTGTACATGACAATGCAAGACACCCGCAAGCAGGCCGGCGCCCTGTGTACCCTCCTCTGCGCGCTCGCCCTCACCGGATGCAACAGCTCGCACTCGAGCACCCGCAAGACGCTCAGCGTGGAGTGGATCTACAGCCCGGCCGGCCGCGCGATCGACGACGTGCCGCAGCACGCGTGGCGCAGTAACGGAACTGCGCTGCTCTGGGACTCGACCCGTGAGACGCCCGGCTTCGAGCTCATGGATCCAGGCACCGGCATGCGCAGCCCGCATGTCGACCGAGAGCGAGCCCTCGCAAGCCTGGAGGAGCTCCTGGCGGAGGAGACGGACGCGCCCTGGCGCTGGCCCGACGCCCTGGACTCCGATGGAGACCAGGGGCTCTACACGATTGCAGGCGATGTGTTCGTGCTCGACCTGAATTCATCAACCTTCCAGCGACTGACCGATACGGAGGAAGAGGAGACCTCCGCCTCCTTCTCGCCCGACGGCCGACACGTGGCGTTCGTGCGTGCCAACGACCTCTGGGTTGTGAATGCCGGCGGCGGAAACGAGGCTCGGCTTACCCACGACGGCTCCGAAACGACCCTGAACGGAACCCTGTCATGGGTGTACTGGGAGGAGCTCTTCGGCCGGCGCGACATCGGGTACTGGTGGTCACCGGACTCGCGCTCGATCGCCTACATGCAGAGCGATGAGTCCGCCGTCGGAACGGTGCAGTTCCCCACCTTTGCTGAGCCCTATGCCGAACCGATCATCCAGCGCTACCCGAAGGCCGGCAGCGCCAACCCCAGCGTTCGCGTTGGAGTCCTGGAGATAGGTTCGGATACGCCTCAGACGACCTGGATCGAGCTTGCCCAGGAGCACGAGTACGTGGCGCGGGTGAAATGGTTACCCGACAGCGAGCGCCTCAGCGTGCAGACCTTGACGCGTGACCAGTGCCGACTCGATCTGGTCATCGCGGACGCATCCAGCGGGCGTAGCCGAGCCGTTTTGACCGAGACGGATGACGCGTGGGTCAACATCAACGATGACCTCTACTTCCTGGCCGACGGCGAGCGCTTCCTGTGGGCCTCGGAGCGCAGCGGCTACTCACACCTGTACATGTACAACCTCTCCGGTGATCTGCTCCAGCAGGTCACAAGCGGCGACTGGGCGATCGCGTCCTCGGGTGGCGGCGTCTTTTGGTTGCGACAGGCCGTGTGCGCCATCGACGAGAACCAGGGCTGGATCTACTACACGAGCCAGGAGCACTCCCCCATCGAGCGCCATCTGCACCGCATTAGGTTCGATGGCAGCGAGCGCGAGCGACTGACTGCAACGCCCGGTACCCACGCGATCTCGTTTGCTCCAGGGAACGACAACTACATCGATACTCACAGCGAGCTGGGCAACCCGCCCACGATGAGCATGCAGTCCTGCGCCACCGGAACGAAGCGCGACATCGCGCGCTCACCCGCCGAACGCGCCGGACTGAAACTCCAGGTCCCGGAGTTCATCGAGGTCACCGCACGCGACGGGCAGGCCCTACCCGCCTGGATCCTCAAACCCCACGACTTCGACCCGTCCCGCCGTTACCCCTTGATCATGTACGTCTACGGAGGCCCGTCCGCCCCCACCGTCGCCAATGCCTGGGACGACGACCTGCTGTTCGACCAGCTCCTGCTCGACGCGGGCTACCTCGTCGCCCGCTGCGACAACCGCAGCTCAACCGCCATCAGCAAGCAGCTGGAGAGCACGGTCAAGCTACGCTCCATCGGCGACGTGGAGCGCGACGACTACGTCGACGCCGCACGCTGGTTCAAGTCCCTGCCCTTTGTCGACGACGAGCGCGTGGGCATCTGGGGCTGGAGCGGCGGCGGCTCCATGACCCTGCTGATGCTCACCCGCTCGACCGAGTTCAAGGCCGGCATCGCCGTGGCCCCCGTGACCGACTGGACCTACTACGACACCAAGTGGGCCGAGTTCACAATGAAACGCCCCGAGGACAACCCCGAGGGCTACGCCCACACGCGCCTGGTCAACTACGCAAAGGACCTCCACGGAAGACTATTGCTGGTGCACGGCACCTACGACGACAACGTGCACCCACAGAACTCCTGGGCCTTCATCGACGAGCTCGTAACCGCAGGCGTGGCATTCGACATGATGATGTACCCAATGCGCAAACACGGAATCAGCGACACCCCGGCGCGCGTGCATCTGTTTGAGAAGATGCTCGAGTTCTGGGAGTTGTATCTCTGAGGGGTTTTTGGGGATTGGGTGGGGCGGGGGTATCGGGGTATCTGCTTCCTCGGCCTCGGGATCTGGAGCAAAAATCGGGCCCGTCTCCGCCTTTGCCCCGCCACCACCGGCGTCGGCACCCAAGGGTGCTACCGACGCCGGCGGTGACGGGGCAAAGGCGGGCCGGGACACGAGAACCGAGGATGGGGCACGGTGGGAATGTGCGCCGGAATTCGCAAAC
>JBLHKW010000014.1:0-46413 GCA_047618565.1 Planctomycetota bacterium
GCACTTCTCGCGCGTTGGCATCCTCGACGACCCGTAAGGGTCGCCTCCGGGGCCAACGCGCGAGAAGCACCACCAGAAGCCGAATCGACGCGTTTTGGCTCGCGCTTCATGAATTATCCGGGCTAGGCCTTGGCTTCGACTTGCTTGCTGTCGGCCTTTTCGGCCTTCTCGGTGCTGTCGTCGACCAGGCTCTGCACGGCCTGTACCGTGAACTTGAGCCGCACGTTGTCCGCCACCTGAAGCGTGACCGCGTCGCCGTTGACATGCGCCACCGTGCCGTGCATGCCGCTCGTCGTCATGACCTTGTCGCCCTTCTTCAGGCCACCCAGCATCTCGTCGCGCTTCTTGCGGTTCTTGCGCTCCGGAGCGATCAGCACGAAGTAGACGACGCCGAGGATCAGGATCAGCGGGGTCCAGGAGAAGCCCGGGGCAGCTTGTGCTGCACCGGCGGCCGGGGCATCCTGGAGGGCGACTGCGAGGGCGAGGAACATGGGATTCCGTTGGGCTTTGGGGCGTTTGGTGGGTGGGCCGGGGTTCCCCGTGGCCGGGCTTCCGGGCGCAGTGCTTGCCGGATCGAGGGCGGGGGAAGCTACCCCAAAGTGCTCCTGATCGAAAGAGCCTTCGGATTCGATCCCTCCACATTCGTCGCCATCCCCATCTACAATAGACTACGTAGCCTCCACCGGGCCCGTGCACGAGCCCAGCCCACCCGCCGTTTCAGATATGTCCATCCAATTCCCTCCCACCGAGCGCCTGGTCGTCGCCATGAGCGGCGGGGTCGATAGCACCGTCGTCGCCTGGCAGCTGGCCGAGCGCGGGCATCCGCTGGTGGGCATCTTCATGCGCAACGGCGTGAAGGTCGCGGCGGATGAGGTGCACAAGAAATCGTGTTGCTCCATATCGGACGCCCGTGACGCGCGCATGGTTGCGGCCGGCATGGGAATTCCCTTCCAGGCCGTCGATCTGGCCGAGGAGTTCACGGACATCATCGATCACTTCGTGGCGGAGTACGGGCGCGGACGTACCCCGAACCCGTGCGCCGTCTGCAACCGGGACCTCAAGATGGGGCGGTTGATCGACTTCGCCGACGAGCTCGGGTGTGCCGGTGTCGCCACCGGGCACTACGCGCGCCTGGCGATCGAGGGCGGCCGCGTACGACTGCGGCGCGGAGTGGATAAGAGGAAGGATCAGTCCTACCAGCTCTTCGCGGTCTCC
This sequence comes from Planctomycetota bacterium, assembly GCA_047618565.1. Lineage (GTDB taxonomy): Bacteria > Planctomycetota > UBA1135 > UBA1135 > JBLHKW01. Next base: position 1,216 of record JBLHKW010000014.1, read on the forward strand.
GAGGACCACCTGGCGCGCACGGTGCTGCCACTGGGCGAACTGCAAAAGCCCGAGGTGCGCGACCTCGCGCGCGCTGCCGGACTGCGCACGAGCGAGAAGAAGGACAGCCAGGAAGTCTGCTTCATTCCGTCCAACGACTATCGCCAGCTGCTGCGCGAGCGCGGCGCGGTCCTGCACCCGGGTACCATCGTGGACACCACCGGGCATACGCTCGGATCCCACGCGGGCACCGAACACTTCACCATCGGTCAGCGTCGCGGACACGGTGTGGTGACGGGCATTCCCATGTTCGTGGTCGAGCTCGTGCCCGAGGAGGGCCTGGTCATCCTCGGTACCCGTGACGAATGCCATGCGACGTCGATGCAGGTCGACGATCTGAACTGGATCGGATTCGATGTGCCCGCCTCCGGTGAGTTCCGCTGTCAGGTCCAGTTTCGCTACCACTGCGTGCCGGCATCAGCGACGGTGCACGTCGCGAGCGGGCGCGCGAACGTGGTCTTCGACGAGCCCCAATCCGCCGTCGCGCCCGGCCAGGGGGCCGCGTTCTACGCGGACGACCTGCTGCTCGGCGGTGGCTGGATCGCATCCGCGCAGCGCGTTCGCGGCGGCCCGGTAGGTGGCCCGGAGCGCGAGCCTCAATCCACGCCAGGGTCAATGCCTTGACCAGGACGCCAGTCGGGGCGGGGGCGGATCGGCGCCCTGGATTGCCACGACTGGCTGTGGCGGCCCTGATCGCCCTGGTCGCCGCGAGCTGGCTCGCGTGGCCGCGCGAACGGACCGGCTCCGTGCCCGAGAGCCCCGCGATCCAGTTCGTCCTGGTGGATGCGTCGGCCAGCGCGAGCAGGCCGCGCGCCGGCTGGTCGCGCGTGGTGCGCGAGCGCTTGCAGGACGCGTGCGAGCGCGCGACCACGCGTGGTGCGGATCTGTGCGTGATCCGCTTCGCGGCCGAAGTACTCGTCGACTACGGGCCGGCACCGGCCGCGGGTTTCAGGGACTGGCTCGCGGGCCGCGGCCAGCCTCCCTATTCTCCGGCCTGCACGCCCGCACGCAGTCAGGGTAGCGAGCTCGAAGGGGCGCTCGCAGTTGTGCGGGAGGTCCTTTCCTCAGCGTCGCGACCCGCGCGTGACATGTTGCTCCTGACCGACGGCACCTGCACGGGGGCCGACCCGCGCGCCAGTCTCGAAGCATTGCTGGCCTCCGGGGTCGGCCTGGAACGGTTCGAGTATCCGGTCCCTGATCGCGCGGATCTGGCGCTCGTCGAGCTGCGTATCGGCGATCGGATCGAGGCCGGTGTGCCACTCGTGGCCGAGCTTGGCCTGGCCTGGGTGCCGAGCCACGCTCAGGCGCGTCTGGCGGATCCCGGGGCAGCCCTCGTGAGTCTGGAGCTGCGGAGCGAGTCGGGCGAGGTCTCGAGCGTGACCCACCGGTCCGCGTTGACGGGCGCGGCGAAGGATCTGGACGGCTGCCTGCGCTGGACGGTCCAGCTCCAGTTGCCGGCTGCTCCCCTGGGCAGCCATGTCCTGCGCGCGCGCGTTCGATTCGACGGCGCCACGTCGGGGGACGCGTTCCCCGAGAACGATGCACGCTCGAAGCAGATCCTGATCGGCGATCCCCTCGTCTGCCTGCTGCTCACCCGCGCGGAGCGCGCCGACGCGCTACGCCAGTTGTTTCGCGGCCCGGCTTTCGACGGGATCAGTTTTCAACCCACGACCCTCGCGCGCCTGGCCGGCGACCTGGGGCGCGCCGACCTGCTGCTGACCGAGTCCATCGGGCCGGCCGACCTGCCGCGCGCTGCGATGCTGGCCTTCGTGCGCGCCGGTGGCGGATGGGCGTCCCTGGGCGGCTACGGTGCGCTGCGCGGTTGGGATTCGGACGATCCGCAGGCCCTGGCGGCGAGCTTGCCCCTGGCGATCGAGGAGCCCGATCCGAGCGAACGGGAGGTCATACTGTTCATCGACGGCTCCGGCAGCATGGTGGGGGAACCGTTCGAAACCGTGCGCAGGGCCGTGATGGAGCTCGTACTGGGCGCGCGCGCCCACGACCGTATCCGCCTGCGCTTCTTCACCGGGGCCATGGGCGACGTGGTCTTCGAAACACGCGGAGCGCGGCGCGAGGACCTGCAGCGCGACCTTGCCCCGCTCTTCGCCGCCAGGGTCCCGCGCGGTCCGACCGACGTGCTCTACGCCCTGGATCAGCTCGCGACCCGGCGCGAGTCCTCGGCCGTGCGCGGGCTCGTCTTGCTGGTGACCGACGGCCGCACCCTCGACTGGTATGCTGACCGCTCGGCAGAGGTCCGGCAAGCACTCGCGGCTTCAACGACGGACCTGCGCATCATCGCCATCGGTGCCGGTGCGGACCGCGAGTTTCTCCGCAGCTTGCTGCTGGAGGGCGAGCAGCTCGATGAGGTTGCGGACCTCAAGCGCATCCAGGCCGTCTTCGAACAACGCGTGCACGCCGAGCGCGTTCGCGATACCGGGCAGGGTGAGGAAGGCGGCGCCTTCGTGCGTGCGGTGGACCTCTCGACCCTCGATGCGCAGGGGGTGGCCGTCGACATCCTGCGCGCGCAGATCGCACCCGCGACGCCCGGCGGGGGCCCGCAGGGCGGCGATGAGAACTCCGGGCAGGGCCTCGGCGCGGTGGCGAGGCTCGTACCCACTCGCGCCCGGCCGGGTGCGGAGATCCTCTGGCGGACGGATGACGGCACACCGCTGCTCGGGCTCTGGCGCATCGGGGCCGGGCTGGTCACGGTCATGGCAACGACTCCGCTCGACGGCTGGGCGCCCTTTGTCGGAGCGCGTTCGGACCTGCTGGCGCCACTGCTCCGGACTCTTGGCCGTGGCTTCGATGGGGGGCGCGACCAGCGGCTGCGCATGTCCCAGGAGGGCGGGGACCTGTGGCTCGAGCACGTGCCCGCGGGAACTCCGGCCGAGGTGCGCGCGACGTTCGTGCTCCGCTCGCACGCGTCAGGTCCGGCGGAAGCGCTGGCGGACTTCGATCCCGACCGGGCCTTCCGAGTCCAGGAGCGCACCCTCGGCGTGGTGTCCATGGCGCCACCCGCGGCCGGGCTGGGGCTGGATCCGCGCACCCTGCGCTGCGCGGCGCGCCCGGCGTTCCTGGACCGGGTGGGGAGCGCCGTCGAACTCGCGGTTGACCTCTCCGCGGCCGGGCAGGCGCTCGGGCGCGTCTTTCTGGCAATGGAACCTGCAGCAGAGGCTTCCGTGGCAAAGAGGCGGGCGTTTTCGTGGCCGCAGATCACCGGAAAGCCCTCCACAGGGGGCGAAGCCGAGCCCACGCCCGCCCGCTTGCCGCACCCGGCAACGCCCTGGGTCCTGGCCCTGGGCGTCGCCCTGGCGACCCTGGCGGCGACTCGATCGAGTTAGCCGGTCAAGGTATCGGCCGCATCGCCCGATGAGACTCCCCGGCGGGGCCCCTTGCTCCGCCTGCGTCCCTATTAGAGAAGTGAAGAGGTGATCGTGGTGAGAAGTCTCTCTGTCGTCGGTGTGTGTGTCCTTGCCCTGTGTTCCGGAGCGTGCGCTTCGTCCACGAAGGCGAGCGAGTCTCCGTGGCTCGATGCGTCTCCCGGCCTCCAGGAGAGGATCGATCGCAAGGCCACGAGCTTGGCCTACACGCCCGGCCTCGAGGCGCGCGTGCAGCTGATCACCTGGTTCGCGAGGGTCGGAGAGCCGGCCTATCCGACCCTGCTCGAGATGGTCGACGATCCTCGACCCGACGTCGCCGGCGCAGCCCTTGCGGCCCTGGGCGCTACCCGTGACGCGCGGCTGGTGCCGTACCTGCAGGAGGCCTCTGCGGTCGAAAGCGAAACGGTCTCCCTCGAGCGTGGCCGTGCGCTCCTGATGCTGGGAGACTGGAGCGGGATTCCGGCGATGATCACCGGCCTGAGAGCCAAGCATGAGTACACGCGCGCGGTGTGCCAGAGGGCTCTCTCGGATGTTGCCCACGAAACCTTCGGCTACGATCCGCGTGGCGAAGCTTCGGCCCGTGAGGCGGCCGTCCTCCGCTGGGAAGCCTGGTGGGATTCACGGACCGCCGATCCCTTGCTGGCCGCTCCTACCGAGTAGTTCGGCCAGAGACACGCTTCGCGCGTGCGCGCCTACAGGTCGTCGCGGCCGATCGGACCGTCTAGCTGGGCCACGAGGCCCTGGAAGCGCTCGGTGTGCTTCACGTTGTCGAGATCCCGGTCGCCGAGCATGAAGCTCGCGTCGTCGTAGCCCACGTCGATGGCGCACTCGAGAGCGTCGAGGGCATCATCGGTGCGCGAGAGCAGCGAGAGCGAGCAAGCCAGGTTGTAGAGCACGGTCGGGTTGTCCGGAAGGTGCTCGGCCAGCTGCTGATCGACGGTCAGTCCCTCGGTGTAGCGCCCTTGCTGGGTGTACACCTGGCCGAGTTCGATCAGCGCATCCACGTTATCGGGATATCGCTGGAGCTCCGTTTCGAGGATCTTGGCCATGAAAGACTGGCCGAGGTCCTGAAAACGGGTGCGTTGGGACTTGGAGAGCTGCAAGGCGAAGTTATTCATCAGGGGGGGGAAACCCCCGGGAAGAACCTCAGGATAGGCCAGGGGGCCCCGATTCGCCAGGGGGGCTCCATGGTTATCCTGCCGTTTGTCGTGTACCCGTGTGGGTGTACCCGTGCCATTGGGTGACCCGGCAGCCTTGCTTGGATATCCTGGCGGTAGGAGGCCACCGGAAGCTCGAATGGACATCACTTTCTGCGATCTGTGCAACGAATCAGTGCCCCTGGCGGATCTGAAGCCCGGTGGGGCGGAGCGTCATGGCGGGCGGCTGATCTGCAGCCGCTGCGACGCGGCGATGACCGCCGAATCCACCGATCCGACCAAAACCGACGAGCCGAGCCAGTCAGGCGGCGCTGCGAGCCCATCGGAGCCTCCATCACGGGGGGCGGCTCGAGCGACGGGGGGCCGGATCGAGGCCTCGCCCGAGCCTCCGGCCACGTTCGAGGCACAGGCCGGGGCGCAGGTCTCGGCCGGGGGCGGATCGGGTGTCGGGTGGGTGGCCCTGGTCTTCGGGGCGGCCGCCATCGCGTTTCTGGTGGACGCGGGCCGCCTTTTCGAGGGCAGTGTGGCGGATCGCTTTCAGGCGACCCAGGTGGCGGCGGTGGCTGCGGACGAGCGTGCCGAACGCCGCGCGGCCGATGTGGCTGCACAGATCCTCGAGAGCGAGCAGAGAGCGCGCGAGAACCTCGAGGAGAAGCTCGATCCGATCCAGGCCGGGCTGACGGACCTGCGCGCGGGCCTCGATCGGCAAGCGCTGCGCTGGGACGACCTCAAGCAGACCATCGACCTCGCCCGTGCGGACGGGGATGCGCGTTACACCACGACCAAGCTGACCTTCGATCGCCAGAGCGCGCAGTTGAAGCGACTCGACGAGGATCAGCGTTTCTACCGCGACCGGATCATCGAGCTCGAAGAAGGGCTGCGGGGCATCGCCCAGGCAGGGGTGCCGCGCAGCCTGTTGCCCGGAGGTGGCGCGGCGACGCCGACCGACGGTACGCCGCGCTGGACGGTCATCCTGCCGGATCTTGAGCACGCCAGCGCCGCCATCCGGCTCGAGGCCGTCTACGCGCTCGGTGAGACCAAGGAAGCACTCGTCATCCCGCACCTCCTGCCACGCCTGCTCGACGAGGACCTGTTCGTGCGCCTCGCCACCGCGCGCATTCTCGAGGCTCTCAATGCGAAGCAGGCGGTGCCGGAGCTGCTGGAAGCGCTCGAGGATCCGGAGAGCGTCGTGCGCGAAGCGGCCGTCGGAGCCCTGCGCACGATCACCGGACGGAGTTTTCGCTTCGACCCGAACGCCAGCGAGAAGGAACGTGCCCTGCGGGTACGCGACTGGCGCGACTGGTGGAAGAAGAGCTCCTAGCAGCCCGTTGAAAAAACTCCCTACTCGACTTTGCCCTCTCCGCCGCCGCTGCGTCGTGCTCGTCGAGCCGTGCTCAGCGGCCCTACAGGGCCGCCTCCGCCGTCTCGACTTCGCACTCCTTACTGCGACGAAGATGGCTTCGTCTCGCTACGGGACTTTTTCAACGGGCTGCTAGGAGCCTGCGCCACAGATCGCGAATCCCCGCTCGACTCCCCCGAACCGCCTGCGGGCGTTGCCGGAACCCGCACTATGTGAGGGGAACCCGCACGTGGAGGCAACTAATGGGTGGAACCCTGCGCCTGTCAGTAGGCCCCGGGAAGCCGAGCGTGAATCCGTGATCTGTGGCGCAGACTCCTGGCTCGGCTAGCCTTTTTTTCCGGGGTCCGCGGCACGGATGGTTTCTTCGGATTGGGTCCAAGTTTGACCCGCGCGGTTCTCGATGAAACGGGACTCGCCCGATGAACGTATCCTTCCTGAGAACCGGTCCGACGATGCTCGCGCCCATAAGTGCGCCGCGTGCTGCCAACCCCATCCGGGGTCTGCTCGGCGTGGAAGTCGAGGGCGGGGAAGGCCATGAGCACGACGCGGCCAGTGCACCCGGCTCGTCCATTCGCGCAGGGGATAGCGCTGCCTTCTCGAGCCTCAGCCTCGAAGCGCTCGCACAGGAGCAGGTCGCCTACGAGGCCGTCGCTGCGGTCATCGACGAGGCCGAGAACCCGGAGGACGCCGCGCAGAGCGCAGCCGCCGCCGAGGCTGCTGGGGCCGCTGGAGCCGCCGGGGGCACCGAACAGCTGAGTACGGAGGAGCGCGCACAGGTACGTGAGCTCCAGGCGCGGGATTCCGAGGTGCGCGCGCACGAGACCGCACACGCCGCGGCCGCGGGCTCGCTGGCCAACGGAGGACCGAGCTACGAATACGAGCGTGGCCCGGACGGCCGCGACTACGCAGTCGGCGGCGAGGTCGGTATCTCGCTGCGCTCCGGATCGACGCCCGAGGAGACCGTGGCCCTGGCCAACCAGGCACGGCGGGCGGCCCTCGCGCCCGCGAACCCGTCGGGTGCGGACCGCGCGGTCGCGGCCAAGGCCGGGCAGATGGCCGCCGGAGCGCGGGCCGAGATGAACGAACAGTCCGCGGACGACGTGGAATCCGCCTCGGGGGCCGCGCCGTCCAGCGCGACCGCAGAGAGTGCCACCGCGGGCAGCACGGACCACGCGCGCGAGGTCTCCGCGGCCAGCGCCACGGGCGTGGGGGCAGCAGCCGACCCGATGGTCGCCGCCTCAGGGACGAGCGACAGGCACTCGGCCCAGGCCGCCGCGCGCCGCAGCGAGGCCTACGCCAGCGTCGCGCGCTCGGTGTCGGGCAGCGGACTCTCCGACGCTCTGCTCGCCTGAGCCACGCCCGGGCTGCCGTCCGGGGAGCGTGAAATCGAGGCTTCGGCCCCACGAGTGGGCACCACCTCTGGCGTCGCAGCGGGGGCGCCCGTAACATCGTCGCTTCCCTGTCCGTCGGACGGTTGTTCCCCAGGGACACCGATCGAGAGTACTTCAGGCGAGCGCAGCGCGCCGCTCACGCTCCAGCCCCCTCCCGATAATCATGGCCAAGATCCAAGTCCAGAACCCGGTCGTCGAGCTAGACGGCGACGAGATGACGCGCATCATCTGGTCTTTCATCAAGGAGCGCTTGATCCTGCCCTACCTGGACATCGATCTGAAGTACTTCGATCTGGGCATCCAGCACCGCGACGAGACCAACGATCAGGTCACGATCGATGCTGCGCATGCGATCCAGGAGTTCGGCGTCGGCGTCAAGTGCGCGACCATCACCCCGGATGAGGCGCGCGTCGAGGAATTCGGGCTGAAGGAGATGTGGCGATCGCCCAACGGGACGATCCGCAACATTCTCGGTGGCACCGTATTCCGGGAGCCGATCCTGTGTGAAAACGTGCCGCGTCTGATTCCGGGCTGGAAGCACCCGATCGTGATCGGGCGTCACGCCTTCGGTGATCAGTATCGCGCGACGGACTTCCGCGTACCCGGCCCGGGCAAGCTCACGATGACCTTCACGCCCGAGGACGGCTCGAAGCCGACCGAGTACAACGTCTTCGACTTCAAGGAGTCCGGCGTGGCCATGGGCATGTACAACCTGGACGAGTCCATTCGGGGATTCGCTCGCGCGTGCCTCAACTACGGTCTGCTGCGCAAGTGGCCGGTCTACCTGTCCACCAAGAACACGATCCTCAAGGCCTACGACGGGCGCTTCAAGGACCTGTTTCAGGAGGTCTTCGACGCGGAGTTCGCCCCGGCTTTCGACGACACGGGCATCACCTACGAGCATCGCCTGATCGACGACATGGTCGCTGCTGCGCTCAAGTGGGACGGGCGCTTCGTCTGGGCCTGCAAGAACTACGACGGCGATGTGCAGTCGGATACGGTCGCGCAGGGCTTCGGTTCGCTGGGGCTGATGTCCTCCGTGCTGATGACGCCCGACGGCAAGACGGTCGAGGCCGAGGCTGCGCACGGCACGGTCACGCGTCACTACCGGCAGCACCAGCAGGGCAACGAGACGTCGACCAACCCGATCGCATCGATCTTTGCCTGGACGCGCGGCCTCGCGCACCGCGCGAAGCTCGACGGCAACGACGAGCTGGCGCGCTTCTCGACCACCCTTGAAGAAGTGTGCGTCGACACGGTTCAGTCCGGGTCGATGACCAAGGACCTGGCACTGCTCGTCGGGCCGGAGCAGAAGTGGCTGACGACGCAGCAGTTCCTCTCCAAGCTGGACGAGGGACTGGGCGCTCGGATGAACGCCTGACGGACCCCGGGGGCGGGCCATTCAGTGCCCGCCAGGGTGATGGACGCCCGGTTCTACGGATCGAGCCGGTGGAATTCCGAGCGGTCGGTCGATGGGGGCGTATGGGCTTCTGGCAAAGAGTGGGCTTGGTGTGCGTCACGGCCACGGCCGTGACCGTCGGTGGGCGCGCGCTACGGGTCGCGATGGCCTCCGATGAGCAGCAGGTGCGCTGGGTCTTCGAGAAGTTGCAGCGTGGCTTCGATAACACGCGCCTGGGCCCCGTCATCCGTGGGTTCGACGAGAACTACATGGACGAGAGCTCGGGTATGACGCGCGAGGACCTGCGCAGCACGCTGATCTATCTGTTCCTGAACGAGAAGGACCCCGAGACGAGGCGCTTCAGCCTGCGCATGGAGCTCGACTCCGATGCGCTGCAGGTCGAGGTCGCGGATGGGACCTACGCGCGCGTGCATGGCAGCGCGCGCTTCTTCGAGCTGCGAGGCGGCGTCGAGCGAGTCTTCTGGGATGCGCGCTTCCTGGCCGAACTCGTCGACAGTGCCACGGGCTGGCACATCGTGCACACGTCCGGGGTCAATGTGGCGGACCTGGAAGACCTGGACTGAGTCGGGTCCGTCCCTACGGACAAGAAATCCTGCTGGATCTCCTCCGGCGCCACTAGAATACTCGGCATCCCTGATGGATGGAGACCATGCCGACTATCGAGCCCCGTAAGATCACCGTCGTTGGCGCAGGCTATGTTGGAGCTACTGCAGCTCACCTGTGCGCGCTCAAGAACCTGGCCTCGGAGATCGTCCTGATCGACGTGCTCGAGGGACGCCCGCAGGGCATCGCGCTGGACATGAACCAGTCCGCCGCGATCGAGGGCTTCTCGGCGCGCGTGATCGGCACCAACGATCCGATCGACACGGCGGATTCAGACCTGTTCATCGTGACGGCCGGGCGGCCGCGTACGCCGGGCATGAGTCGCTCTGACCTGCTGGAGGTGAACGGGCGCATCGTCTCGGACGTCGCACGGTACATCCGCGAGAAGTCTCCGGATGCGATCGTGATCGTCGTCACCAATCCGCTCGACAGCATGGTCACCCTGATGCGTGCGAAGACCGGGTTTCCGGCGCGGCGCGTGATCGGAATGGCAGGCGTGCTCGACTCGGCGCGCTTCTGCTGGTTCCTGGCAGAGGCCTCGGGGACGGCGGTTCGCGACGTGGACGCGATGGTGCTCGGTGCGCACGGGGACTCGATGGTTCCGATGCCCGCCTACTGCACGCTCAACGGGATCAAGGCCGGTGACCTGCTGCCCGCGGAGGATGTGGACGCCATGGCGGACCGCACACGCAAGGGCGGCGCGGAGATCGTCGGACTCCTGAAGACCGGTAGCGCCTGGTACGCGCCCGCGTCCGCTTCGGTCGCGATGGCGGCGTCCATCCTTGGGGACGAGCAACGCATGCTGCCTTGTGCGTGCCTTCTCAACGGCGAGTTCGGTTTCGAGGGCATTTACATGGGTGTTCCTGCCGTGCTCGGACGCGCTGGTGTGGAGCGCATCGTCGAGGTCCCGCTGACCACCGAAGCGCGAATCTTGATGCAGAAGACCGCCGGAGCCGTCGCCCAGGACAGCGACGCGATGCGCGATCTGGGTCTCCTGTAGGGCACATCCGGCGGATTATGGCCAGCGGGCCGCGCAGCAGACTGCCGGCCTGTCGCATATTGCTCCAGTGGCTTGCCCTGGCGTGTCCGGGGCGGCAGACTCCCCGCGCTATTCGCTACCCCCATGACCCGCAATACACGATGAGTACGCGCACAGAATCCGACTCGATGGGCCCGATCGAAGTTCCCGCAGACAAGCTGTGGGGCGCGCAGACCCAGCGCAGCCGTGAGAACTTCAAGATCGGAGGTCAGACCTTCACGCGACCGATGATCCGCGCCCTGGGCGTGGTCAAGAAGTGCGCGGCCCAGGCGAATCTCGAGCTCGGTGAGCTCGAAGGATTGACGGCCGAGCAAGGCGACGCGCTGCTGACGGCGGCGGGTGAGGTGATCGACGGCGAGCACGACGAGCAGTTCCCGCTGGTCGTCTGGCAGACCGGGTCCGGCACCCAGTCGAACATGAACACGAACGAGGTCATCGCCAACCGCGCGGCGCAGATCCTCGGAGCGCAGCTCGGCACCAAGGAGCCGATCCACCCCAACGACCACGTCAATCGCTCGCAGTCGTCCAACGATGTCTTTCCGACCGCGATGCACGTCGCGACGGCCGAGGAGCTCGTGCATCGCCTGCTGCCCGCGCTCGATGCACTGGCTGGGTCGCTGCACAAGAAGGGGCAGGCCTGGGAGGAAGTCGTCAAGATCGGTCGCACGCACCTGCAGGACGCCACACCGTTGACGGTGGGGCAGGAGTTCTCGGGCTGGGTGCAGCAGCTGAAGGACGGCAGGCGCGCCGTCGAGGCCGTACTACCCGCCATCTACGAGCTGGCCCTGGGCGGCACGGCGGTGGGCACCGGCCTGAACACGGATCCGCGCTACGCGGACCTCGTCGCGCAGAAGATCGCCGGCGAGACCGGTATGCCCTTCGAGACGGCGCCCAACAAGTTCTCCGCGCTGGCGGGGCACGACGCGCTGGTCTTCGCATCCGGCGCCTTGAAGACGGTGGCCGCAGCCTGCATGAAGATCGCGAACGACATCCGTTGGCTCGGCAGCGGCCCGCGTTGTGGTTTCGGCGAGCTCCAGCTGCCGGCCAACGAGCCCGGCAGCTCGATCATGCCCGGCAAGGTCAACCCGACCCAGTGCGAGGCCATGAGCATGGTCTGTGTGCAGGTCATGGGCAACGACGTCACGGTCACGATGGCCGGCAGCCAGGGCAACTTCGAGCTGAACGTCTTCAAGCCCGTCATGGTCCACAACGTGCTCGAGTCGATCCGTCTGCTCTCGGACGCGTGCGACTCCCTGCGCACCAACTGTGTCGACGGCCTGGAGCTCAACACCGAGCGCGTGGACAGCCTGATGAAGAAGTCCCTCATGCTCGTGACTGCCCTCAACCGGCACATTGGATACGACAACGCGGCCAAGGTCGCCAAGCGTGCCTTCGCGGAGGGCACGACCCTGCGCGAGGCCGTGCAGGCCATGGAGCTGATGAGCGGCGAGGAATTCGACGCGGCCGTGATCCCGTCCGAGATGGTGGGACCGCGACCCCTGGCGAAAAGCTGATGCGGGCGTGGTTTGCGGGGCGGGCCATGCTGGCCTTGGCCGCCAGTCTCGCCCCCAAAAGCCGTTCCGTGGCCCCGCCGGGGGCTCTCGCGTCCCGCGCCGGCCATTTTTTGGCCGAAGTTTGCCCCCGAGGGGGAGATCGGGGCTGGCGCGCCCCGATTGGCCTCCTTACACTCTTCGGCTCGCATCCCCGAAACGGGCCCAGCAAGGCCCCACTCAGTCCATCATGAAGATCAAGCTCCGCCTCAGCAAAATCAAGCGTCTGAAGAAGAACGGCTTCCGCTCGCGCCAGAAGACCGTCGGTGGTCGCAAGATCAACAAGCGTCAGCGCGCGCGCCACGGCGCCATCTAACACATTTCTCCGACGGGCCTTTCGGCCCGTGACCGTTGGTCGCCCCGGCCCAGTCCGGGGGCGCTGAAGGAGGGGCCCGATGAGCTCACCTTCGAAGCCGTCGGACACCGACGAAGTTCGCTTCCTGCCCCGCACGCGGGCGGAGATGGCGGAGCGTGGTTGGGATCAGCTCGACATCCTGCTCGTCACCGGGGACGGGTATATCGATCACCCGAGTTTCGGTGTCGCGGTGATCGGGCGTGTGCTTGAGGCGGCCGGATATCGAGTGGGTATCCTGGACGTACCCGAGATCGCGGACGACGGCGAGGCCGATGGCTGGACGCGTCTGCCTGCACCGCGCCTCGATCGCCTACACCAGCAAGGCCCGGCACCATTTCCCCGGCCTGCCCGTCATCCTGGGCGGCCTCGAAGCGGGTCCGCGCCGCTTCGCCTACTTGGATTACTGGGACGAGAAGCTGCGCCGCTCCGTGCTCGTGGATGCCAAGGCCGACCTGCGTGTGTGGGGCATGGGAGAGCGCCAGGTGCTCGAGATCGCGAAGCGGCTCGATGCGGGTGAGGGGCTGCGCGATATTCGTGGCACCTGCGAACTGCGCAAGGCGGGGGACATTCCGGCCGATGCGCGCATGGTGCCGAGCTACGAGCAACTGGTCGAGGATCAGGACCTTCTGATCGAACTGTTCAACGCGGTGCGCGAGGAGAACTCCCGGAGCTCGCAGCACCTGGCTCAGGAACACGCCGGACTCGTGCTGCTCCAGCATCCGCCCTCGGCGCCCGCGGCCCAGGACGAGGTCGATGGCTGGTTCGACCTCCCGTACCTGCGCGAGTGGCACCCGGACCACACGGCAGCCGGCGGGATCGCCGCGCTGGAGCCCGTGCGCTGGAGTATCAACACCCTTCGCGGGTGCATGGCGGACTGCTCGTTCTGTTCGATCACGTTCCACCAGGGGCGCACCATCCAGTCGCGCTCCGAGGATTCGATCCTGCGCGAAGCGGCCAAGATGTCCGCGCACCACGACTTCCGCGGAACGATCACCGACGTGGGTGGGCCGACGGCGAACATGTACGGCCTGGGCTGCGAGCTGCTCGAGGCCGGCGAGGCTTGCCTGGATCGGGATTGCCTGACTCCGGAACCGTGTCCCGCGCTCAAGGCTGGATACCCAGACGGAAGGCTACCAGCGCCTGCTGGGACTCGTGCGCGAGACACCGGGCGTCAAGCACACCTTCGTCAGCTCCGGTGTCCGTTACGACATGCTGCGCAAGAAGACCGGCGAGTTGCTGCCGTTGCATCACGACCTGGTGCGCAACCACGTATTCGGGCGCATGAAGCTCGCTCCTGAACATGCTGCGCCGGAAGTGCTGCGCATGATGAACAAGCCTACATTCGACGTGTACGAGGAGTACGAGGCGGACTACAAGTCCGAGTGCAAGGAACTCGGTAAGGACCAGCACCTGGTCAACTACTTCATCGTCGGCCACCCGGGCACACGTCTCGAGGATGCCGTACTGCTCTTCGAGAAGCTGTTCGAGCGCAATTACTCACCGGAACAGGTGCAGGAGTTCCTGCCCCTGCCGATGACGCGCGCAAACGTCCAGTACGTGACGGGCCGGGACCCCATCAATGGCGAGGAGCTCGTCGTGGTGCGTGGTGCGTGGTGCGTGGTGCGTGGTGCGCGCGAGCGCGCGAGCGCCGCAAGCAAAAGGCCCTGGTGCGCTGGAAGGCACCCGAGAGCAAGCCCTTCGTGATCGAGGCCCTGCGCGAGCTCGGCGCACGGACCTGCTGGAGCGCTACCTGAAGCACCCCGCACTCAAGAACGTGAGCAACAAGGTCGGCCAGGTGACCCGATCCGCCAAGGCCGGTAACCGCAAGCGTCCGGTGCCGCAGTGCGTGAGCGACGATCTGGACACCTGCGGCCAACAAGACCCCTATTCCTTGTCGGAGGTCTGGCGGTGGTCCCGTGCGACCAGGCTGCCCTTGCTGCTGCGGCAGTAGATGATGCCGTTGACCAGGATCGGCTTGGTCCAGTAGCTGGCGTCGTCATCGAAGACCTGCACGCGGGACAGCTCCTTGTACTGCTCGGCGGAGGCCTGGGCGATGATCAGCTCGCCCGTGGCGCCCATGGCAAGGATGCGGTCGCCGGCGCCCGTGACAGCGCCATTGCCGATGCCCCGCACGGACCATTTCGACTCTCCTTCGAGGTCGATGCACTTGAGCTCGGACTGGTCGAAGCCGTACAGGTGGTCACCCATGCGCACGCAGCCTGAGAACGAGTTGGCCATCTCACGGTTCTGCCAGACGGGGACCATCTCGCCATCACCGAAGGCGAGCAGCGCGCCGGCGGGGATGGTGCCCGAGGAAACGAAGATCGCGTCGTCGATCACGATCGGCGTGGCCGCGTTCACGCCGCGACCGGTGCCCGCGAACTCGTGGAAGTAGGCCTGCTCGCCGTCCTCGATCCGCACGATGCCGACGCCGCGCAGGTTCAATACGGCGATGAGCTGCTCGCCCTCGAACTCGAAAGGTGTGGCTGTACCGTAGGCGTGTCCGTAGTCCTCGGACACCCACTGGACCTCGCCCGTCTTCTTATCGATCGAGATGACCCGGCCGCAGTTGATGATCAAGGCGTCGTCCAGCACGAGCGGGGCCGCGCTGAAGCCCCAGCGCGGGTACTCGAGCTCGTAGATGTTGTCTTCGGGCATCAGCATGGTGTGCCACTTGATGTCTCCGGACTCGCCGTCGAAGCAATAGAGGTTGCCCTCGCGGTTCAACGTGTAGACCACGTCGCCATCGATCGACGGCGTGTTGACCGTGCCGCCGGGATGGGCCAGGTCCCAGATCTTGCAGGGATAGCTCTGTGTCCAGCGTTCCTCGCCCGTCATCGCGTCCACACACCAGATGATGTCGACCCCGCCGTCCTTGTCATAGCCCATCGTGTAGAGCCGTCCGTCCTGTACCGCGACCGCCGAGTAGCCCATGCCCACGGGAAGTTCCCAGAGGTTGGCCTCCTGGCCTTCGGACGCCCAGGCCTTCTCGCGCGAGATGCCGTTGAGTTGCGGGCCGTCCCACTGGGGCCACGAGAAGTCGTCGCTCACGGATGGGGTCGACGGGAGTCCTGCAAGGGGGCCGAGCAGGGTGAGGAAGAGCGGAGCAGTGAGATTCAACATGGCTTGCGGTCCTATCTGAGTGCAGGAGGCGGCGAGGAGTGCGTATCTTCCCTGATCCAGAGGTGTCGGGCTACAAGGATTGCCCGCGTCGCCAGGGAAGCGCGTAAGGCCGTGGTATGCCGCCGTCGATCCCCGGCCACTCACCGAAGCGCAGGGTGTTCCCGTAGACCGGGGCGAGGACTTCGGGCCGCAGGACCTCCTCCGCGCTGCCCTGGGCCCTGATCGAGCCCTGGTCCATCAGGACAAGCCGCGTCGCGAACTGGCTGGCGAGGTTGAGGTCATGGGTCACGACGAGCACGCCATGGCCCGTGCGCACCTGATCCGCGATCAGCTCAAAGACGCTCAGCTGGTGGCCCGGGTCGAGGGAGTTGGTCGGTTCGTCGACCAGCAGCACCTCGGCTTCCTGGGCCAGGGCGCGCGCGATCATCACGCGCTGGCGTTGTCCGCCCGAGATCTCGGTCAGCAGACGCTCGCCCTGGCCCGCCATATCCGCGGATGCGAGGGCGCGCTCGACCGTTGCGATGTCGTTCGCGTCGCAGCGGCGCCAGCGGTCGAGGTGCCCGTAGCGGCCGCCGAGCACGAAGTTGCGCAGGCTGATGGCGGGCACGGCGGAGAGCGATTGCGGGACCAGCGCGACCTTGCGCGCGCGTTCCCGTGCGGTGAATTGGTCGAGCCTGCGTCCATTGAGCTCGACGTGTCCGCTCTGTGGAGCGCTCACACCGGCGAGCAGGCGCAGCAGGGTCGACTTGCCCGAGCCGTTGGGCCCGAGGATGCAGACCAGTTCATCACCGCCGAGGTGCAGGTCCACGCCCGCTACCGCGCGCACGGGTCCCGGGTACTCGTAGTCGAGCGCGTGTGCGTTGAGGTCTACCATGCCTGGATGCTCGACCGGTTCTTCACCAGGAGGTACAGGAAGAACGGGCCGCCCACGAGAGACATGACGACGCCCGGTTGTAGGGGCAGGGTCGCACCGAGGAAGTGGCGTTGCAGGACGTCGGCGCCGAGCAGGAATACGGCGCCGCCCAGCAAGCTCATCGGTAGCAGATAGCGGTGGCTGCGGCCGAAGAGCAGGCGTACCAGGTGCGGTACCACCAGGCCCACGAACGCGATCTGACCGGCGACGGCCACGGCCAGGGCGGCAGCCAATGCCGCAGCGACGAGGGCCAGGACCTTGGTGCGCTGCGTGTCGACGCCGAGTGCCTGTGCATCCTCCTCGCCGCCCGCGAAGAGGTCGAGCTCGACCGAGACGAAAGGTAGCACGCAGGCGGGGATTAGCACGGCCGCGGTTGCGAACAGGGCGTGGATCGATTGACGGTCGTCGAGCGTGCCGAAGCTCCAGACCATCATGGCGCGCGCGACCTCGAAGTCGCGCGTGGCGAAGGACTGGATGGCTGCGATCAACCCGGCCGCGACCGCGTTGATGGCGATGCCGACCAGCAATAGACTGGGGACCGAGATGCGGCCGCCGGTGGTGGCCAGCGCGACCACGAGTACGGTGACCGTCGCGGACCCTATGAAGGCTGCGCCCGCGACCACGAAGGGCGCGGCACCCGACGCCGACTGGACCAGAGTCAGCGGTCCGTAGCCTCCGATGACCAGGATCGCGATGGAGGCGCCCAGGCCCGCGCCGGAGCTCAGGCCCAGGATGGCAGGCGAGGCCAGGTCGTTGCGGAAGACGCCCTGTAGCAGGGCTCCCGAGAGCGCGAGCGCGGCTCCGACCAGCGCCGCGACGAGCGAGCGCCAGATGCGCAGCTCGACGATCATCTGCTGCGCGGGCGGAAGGGACTCGCCCAGCCCCAGAAGGGCCAGCGCGCCGCGCAGGGTGGTCTTCGTGTCGTGCGTGCCCGTGCTGCCGATATGAGCGGAGGTCGCGATCAGGGCGAGCAGCAGGAGGGAGAGCAGGCCGATCCACAGGCGCGGGCTGCGCCGGGCGCGCGAACCCGGGGCCACGCTGGGGGATAAGTTCGAAACGGTCACGAGGGGCGCATGGTACGGGCTCGTAGGATGCGTGCGCCATGTCGATCACCAAGCGTCGCTCACGCCCGCCCCTTTTGTCGCCCTGGCGGGTTGCTGTGCTCGGCCTGTCGCTGGCTGTGGGCCTCAGCTGCGGGGCTGCGGAGTCCTCCTCGAGCGCGGCCGGGGAGCGCCGGGCCGAGCGTATCGTGCCGGCCAACTCCGGTGCCGCCGAGCTCCTGCTGGCCCTGGTCGATCCCGACCGGCTCGCCGCGCTCCCGGCCACGGTCGAGGGCTACGGGGCCGAGGGCCTCGGGGACCTGGGCCTGCCGACCTTCGCGAACTACACCGCAGAGAACGTGCTCGCCTTCGCCCCCGACCTGGTCGTCACCCATGGTTGGCAGAGCGCCGATGCGACCCAGGTCCTGGAGCGCGGTGGCATTCCCGTGCTGACCCTGCCGGACATCGGCGATTTCGCGGGGCTCTGCGGGCTGGTCGAACTCCTGGGCGAGAGTGTCCAGGCGCGCGCAGCCGCGGCCACCCTGAATACGAGTCTGCGCGCCCGCTTCGATTTACTGAAGCACACCGACCGCAGCGCTGTGCGCCTGGTCAGTTACACGAACTTCGGCTCCGGTGGCTGGACCGCCGGCGCGGAGACGACGGCCAATCTGCTGTGCGAACTCGCTGGTGTTCACAACATGGCCACCGAGAACGGTTACAAGGGCCACCAGAACGTCGACTTCGAGACCCTGCTGACCTGGAACCCGGATGTGTTTCTGGTCGGTGCTTCCGGAGAAAACCCAGGCCATAGTCCGGCCGCGGTGATGCTCCGCAAGGAGCCCTCCCTGCAGACCATCGAGGCCTTGAAGCACGGACGCATCATCGTCCTGCCGGCGGAGCTCTACACCACGAACTCGCAACACGTGATGGACGCGGCCGAGTACCTGGCGCGCGCGCTCGACGAGCTGTTCCCGCCCGCGTCCGACTAACGGCGGAACATGCGACCCAGGGTCAGGTCCTGGTTGCGGTAGGAATGGGCCTCGCGGCCCTGGCCGTATATTTGCTCGGGCGGGCCGGTCGTGCGCGAGAAGCGCAGGCGGAAGAACACCTGGCCGTCTTCCACCAGGAAGGGCACATCGTGTGCACGCACCTCGAGCACGGCCGGCGTGCCGGTTGAAGGTCCGCTGGCATTCCACCCGAAGCCGCTGTCGAAGAAGCCCGCGTAGTTGTTGCGCAGCTCGCCGATGCCCACGTCGACCGGAAGCATCTCGGCCACCAGGTGCGGCGGGATCGAGATGCGTTCCTTGCTCGCGAAGATGTAGAAGCTGCCGGGCTCCAGGATGCAATGGCCGTCGTGTGCCTGGACCGGGTCGAAGAAGTCGCGCGGGTCGTGGTGTCCGTCCGCGCCGAAGTCGACCACTTCCGAGTGCTGGCTGGCGTGCCATCCCGCGGGTTCGCGCTGTGCCAGTCCGAGGCTGAGCTCGATGCCACCGTCGTTATCGAAGCGCACTTCGTCGGAGGGCACGGGCTCGTCGCCAAGGAAGCAGAGCGGTGTCTCGTCGTGCGCCGCTTGCAGCTCCGCCCGAGACAGGGCCGCGCGCCCGCGCTGCAGCCGTACCTGGCACATCCTGTCACCGCGTCGCAACCGGATGGGGAAGGAGAGCGGTGCGATCTCGAGCCAGACCGTCCCGCGATAGCCCTTCGGCAGCTCGTCGAAACGCTGGTGCCCAGGGCAGAGGATGCGCGTGAAAATATCGCAGCGTCCGGTCGAGCTGCGCGGGTTGAAGCGCCCGTGCACGTCGGCCGGTAGTGCGAACTCCTCCTCGAGCGGCACCAGGTAGACCAGTCCACGTTCGAGCACCGCGCCGCCGCCCTCCAGGGAGAGCGTCGACGTGGCCAGCTTCTCGAGTCGTTCCTCGAGCGGCGCCGCGCTGGGCAGGAAGCCCGCTCGCACGCGATACGCGGTCGGCCCGAGCCGCAGGTCGAGGCTCGCGGGCTGGACCTGCTGGGCGTCGATCGCCGGCGCTCCGGACCTGGCGGTCACCCATGTTCCCAGTCCGGCGCGCAGGTCGCGGTCGACGAGGATCGCTCCGTTGGATTGCTTGGGGGATTGCTCGGAGGACTCGCTGCTCATGGGCCCAGGATAGCGGCGCTGCCGCGCCAGTCACCTACCTGGCGTTTCACTCGGGACCTGGCGAGCGCTCGGGTGGCACAGGGCGCGATTCCCGCGACTTTCCGGGGGAACCTGCCCGGGCGGTGGCACTGTAGGGCTCGAGAACCATGAAGGGACCCAGCCGAGCCGTCGACCTGCACGAACTTCTGGCCCACGCCGATTGGGTAGGGGCCGTCGCGCGGCGCCTGGTGGACGGGGCTGCGCTCGCGGAGGACGTCGTCCAGGATACGTGGGTCGAGGCTCTGCATCGGCCGCCCCGGGCGCGCCAGAACCTGCGCGGCTGGCTGGCCCGCGTGGCTGCGAATCGCGCGCGCCAGACCGGGCGTGCCGAGTCGCGCCGGCGCCGGCGCGAGCGCGACGCGGCACGCCCCGAAGCCCAGCCTTCGATCGCGGACCTGGCCGAGCGCGCCGCTGTTCAGCGCGACGTGGTCGGGCATGTGCTGGCCCTGGACGAGCCCTTTCGCTCCGTGGTGCTCCTGCGTTTCTTCGAGGACCTCACGCCGCCCCAGATTGCGGAGCGGCTGCAGGTTCCGCTGAAGACCGTACACAGCCGCCTGCAGCGCGCCTTCGAGCGTCTGCGCGCCAAGCTCGATCGTGAGCACGGCGACCGGGCGACCTGGTGTCTCGGACTCTCCCCCTTGCTCCAGGGCCCGGCGGTTGCACGGGCCGTGGCGAGCGTTTCGTCTCTCGCAACCGTCGGGGTCTTGATCGTGAAAACAAAACTAGGCATCGCTCTCGCCGCGGCCCTGATCGGAACCGGCATCTGGTGGACCGTGGACGGTGGACAGGATTCCCTGGCCCGTGGGCTCCAGCCGCAGCGCGCCGTCTCCGTGGCGGAATTGGATCGGCCGTCACCGGTGGACATGGCGAGCACCGAGCGCGGCGCGGACCGGGAGGGCCCCGAGGGCGTCGACGTGCCGGCGGATCCGTTGCCCGTGAAATCGACGCAGGAAGCCGCGCCGGCGCTGGCGCTCGTGCGCGGCCGGGCGGTGGACATGCAAGGTGCGCCGCTCGTCGGCGTGTCGATCGCCCTCGTGGGGCGCCTCGAGCATTCACTCGCGCTGAGCGGTCCCGGGGGTGCGTTCGAGCTGTCCATATTGATGGACGAGCAACGCGAGATGAAGGAATGGGGGCTGGGACCCTGCCTGTGCGTGGCGGATGACGTCTGGGTCACCGTGCGGAAGAGCTGCGTTGGCGACGCGGACCAGGGTCTGGAGCACATCGTCGTGGGAGCGCGTTCGACCGAGCTCGATGGTCGCGTGCAGGACATGGACGGTGCGTTGATCGAAGGCGCTCGGGTAAGCCTCAGTTCCCAGGGGGAGGCGTTCTTCGGCTTCCCGTATCCGCTCGACCTCACGAGCCTGATCCCGCTGCGGACGCGTACGGACGAGCAGGGAAGCTTCCGGTTCGATCGTTTCCCGCGCGCGGACGGATTTCACCTGTACGTATCTGCCCCCGGATTCGTGGCGACCGGAGTCGTGCTCGACGACGCGCAGTGGCCCCTGGTCATCGGCCTGGACCGTGTGGGCGAGACCGGCGAGGTGTTTCTCGAGGGTGTCGTCGTCGACGAACTCGGAGCCCTCGTCGAGGACGCACAGGTCTGCCTGGGTGACTCCCGAGCCACGACCGGCGCCGACGGCCTGTTCCGCGTTGCAGTCGGTTACGTTGCCGCGAGCACACCGCTGTGCGCGGCAAAGAAAGGCGCGCTACCGGCCTTGATTCCGAATTTCGGAGAGGTCATCGACGCTCAAGCCGGTCATCCAAGGCCGGTCGAACTGATCCTCGGCGGCGCGCCGCTCGAGATCCACGGGCGCGTGATCGACAGCTCCGCAGCTGCGTGCGCCGGCTGGTTCGTTTCGATCGGGGACCCCACAGTCATCAGCCAGGGCCGGATTCCCGTCGCCTCAGCGGAGGGCCTCGCGCGCGGTATCGAACAGACGGCCAAGACGGACCGGGATGGGTACTTCAAGCTCGAAGGACTGTTTCCCAGGGACTACGAGATCCAGGCATTCGAGCGCAAGACGCTGTTTCGCACCAGGGCCGTGATCGCCGGTGGGGACCTGCACGCGGTCCTGCGCGCTTCGCGAGAGGTGCGCGACGAGGTACGTGGAGCCACCATCGATCGTCGCGGGGCACCCGTGGCCGGCGTGCAGGTATGCGTCTCCATGCGCACCTTCGAGAGCCCACTGGGTAGCAGCTTCATCTCGGGCGCCAAAGCCGTCACGGATGAACGCGGTGAGTTCCGCTTCAAGGACGTCCCCGCAGGCTCCGTCTTCCTCGGCTACTCCGGGGAGCGCATCTTGCCTGGTGACTACGAATTCCCGACCGAGGCCGCGCCAGAGCGCCACGAGATCGAGGTCATCCGTCGTTGCCACTTCCGGATCGAGCTGCCCGGGGCCTCTGCCACGACCGTGGTCCAGTTCCACGACGCCGACGGCAAGGGCCTGCAGGTCAACCGCTTCGAGGCCGGCGGCATGAGTGGATTCCCATGGGCCAAGCTCGAGTCCGGCCAATCGGAACTCCTGTCCGTCAGCGAGCTCGCGATCACCGCTGTGGTGATGGACGCGGGCGTCGAGGTCAGCCGCCACCCCCTGGTGCTCGACCCCAAGGAAGTCAACGTGCTGCGGTTGTAGGCGCGTGTCCATCCGTCGCGCGGTCGCGCAGGACCAGAGTCCACTCGGCATCGACCTCCGCTGGTAGGAGTGGAGCATGAGGGTCGAGGACCTGGGCGAGCAGCGTCGCTGGCAAGGCAGACGACGGTGAGGCCTGCGTGGACGGTCGTGGCCCGGGGGAGGGAAGGGTGCGTGTCTTTTGGGGATATGCAGGGACACTCCGTCCAGGCGCCGGTGGAAGGGAGCGCCCGGCAGCACCCACGACGTGGGCCGGCGTGGTCTTGGGTTCATGGGTTCCCGGGGTTGGGCTCCTGTGGCGACGGGGGCTGGTCGACACGGATGGGCGCCGGACAATCATCCGGATACGGCGCGCGGGTCGCTTCCCTGGGTGCTTGGGCGCGAGTACACTTCGCGCTTCCTGTCGCTTCTCTGACCTTCCATCCAATGAAGATCCACGAATTCCAAGCCAAGCAGCTGTTCAAGAAATACGGACTCGCCGTTCCCGAGGGACGTGAGTGCACCACCTCCGCGCAGGCCGGGGAGGCCTACGATGCCCTGGGCACGAAGCTCTGCGTCGTGAAGGCGCAGATCCATGCCGGTGGGCGTGGTAAAGGCGGTGGCGTCAAGCTCGTCAAGAGTCGCGAGGAGGCTGTCGCCGCGGCGGAGGAGATCCTCGGGATGGCGCTGATCACGCACCAGACCGGGCCGGAGGGGCAGCTCGTGCGGCGTATCTGGGTCGAGGAGGGCTCGGATATCGAGAGCGAGTACTACATCGGTATCGCCGTCGATCGCGAGCAGCAGATGCCGGTCATGATGGCCTCGTCCGAGGGCGGAGTGGAGATCGAGAAGGTCGCGGAGGAGACGCCGGAGAAGGTTCTCAAGGCGGCGTTCTCGACGGAGACCGGGCTCGAGGAAGCGGACGCTCGGCGCCTGGCGCAGGGCATCGGGATCCCGGAGGCGCTCGTCGATCAGGCGGTCGAGTTCCTGTGCGGCCTGGCGAAGCTCTTCTGCGAGCGCGACTGCTCCCTGGCGGAGATCAACCCGCTCGTCACGACCAAGGACGGCAAGGTCATCGCGCTCGACGCGAAGATCAACTTCGACTCCAACGGGCTGTTCCGGCAGAAGGAGCTGCTCGAGCTGCGCGACCTCGACGAGGAGGATCCGAAGGAGATCGAGGCCGCGAAGTTCGACCTGTCGTACATCGCGCTCGATGGCAACATCGGCTGCATGGTCAACGGCGCCGGGCTGGCGATGTCCACGATGGACGTCATCCAGCTGTACGGCGGATCGCCGGCCAACTTCCTGGACGTGGGCGGCGGAGCGACGACCGAGAACGTGACCGCGGCCTTCCGTATCCTGCTCTCGGACGACAACGTCAAGGGCGTGCTGGTCAACATCTTCGGCGGCATCATGAAGTGCGACATCATCGCCAATGGCGTCATCGAGGCGGTCAAGCAGATCGACCTGAAGGTGCCCCTCGTGGTGCGCCTGGAAGGTACCAACGTGGAGAAGGGGCGCGAGCTCCTGGAGGGCTCAGGCCTGCCGATCATCGGTGCTACGGACCTGGACGACGCGGCCAAGAAGATCTGCGCAGCCGTCGCAGTCTGAGCGAGGAGAACATCATGAGCATTTTCGTAAACAACGACACCAAGGTCATCTGCCAGGGCTTCACCGGGAAGACAGGCACTTTTCACAGCGAGCAGGCCATCGCCTACGGCACCAACATGGTCGGTGGCGTCAACCCACGCAAGCCGGGCACGACGCACCTGGGCCTGCCCGTTTACGGCACGGTGGCCGAGGCGCGCAAGGAGACCGGCGCGAACGCCACGGTGCTCTACGTGCCGCCGCCCTTTGCCGGCGCTGCGATCCTCGAGGCGATCGAGGCCGAGATGGAGCTGATCGTCACGATCACGGAAGGCGTGCCCGTGCTGGACATGGCGCGCGTCGTCGCGGCCCTGAAAGGCTCGAAGTCGCGCCTGATCGGTCCCAACTGCCCCGGGGTCATCACGCCCGATGAGTGCAAGATCGGCATCATGCCGGGCTACATTCACAAGGCGGGCCGCGTTGGCGTGATCTCGCGCTCGGGTACGTTGACCTACGAGGCCGTCTGGCAGCTCACGACGCGCGGCATCGGCCAGTCGAGCTGCGTCGGCATTGGCGGCGACCCGATCAATGGAACGGACTTCGTCGACTGCCTGAAGGCGTTCAACGACGATCCGGACACCGACGCGATGATCATGATCGGCGAGATCGGCGGCAGCGCCGAGGAAGTCGCCGCCGACTTCATCAAGTCCGAGATCAAGAAGCCCGTGGTCGGGTTCATCGCGGGCCGCACCGCGCCCCCCGGCAAGCGCATGGGGCACGCGGGTGCCATCATCGCGGGCGGCAAGGGCACCGCGGCCGAGAAGGTCAAGGCGCTCGAGGCGGCTGGCGTACTGATGAGTCCGAGCCCCGCGCGCATGGGCGAGTTGATGGAGGGCCGGCTGCAGGAGGCCGGACTCCTGGAGACCGCTACCGCGTAAGGGTCTCGATCCGTTCGGGTGGGCGCTCGCTGCGCGCTCACCCGAGCTTGATACCCATGGCCTCGAGTTGTTTCTCGGCCTGGGGTTCCCAGCCGCGGTTGGCCATCGGGCTGGCCGGGCTCGGGTGCAGCAGGGTGCCGAAGATCAGGTCGCGCTCCGCGAGAGCCAGCATGGCGCGCTTCTCGGCAAACTTGCCGATACCGATCACGCGCTTGGGCTTCAGGGCCTCGACCATGCGCACCAGGCCCGCGTCGCACAGCGCGAAGAGCTCGTCGCGCTCTTCTTTGGGCAGCTTGTCGGGGGTGCGGTTGCGTCCGCTCTCCTCCATGAACACGAGCGGGCAGTAGTTCCACACGAAGAAGCGCTCGAAGAAGCGTTCGGGCGTCTTGAAGCGGTTGCGCGCCCAGCCCCACAGGCGCCGTCCGCTGACCTCGCTGCGCGTGCACGCGAAACCCTCGATGGGGCGCTTGGGATGCTCGCGCTGCGGGCGATCGATGCGCTCCTCGATGCCCATCCAGTCACGCACCAGTTCTATCTCACCGAAGGGGACGCCGGTCTGTGACATGCCGTAGGGGCCCGGGTTCATGCCCACCAGCAGCGTCTCGGCGCCCAGGCTCCCGAAGCGCTCGAGGTAGGCGTCGGCGCCCCGGCGGGCGTAGTCGAGCGGGTTGTAGACGAACTCGACGGGCGGCGAGAACGTCATCTTGTCGACGCTTCGCTGCAATTCGCGGGTGATGCTGGTCAATTGCATATCTATTGGGCGTTCACTCCGGTTCGCACGAGACGCGCGCCGATCCCGACGGGTCCAGCTCGACCCGGATACGGTTCGGACAGCAACAGACGGGGCAGTCCTCGACGTACTCCTGGCGCTGTCCCGCAGAACCATCGATGGGAATGACGATCTCTTCGCCGCAGGAGAGGCAGGTGTAGGGGGCTTCCTCGTGCATGGGCGCAAAGGTTGCCCGGACCGGAAATCGTTTCCGACTGCAAAACCGCCAAAATCCCTCAGTAGTTGGGCGAACCGGCCGAGAATCGGTACATGAATATCTCGCATCAGCCCGGCGTGTCCTCTCTTCTCGGAACAGGACGTATTCAATCTGCCGCCCTGTCGGCCGCTCCTCAGCACTCCATGACGAGCCTCGGGGACGTGCCCGAGACCGACGGCACCCCGCGTGGCGAACGCGTGGGGCACGAGGTTCTCGGACGCCTTGACGCTGCGGCGGACAAGCTGCGTTCGCACCTGTCGGACATCGTCGACGGCGAGCAGCTGAGCTCCGCCCAGGTCAGCGAGCTGCGCGACGCTGAGGTGCAGTTTCAGCAGACCCTCGACCGCATCCACAATGCACTGGACGGCCGTGGCCTGGCCCCGGCCACCCTGCGCCGTGGTTACCAGACAGCCATCAACGAGATGCGTTCCGCCGTGCGGGATGTGCTCGCGGGTAGCGAAGACGGCGACGATGGCGCGCCCGTCGATGGGCAGAAGCCTGTCAACCTGAACCAGATCGGCGCCGTGACCGAGCAGACGAGCATCGGGCAGTCCGAGGGGGACGTCGCCGCCGAGGGTGATCCCACCCTGCGCCGCATCGCATTCGCCGAGAGCAAGATCAGCGAGCGCATCGATCAGATGCTCGAGTCGGACGACCTGAGCGACGGCCAGCGCGTCGCACTGCTCGAGACGCGCGACGCGTTCAGTGCCACGCTCGACCGCCTGCGCAACGCCATGGAAGGCGATCTCGCGCCGGTCACCATTGCGCGCGGCTTCGCGGAAGCCATGGGCGGCGTTCGTCAGGGCATGCGTGAGGCGCTCGGCACGGAGGACTCCGGCGTGGAGGCCAGCGCTCAGGTGGGCGACAAGCAGGACGCTGCTGGCCAGCTGTCTGCCGTGGCCGATACCGAGACAGGTGATGACCCGGGCGGCATCATCGACCCGCATACGGCACAACGCCTCGAGCAGCTTCACGACGCGGCCGACAGCATCGCGGCGCGCCTCGAGAACATCCTATCCAAGGATGGGCTGGGCGATCACCAGGTGGCCGCGCTCGAGACCGCGCGCGACGACTTCCGCGCTTCCCTCGACAGCCTGCGTAAGTCGTTGATGAACTCGGACATGGACGTCAGCGAAGTGCGTAAAGCCTTCATGACAGCCCTCGACGGGCTCGTCGGCGACGTCCACGCCGCCATGAACACCAGCACGCCCCCGGTCCTGTACACCGAGGCCGAGGGTGTCGAGTTCATGGGGCAAGAGGCCTCGGACCTCGACCGCACCGCCTGAGTCAGTAGAAACGAAGCATCGAAAGGGAGCGGGTCCGCGTAGCGGTCCGCTCCTTTTCTTTGTCCGTCGCTCCAAGCAGGCAATTGTTAGGCTCGTCGGCGCCGGTCCAGCGCCGGTGAGCTGCACGTGGACGACCCCCAGAAAAGCGATGAGCCGGAGAGCCCGGATCCCTGGTCGCTGGTCGAGACGGAGGACGGATCGCCGACGCTCTTTCATGGGGGGGTCGGGCAGGCTTGTCATTCGAGGGCCGGTGCCTGGAGAGAGGCGCGCGAGACCTACGCTGGTGGCGCCCAGTTGCGCGAGCGCGCGCTCGAGGGAGGCCTGAGCCGTTGCCGCCTGCTCGATGTGGCCACCGGGCTCGGCTGGAACCTGGCCGCGGCACTGGAGGCGCTCGACGGAACAGGCTGCACCCTGGAAGCGGTGGCGCTCGAGTCCGACGCCCGGGTGCTGCGACGGGCCGTGGCGCTGGCGCGCCGGGAGCCTACCGTGCGCGTCTACCCCTGGTGGGGGCTCGTCGCCGATGCCGTCGAGCGGGCTCTCGAACAGCCGGACAGCGCGCTGCCGGTGGCTCTCGGCGACGGCGGTAGTAGCCTGCGGCTGGTGCTGGGGGACGGGCGCGTCACCCTGGAGCGGCTGATCGCGCGCGAACCCGAGCTGGCCTTCGACACGGTCTTTCTCGACCCGTTCTCGCCGTCCGCGGACCCGAGCCTCTGGGAGTGGGGCTTCCTGGATCGCATAGCGAGCTGCATGGCGCCAGGATCGTTGCTCGTCACCTACTGCGCGGCGTCCCGCGTGCGCCTGGGCCTGGCCCTGGCCGGATTGCGTGTCGGCCGCGGCCCGGGGACAGGAAAGAAGGCCGAGGGCACCCTGGCCTCTCCGGACGCAGCGGTGCCGCCCTTGCCGGCCCGCGCCGCCGCGAATCTCGCGCGTGCGCTGGCCGAGCATGGTTCGGGCGAGCCAGGGGCCTGACGCGGCCCCCCAGGGGGGCTGGAAACCGGTGCCAGGCACCAGCAAATCACATGGACGGCGTGCGCCCGCCATGATTCGGGTCTAGGATAGTGGGGCAGTTGTGGACCCGGTGGAACCAGGACGAGCCCGGAGGGCTCGCTAGATCATGAGCACCCTCGCATTCGGAGTTGGCATGCAGGAGATGATGTGGATTCTCCTCATCGTGCTCCTGTTGTTCGGCGGCAAGAAGCTGCCCGAGCTCGCCCGCGCGATGGGGACGAGCATCACCCAGTTCAAGAAGGGTCTGGCCGAACCGGCCGAGGACCCGGTCGAACTCCCCGGCGCCAGCGACGGCGCCGAGCCGGGCAAGACTCCGCGCTCCGACTGATCTCGCTTCGGGCGCAGGCCGGCGCATGCCCGGCGCACGCCCCCTGACCTTCTCGTATCCGTGCAGTCCCCTCGACCCGACCAGATTCCCAGCGGCAGCACGCGTGCTCTCCCCGGCCCCGAGGCGGTGACCGGGCTCGTGCTGTGCGGCGGGGCCAGTTCGCGCATGGGGGCCGACAAGGCGCTCATCGAGCTGGACGGCGGTTCGCTCCTGACCCGGGCGATCGACGTGCTCGACCTGGTTGCGGGGCAGGTGCTGCTGGCCTGCGGTAGTTCTCCGCGCTACCTCGACCTGGACCGGCAGCTTGTGCTCGATCGCGTGCAGGGCATCGGCCCGCTGGCGGGTCTGGCCGCGGGACTCGAGGCCGCGACCAGCGAGTGGTCGCTGGTGGTTGCCTGCGACATGCCGCGCCTGGATGCTGGCGTGCTGCGCGCCTTGCTCGAGCGAGCTCACAGCGAGGACCTCGACCTCTGCCTGTCCAGGGGCACTCGCGGATTGGAGCCCATGTGTGCCGTCTACCGGCGTACCTGCCTACCCGCCATCCAGGCAGCGATCGCCGCTGGCGAGCACCGGATGGTGAGCTTCTGGAAGGGTCCCTGGGCCGAGGCGCGCACACCCCTGCGGGTCGGCACGCTCGAGATCGAGCAGCTCGGCCAGATCGCCGACGCGATGATCAATCTGAACTCCCCACGTGATCTGGAGCAGGAGCGCGAGCATCGCGCCGGAATGAACCCGTGAAGTCACCGGACGCGAAGTTGACCCGGTTGCTGGCGCCGGTCGAGACGGGCATGCAGCGCATGCGCGAGATCCTCATCAGCGAGTTGCGCGCCGAGAGTGCGTCCGTGTCCGACATGACGGACCACATCGGGCGCTTCCGCGGCAAGCAGCTGCGCGCTGCGGTCTGCCTGCTCGCCGGGCAGGCCACGGGCAACAGCACCGACGAGCATCCCAAGGTGGCGGCCATCATCGAGATGATCCACCTGGCCACGCTGGTGCACGATGACGTGCTCGACGGCGCAGAGGTGCGCCGACGCGTCGCCTGTGTGAACCGTCGCTGGGACAATCAGGTCGCGGTACTGCTCGGCGACCTGCTCTACGCGCGCGCCTTCCACATGTCGACCGAGCTGTCCTCGCGCATGTGCAGTCGCGTGCTCTCGAGCACCACCCAGCGCATCTGCGCGGGCGAGATCGACCAGTCCGGATTGCGCTACGATTTCGAGCTCTCCAGTGAGCGCTACGAGGCCATCGCTGGTGCCAAGACCGCGTCCCTCTACCGTGCGTCCTGCGAACTGGGCGCGTCCTATCCCGGTGGGCGCGAAGAGCTCGCAGCGGAGCTCGGACGCTTTGGCTGGGAGATTGGGCTCGGCTTCCAGATCGTCGACGATTGTCTCGACGTGATGGGTCGCGAGGACGAGGTCGGCAAGAGTGTTGGCAACGACATCGACGACGGGAAGGTCACCATGCCCGTGCTCTGGACCTACGCGCGCGCCTCGGAACCCGTGCGCAGTCGGATCCGGGACGCCTACACCCTTCCGGGGCTCGAGGACCGGCGCGCGCACCTCTTCGGCGTGTGTGATCTCGAGCCCGGTGTCGAGGCGGCCATGGGGCGCGCGCAGCAGCTGGTCGAGACCGCCCTGGGGCGCCTGCAGGCCCTGGAGCCCAGCCCTGCGCGCCACGCGCTCGAGAGCCTGGGCGACTTCGTACTGCAGCGCAAGTGGTGAGCCTTCGGGCTGGCGCGCCTATGGACCTGCGCGGCCGCGCCTGCTGAACGCCACTCGACCGGGCTCTTGACCGGGCCCACCCGGCAGCGGATGCTCGGCGCCTCCCCCAGACCCCCAGGCCCCTGCGCAGCAGCTCCGAAGGACTCTCCATGACCGTAGCCCAGATTCTCGACGGCAAGGCCACGGCCAAGGCCGTGCGCGCCGAGGTGCGCGTCGCCGTGGACCGATTGAGCGAGCGCGGCATCCAGCCCGGGCTGTGCGTGGTGCTCGTGGGCGAGGACCCGGCGAGCCAGGTCTACGTCAGGAACAAGGACCGCGCCGCCGTCGATGCCGGCTTCGTCGCACGCACCGTGCGCCTGCCCGCGGACACGAGCCAGGCCGAGCTCGAGGCCAAGGTCGAGCAGCTCAGCGCGGACGAGAGCGTGCACGGCATCCTGGTGCAGCTGCCCCTGCCCGCCGGCCTCGACGCCGATCCTGTGCTGGCGCGCCTGGACCCGGCCAAGGACGTGGACGGCCTGCTGCCGGCCAGCGTGGCCGCCCTGGTGCTCGGACGCCCGGGCCTGCGACCGTGCACCCCGGCCGGCTGCGTCGAGCTGCTCGACCGCTACGGGATCGGCCTCGAGGGCAAGCACGTCGTCATCGTGGGACGCTCCATGCTGGTGGGAAAACCTTTCGCATTCCTGGCGCTGGAGCGCAATGCGACGGTCTCCATCTGCCATTCGAGGACCGTGGACCTGGCGCAGCACTGCCGCTCAGCCGACGTCCTGGTAGCTGCCGTGGGCCGCGCGAAACTGATTCAGGGCGACTGGATAGGCCCAGGGGCCGTCGTGCTGGACGTGGGGATCAACCGCGGCGCTGACGGCAAGCTGGTGGGCGACGTGGATTTTGCGGCTGCCAGCGAAAAGGCGTCCGCCATTACTCCGGTCCCCGGGGGTATCGGGCCGATGACTATCGCAATGCTCATGAAGAACACGCTCCTGGCGGCCCTGGCGGCCAGCGGGATCGCGCCGGAGGATGTCTACTCGTCCGTGAGCAGCCAGGCCTGAAACCACCATGCCGTCGCAGTACCAAGAAGAGCAATACGGAGGCGGCATGCAGCCTCGCATGACGTTGCCTCCGATCGGCGTCATGGTGAAGCGTATCGTGCTGGTCAACGTCGCGGTCTACGTGATCAGCTTGCTCGGCTACCTGATCTTCGGCAGCCAGGAGTTGCTGACGAGGTCGGTCGGTCTGGCGCCGGATGTCTGGCGGAATTTCTTCCCGTTCTTGCCCGTCTGGCAGATAGGGACCTACGGCTTCCTGCACTCCGAGCAGCCGATGCACCTGTTGTACAACATGCTCGGGTTGTACTTCTTCGGCACCATGGTCGAGGCCACGGTGGGGTCGACGCGCTTTCTGGTGCACTACCTGGCCGCAATTGCAGTCGGCGGGCTGGCTTTCCTGCTGCTCGGGGTCATCACCGGTGACTATGCGCCCGTGGTCGGGGCATCGGGTGGAGTGCTCGCGATGATCGTCGCGGCGGCGTGCTTCAGCCCGAACCGGACGGTGATCTTCATTCTGTTTCCGATCCAGCTGAAGTATCTGGCGGGCGCAGTGGTCGGGCTGGACCTGATCAACGGGGCCCTGAGCATGCGCTCTGGGGGTGGAAGCAGTGTTGCGCACGTCGTCCATCTGGCGGGTGCGGCCTATGGCTTCCTGGCCGTGAAGAAGGGCTGGATCTGGGCCGATCCGGTTCAGCGCCAGAGGGTGCGTCGAACCATAGCCGTCGAGGAGCGTCGGCAGTCCGACGCGCAGCGCATGGATGAGCTGCTCGAGAAGATCCACAACGAGGGGATCAACTCCCTGGATCGGCGCGAGCGAGAGTTCCTGAAGCGCGTCTCCGCGAAGAAGTAGCTGCTGGCGTGCTGGCGGTTCGGTCGCGGGATCCAGGCCACGATTTCTTCCGGCCGGAGTGGGCCGTTCGGATACACTGCGTGCGTCTCCGAAACACGGTTTCAACGGTCTGGACGCCATGACGATAGCCCTCCGCCCCCTGCGCATTCTGTTCCTGTTCGCCTTGATGCTCGCGCTTCCCATCGGGAACGCGACGGCCAGGGCGGTCCGCTCCTCGGCGCC
Organism: Planctomycetota bacterium; assembly: GCA_047618565.1. Lineage (GTDB taxonomy): Bacteria > Planctomycetota > UBA1135 > UBA1135 > JBLHKW01. The sequence continues at coordinate 33,337 of JBLHKW010000014.1, forward strand.
TGCTCGCGCCCAGGACAAGATGGGCGAGTTCCGGCAATCCTTCGCCCAGGCCGCGAAGATCAATGCCAAGGACGAGATGGGCAAGCTCGTTCGCAAGTACAACGAGGAGGCCATCCAGCGCGTCCTCGCGCTACTCGATCAGATTTCCTCGCAACAGGGCAGCGATGCCGTGTACGAGGAGATGAACCACCTGCGCGCCGCGTGGCGCGCCACGCTCAAGTCCAACTTCGTCGACGAGGTCGAGAAGTACTTCTCGCTGCTGAACCCTTCGGCGCGCGAGGAACGCAGCCGGTATGTCCGCGCTTACCAGCTCGCGAGTCGCGACCTGCAGGAGGCGCGCACGGCACGTGACATCGATCGCGTACTCTCGCTCTCAACGCGCTTCGAGGCGCTGGCCGCACAGCTGGAGAGCGTGGGCGACTTTTATTACGCGGGTCAGTGCTGGGGCAACGCTGTCGCTGCCAACCATCCCGACAACGTCGGCGTCAGCTCGGACTTCAACAAGATGGCCGACCTCTTGGGCGATTTCGTGCGCACGCGCGAGCAGGTGGGCCTCAAGGACACCCTGTACGGTCAGAACAAGGGCGCCTTCATCCAGCTCTCGGCCCAGGGCTTCGGGAAGAACGCAGCTGCCGGCGCGGCATCCGGAGGACCCGATGCTGGTGGAGACTCGGATGCGGCGCTGGTGCCCTCCATCGTTCCGCGCGGATCTTTGGCGAGCGGGGACGCGATCGAGTCCGCGCTCACCTTCGAGGTCCTGCCCGAGCTGGATTCGATCGAGCGCCCGAACTACAACGCGGACGCGACCTACCAGATGTGGATGGCGCTCGACTTCCGCAAGAAGGGGACGCAAGCCGAGTTTCTTCGGGTAACGGACGCTCCGTCGGTCCATCGAGTGGGGTCGAGCCAGATCCAGATCGACGACGATCAGGACGGGACGCCCGACATGGAGATCCCCATGACGGGCAACGTCAACCTCGTGGAGTTCTCGGTGGGCAAGGGCGAGAGCGCGCGCCCCTGGGCGGTGTTGACGACGGTCGGCAATCAGAGCGACTTCTATCAAGGGATCGCCGTCAACCTAGCGCCCAACGACGACGCCATCCTGGTCTACTACGCGTCGGCCAGCAGTGTTGTGGGGGAGATCGCGGGTCAGCCGGTACGGGTGATCGACGAGGATCTCGACGGCGTCTACGGGAACTTCACGAAGACCTGGGGCTGGATGGGGCTGACGCCCGAGAACTTCCAGCCCGAGATGGACTCGCTCGTGATCGGGGAGAAGGGCACGCGCGCCGTGCCGTGGAGCGAGTTCACGAAATTCGGCGACACCTGGTACCAGCTTGCGACCACCGACTTCGGGCGCAAGGTCAAGGCCACGCCGTTCGATCTGCCCACCGGGCGGCTCAAGCTGAACTTCAAGGGGCCCAAGCCCACCTGGCTCGTGCTGCGTGGCACGGGGCGCTACAAGAACAGTCTGTTCGACCTGGTCGGGTCGGGTAAGAAGGGCGTGGAAGTCCCCGTCGGGAAGTACACGCTGTATTACGGCGAGGTGCGCAAGGGCAAGAGACTGCAGGAGGCCAAGACTCTGATTCTGCCCGGCAAGGATATGGAGAGCTGGGAGGTGGCCGAGGGCGAGACTGTCCAGGTCGAGCTCGGCAAGCCTTTTGGATTCGACTTCACGGTCGAGCAGACTGCGACCCACGCGCGCGTGCTGGGCAATACGGTCTCCATCATCGGCGCCGCGGGTGAGCGCTACGAACGGCCGTGGAATTGCGTGTCGCGTCCCACCATGTCGATTCGCAAGGCGGGCACCAAGAAGGGCAGCAAGCCGCGCAACATGGAATTCATCGTGGGCACGGATAAGCTGTACGCGGTGGGCTGGGCCTGGGCCTGGTCGCCCCTGGATACGGAGCTGAAGAAATCCGGCGGCGACGATGCGGTCGAGGTGCAGCTCGTAGAGAAGAAGAACAAGTTGTTCGGCAAGATCACGTCAAACTGGAAGCAGTAGCCACCCGTGCTCGATCTCAAGTTCATTCGTCAGTATCCCGACCTCGTTAAGGCCGGTGCCGCCAAGAAGCGCATCACCTGCGACGTCGACCGAATCCTCGAACTCGATGCCGAGCTGAGGGCATCGGGACAACAGATCGACAGCCTGCGCCAGGAGCAGAAACAGGCTGGCAAGGCCATGGCTAAGGCCGACCCGGAGCAACGTGAGCGGCTGATGGCTGCCCAGAAGAAGCTCAAGGGCGACCTGCGCGCGCGCGAGGAAAAGGTTAGCGGTAGCAAGGAGGAGCTCGATGCCTTGCTGCTGAGGGTGCCCAACGTCCCGGCTGAAGAGGTGCCCGACGGGGATGACGATGGGGGCAACGTCGAGATCTCAACCTGGGGTGAGCCGACGTCCTTCGACTTCGAGCCCCGTTCGCACATCGAGATCGGCGAGGCCCAGGGCTGGATCGACATCGAGCGCGGCGCGCGCCTGGCAGGTTCGCGCAACTACGTGCTGCTGGGCGATCTCTCGCTGATGGAGGGCGCGGTCACGCGCTACGCGCTGGACACGATGGTCGCCAAGGGCTTCACGCCGCTTAGCGTGCCGACACTCGTGCGCTCGGAGACCATGGTCGGCACGGGCTACTTTCCCGGTGGTGAAGACCAGGCCTACCGCACGGACGAGCGCGACGATCTGTGCCTGGTGGGTACCGCGGAGGTGCCGATCACAGCGCTCTACCAGGGCGAGATCCTCGCGCACGAGGACCTGCCGATGCGTTTCGTGGCGTGCTCGCCGTGTTACCGGCGCGAGGCGGGCACCTACGGCAAGGACACCAAGGGCCTGTATCGCGTGCACCAGTTCATCAAGGTCGAGCAGGTCATCCTGGGCCACTCGGACCCGGCCGCATCCCTTGAGCTGCACCACGCCATCCTGCGCAACTCCGAGGAGATCATGCGCTCGTTGGGGCTCCCGTATCGCGTCGTCAATGTCTGCGGCGGAGACCTGGGCCAGCCCCAGATCCAGAAGTTCGACATCGAGACCTGGATGCCCTCGCGCGAGGGCTACGGCGAGACCCACAGCGCGTCGCGCTTCCACGACTTCCAGGCGCGCCGGCTGAAGCTGCGCTACCGGGATGCGGAGGGTAACGTGCAGTTCTGCCACACCCTCAACAACACGGTCGCCGCGTCCACGCGCATGCTGATCGCCCTGCTGGAGAACCACCAGCTGGCGGATGGCCGCGTGGGTGTTCCCGAGCCGCTACGGCGTTATCTCGGGGACCGTGAAGTGCTCGGGAAGAGCTGGCGCTAAGAGTCGCTGCCCGGGTCGCCACCACCGCCGCCACCGCCTGTGCCTCTGACGCCGCCGCCGCCGTCCCCGCCGTCGTCGTCACTGATGCCACCGTTGCCGTTGATGCCACCGTCACCGCCGTCCTCACCGTCAGCGTCTCCGGCGTCTCCGCCGGGCGCGCCCTCCGCGGGCTCCTCGCCCGGTACGGTCGGGATCCCGAGCCAGGGCGTGTCATCCGCAGACGCGAGCAGCATCTCGGGGAAGCGCACGATGCGCCGGTAGGTGACCGTGCCGCGCTCGACGAGGGCTATCGGCAGGGCCTCGGCCTTGAGGCGCGGTGACAGTTCGAGCGTGAGCGAGATCTCGAGCCAGGCCGGCAAGCCCTCGGTGCCCGCATCCAGGGAGTCGGAGCCCCAGTCCTCGAAGGGTTCGGCGTCGATGCCGTCCTCGGAGAAGACCGTGATGTTGAAGTTGCGGATCTGGTCGTGCAGGAAGGTCCACGAGCCCCCGCCGAACGCGTCGTCATCCACGCCGAAGCTCTCGCGTCGATACATCTCCAGGAAGTCGTCGCTCTCCTGGCTCGGACGTAGTCGGTAGCCGACCTCGCTGTAGTCGCAGCGCAGGGCGCGTTCATTCTCCCAGGTCCAGACCACGTTGTCTGTGCTGGTGACGAAGTCGATGCTGTCCGCGTCCTGGCCCAGTACGATCCGGTTCTTGACCTTCAACAGCTCCGAGCGCAGGCGGTTGGTGGTCAGGATCCCGCGCAGGTCGCGCTGGATCATGTCCAGGATGGCGGGGCCGACGAGTTGGTTCTCCTGGATGTTATGGATGGTGTCGCGCTTCGTGCGCACCATGGTCAGCAGCTTTGTGAGGCTGGTGAGGAGCATGGCCATGATCATGACCGAGACCACCACCTCCATCAGCGTGAAGCCTGCTCGCGACGGGGCGTTAGCCTTCATCGTCGGCACTCCTCTCGCGCGCTTCGTCCGCGTTGGGGCCGTAGACCTGGTCCCAGCGAACCCACTTCTCGAGCAGAAGCTCGCGCGGTTGATCAGCCTGTACGCCACCGAAGGTGACCTTGACGCGCACCTGCTCGTAGGGCTCGTCGGCCTCGAAGTCGGCGTCCGCGTCGTAGTCTTCGTCCTCCTCGAGGCGTCGCTGGCGAACCTCTTCCTGGTAAGCCCAGCTGTCGAAGTTGCGCTCGTCCGTGTCCACGTCGACGAAGGTGTCGTCGCCCAGGGCGATCTCGTAGAAGAAGGACGGGTAGCCCTCCTCGGAATAACTGCCGCCGAGGCCCGAGTCGATCTCATCCCAGAACAGGCCGGCCTCGATCTGGCCCAGGGTCAAAAGCCCGAGCTCGCGAGCCAGGCGCGTGTTGCGCGTGTAGGCCGCGGTCAGTACGGATCGTTCGAGGCCCTGCAGGCAGCCCATGATCGCGATCGACACGATCGCGATGGTGACCGCGACCTCCGCCAGGGTGAGTCCGGTACGCCGGGAATGTTGTCGTCGCATCAGTTGAAGCTGGACTCGTCCGGAGGCTCGCGGAAGAAGATGCCGTCGTGGAACTTGATGACACCGGTGAGGGCCAGTACCTCGATCGTGAAGTAACTCTCGAACTTGGGCTGGCTCAGAATCACCGAGTGGTCCGATGCTGCGCCGCGTGGGTCGAAGCGTACGCGTACGATGCCCTGGTCGAACTGGTCACCGGCGAGCGCGACACTCGCGATGTCGACGCCCGGCTCGACCTGGTCCCACGGGAGCGCGAAGCGGTCCTCCCATTCCTCGACATCGTCGATCATCGAGCCGCCCCCGATCCGGAAGGGGGTGACGACACGCACGGCTTCTTTGTCGAGGTCATACTCGACCCAGAACTCGCCATTGCGGGCGATGGCATCCGAGCGCGTGCCCTGCAGTGTTGCGGCCAGGCGCCGCACGCTCGTGTTGAGTCGCTCTCCGGGAAGGAGCGAGTCCATTCCGAGGGACACGGCCGCGGAGATCAGGCCCATGATCAGGATCACCATCATCAACTCGGCGATGGTGAAGCCTGCGGCTGCTTGCCGGGATTGTCTGGGCCGCGCGATCATCAGGCCGTCAGTTCCACTGGTCGTTCTTCATCATGATGTTGTCCTTGTCCTGGTTGTCCTTTTCACCACCGGGCTGGCCGTCGGCTCCGAAGCAGGTGATGCGCGGCGTCCCGCCATCGATGGAGGGCTCGTAGCCGTACTCGTTGCCCCAGGGGTCGGTCGGGACGGTCTGGCGGTCCAGGTAGGTCCTGTTGTTGACGTCCGGCGTCACCAGGGATTCCAGGGACTCGGGGTATCCGTTGTTACGGATGGCGTAGTTGGTGAGCGCGCTCTCGATGGTCTTGACGTCGGCCTTGGCGCGGCCCCATTTGGCATCCCCGAGGCTGTCCATCAGCTTGGGGACGACCGCCGTGGCGAGCAGGCCGATGATCACGATGACCACCATGAGCTCGGCGAGTGTGAAGCCGCTGCGGTGGGATTGTCTCTGTTGCATTTTCATGACTGAACTCCAGTTGATACGCCGCCTCGCGATCCGAGGGGGCGGGGTCGTGCACCCGTCTTCCTTTCCATGGCCTATACCTGGCCGATCTCCAGGATCGGTTGCACGATTGCGAACACGATGTAACCCACGACCCCGGCCAGGAGCACGATCATGATCGGCTCCAGGAGCGACGTGAAGCGCTCCGTGACCACGTCGATTTCCTCGTCGTAGGCCAGGGCGATGCGGTCGAGCATCTCCTCGAGCTCGCCCGACTGCTCCCCGACGGCGACCATGTAGCCTACCACTGCCGGAAAGGCGCCGCTTTGCTTGAGCGGGGTTGTGATGTCCGTGCCCTCGATGACACGAGTCTTGATGTGCCCCGTGGCGTCCGCGACGACCCGGTTGCCGACGACGGCCTGGGTGATCTCGAGCGCCTGGATGACCGGCACGCCGCTCTGAAGCAGGGTCGACAGAGTGCGCGTGAAGCGTCCCACGGCCGCCTTGCGCAGCAGCTCGCCGAGCACCGGGACGCGCATCAGCGACCGATCGATCACCAGGCGACCGTTCTTGTTGGCCTGGTAGATGCGTTCGATCGTGAACGATATGGCGGCAATGATCAGCGCTCCCACAAACCAGTAGGCCTGGAAGAACTCACTGATGTTGATCAGGATCTGGGTCGAGGGCGGCAGCTTCTTGCCCTGGTCGATCAGCATGCCGGTGATCTCGGGCACCACCTTGGCCATCAGGATCGACACGACGACCATCCCGATCAGGATCATCATCATGGGGTAGAGCATGGCGCTCGTGATCTTGCGCCGTAGCACTCCCTGGGCCTTGAGGTAATCGGCGATGCGCGACAGGACGATGTCGAGGTTTCCGGTCGCTTGACCGGCGCGCACCATGTTGATGTAGAGCGCCGAGAAGTAGCTCGGGTGCATGCCGAACGCGTCAGCCAGGTTGACTCCCTGCTCGATCTGCTCGCGGATCTCCCGGAACATCGTCTCGACCTTGCGCTGCTCGGCCTGCTCGACGAGCGCCGTCAACGCCTGGGTCAGCGGAATTCCGGAGCCCAGCAGGGTCGCCAGCTGGCGCGTCAGCCCGGCGACGACTTCCGTGTTGCGCGGGGTCGGCGCTGACGGGGTGCGTTGACGGGCGAGCTTGGCGAGGAAGCCTTCGCTCGCGCCCTTCTTGCCCTTCTTGGGGCCAACCTTGCGCCTGCGACCGCCACGCAGCTCGTGCAACGTGCTTACGAGCAGGTTGTCACGGCGTAGCTTCTGGCGCGCGTCACGCTCGGTGTCGGCATCGATGATCCCCGATTGGGATGCGCCGCCGGACGCGAAAGCTTTGTACTCGTAGATCGGCATTCGGGCCTGTTGAGGCGAAGGTCAGGTGGGCGGCAGGGGGCCGCAACTACTCGAAGTCCAGCTGGGTGACGCGCAGCACCTCGTCCGGTGTCGTGAGCCGCTGCTTGACCTTGTCGCGACCATCCTCCCGCAGGGTGATCAGGCCGCGCTCGATGGACGAACGTTTGATGACGGATGCCGTGGCGCCGTCCATGATCTGGGTGCGCAGGGTCTCCTCCACGGGCAGGAACTCGTAGATGGCGGTCCGGCCGGCGTAGCCCGACTGAAAGCACTCTTCGCAACCACGGCCGAGCATGATCTCGTTGCCGAGCTCCTCGGAGCTCAATCCGAGCTTGCGCAGCTTCGACGCCATCTCCTCGGTGATCGGTGCGCTGTACTTGCAGTCCGCACAGATCGTCCGCACGAGGCGCTGAGCGATGATGAGGATCAACGAACTGGCCACCAGGTAGGGCTCGACGCCCTGGTCCACCATGCGCGTGATCGTCGATGCCGCATCGTTGGTGTGCACGGTCGAGAACACCAGGTGCCCGGTCAGCGCCGCACGGATGGCGACCTCGGCTGTCTCGAGGTCGCGGATCTCGCCGACCATCATCACGTCCGGGTCCTGACGCAGGAACGCGCGCAGGCCGGAGACGAAGGTCAGGCCCTTCTTGGTGTTGACCTGCACCTGGCTGATCCCGGGCAGGGCGTACTCGACCGGATCCTCGATCGTGAGCACGTTCTTCTGGGTCGTGTCGATCTCCGCCATCGACCCGTAGAGCGTCGTCGTCTTGCCCGAGCCCGTGGGGCCCGTGACGAGGATGATGCCGTGGTTGAAGTTCAGATACTCCGTGAGGATCGCCTGGTTCTTGAGGGACAGGCCGATCTCGTCGATGCGGTACAGCTTGGACGTCTTGTCGAGCAGGCGCATGACGATGCGCTCGCCATACGTGGTCGGGATCGAGCTGATGCGCACATCGACCTCGCCGTCGCCGATCTTGATCGTCGCGCGGCCGTCCTGCGGCAGGCGCCGCTCGGCGATGTCCATCTTGCCCATGACCTTCACGCGGCTGATGATCGCGTCCTGGACACGGCGCGGGATGGAATCCATGTCGTAGAGGATTCCGTCGATCCGGAAGCGCACCTGCATGCGGTCCGGGTAGTTCTGGAAGTGAACGTCCGACGCGCGCAGCTTCAGGGCCTGGAACAAGATCGTGTTGACGAGCTTGATGATCGGCGCCTTGTTGGAGACGTCGAGCACGTCCTCGGCATCGTCGATTTCGGCCGCCAGGGAGCCGATATCGCCGTCCTCGGAGACGGCTGTCAGGGCCTCGTCGACGCCGTCGGCCTTGTGCCGGTAGGCGCGCGAGATCAGCGAGGTGATCTCTCCGCGCGGGGCCAGGACCGCGTCGATCTCACAGTCGATGATGGCGGACAGGTCGTCCATCGGGTGCGGCTCCAGGGGAGTGCACGTGGCGACCTTGAGGACGTTGTCTTCGGACAGCTCGAGCCCGATTAGGTTGTAGTTGCGCGCGAAGTGCACGGGCACCTGGTCCACGAAGCCACCCGGGACGCGCGTCCCATCGAGGCTCTTCCTGAACTCGAAGCCCAGGTGCTTGGCGTACACCTGGAGGATCGTGGTCTCCTCCAGGTACTCCTTCTGGATCAGGACGCGGTCCAGCGACTCGCCGCTGGTTGCGGCCGCGCGTCGGCACTCGTCGAGCTTTTCGCGGGCCAGGCCCGCGTCCACCAGCATGTCTCCGATACTAGTCATTCGACTGTTGCTTGGCGTCTTCGATCAGCGAGTTGAGTTCGATCGGGTCGAGGCCGACGTCGTCGCGATTCACCTCGCCACGTTTCGGGCTGGTGTAGAGCGGGATATCGAAGCCGCCGAGGTCGAGGTCCGAGTTCTTGGCTCCGAAGCGCGGGTCGATGACCCGAATCCGGTCGGCACCGATCGTGTCGGCCGCTTCGAGCTTCTTGCGGTAGGAGATCTCGGCCAGGTCTGCGAACTCCGTATCGCGCATGATGTGCGGGGTGACGAAGAAGTACAGCGCCGTGCGATCCAGTGATTGCGTCTTGCGCCCGAAGAGGCGCCCGATGAGCGGCAGGTCGCCGAGCCACGGAATCTGAGCTCGTGTCTCGGTGCGGTTGTCAATGATGATGCCACCGATCACCATGGTGTCGCCGTCGGGGACGTTGACCGAGGTCGAGATCGTGCGCGTCGTCCGCGGCGGGGGGATCGAGCCCTGGACCGAGCCCAGGAAGTTCGAGACCTCGAGGTAGATGTTCAGTCGCAGATAGTTCGAGGCACTGATCGAGGGTGAGATCTGCATCGTGATGCCGGCCTCGACGAACTCGTTGAAGTTCTCCTGGGTGCCGCTGGCTCCGACTCCGCCGCCGAGCGTGACCGTCGTGGTCGGCTGCTCTTCGATGGAGGTCACCGTGGCGCTACCGTTGTTGTTGACCAGTACCGAGGGCACGTTCAGCACGTTGGAGTTACGGCGCTCCTCCAGCAGTTGCAGCATGACCGGCAGGCTGAAGTTCTCGCCATCCAGGATGCCGGCGGAGAGGCCCACGGACCTGTTCGGTATGCGCGTGTCGGGGATGCCGTCGTTGTCCAGGTCGTCGATCGTCGACAGCCCGAACGAGGTCACGCCGAAGCCGCCCACCTCGGTCACACCGGGCAGGTCAGCGAATCCTAGCTCGACACCGATGTCGAGGAAGTCGCGTCCGGAGAGCTCGATCAGGGCGGTTTCGATCAGCACCTGGTCTTGACGCTGGTCCAGTCGCTGGATCAGACTGAGCAGTTCCTCGTAGCGGGTTCTGCTCGCCGCGATCAGCAGCGAGTTGGTCTCGACGTCGGGCACGACGACGAACTCGTTGGTCCGGCTGCTGCCGCCTCCTGCCTGGCGGTTGGCGCCAGCGCCACCTGTCTGGCCAGCGCCCGTGCGTCCGGCTTCGAGGCGCGCGGCGTCCTGCAGGAAGTCGTTAAGGGTCTCGGCCAGCTGCTCGGCGTTGACGTTGGACAGGTTGTAGATGTGGTAGGAGCGTTCGCGCTCGACCGTATCGATGTCGAGGCGCGCCACCAGCTCCTTGATGGTCGGCATGTCCGTGGGCATGGCCATCACCAGCAGCGAGTTCGTGCGCGGATCGATCATGATCTTGGCCTCGGTCTGGCCGCGGCTCGGGATCTGACCCGTGGCGCCCTGCTGGGGAGCCGCCCGGCCCGCGCCACCCTGGCTCGCGCGGCGGCTGGCCTCGAGCAGTTCCTCGATCACCGGCGAGATCTCGTTGGCCGACGCATACTCGAGCGGGATCACCGCAAACTCGGGCACGACTTCCTCGATCTTGGAGGCCTCGTCCACGATGCGTAGCATGCGCGCAGTCGCCGCGACGTTGCTGCCGAAGCCCGTCAACACCATCGCATTGGTGTTACCGGCCGGCAGCATCTGCTGCGTGTTGGCGTCCGTGATCATCGTCCGCATGGAGTTCGAGAGCTGCCGCACGTCGGTGTTCGGCAGCGTGATCACGGTCGTGATGAGCGTCGCGGGCTGTGCCGCGTACTTTTCCAGGTCCTCGGGCGCCACGTAGATGGCGTCGCCCCGGATCGTGTTGCGGTCGGTCGTCCGCAAGCTGCTGATGAGCACCACCGATAGGGGGGCTTCGCCGATCTCCGAGCAAACGAAGTCGTTGATGATCATCATGATCTGGAAGAAACTGTAAAACTCGTCCTTGGGGACCCGCTTCGTGCCCAGTAGCCGGACGCTGGTGCTCTCCAGGAGCGACTGCGTCTCGTTGGCATAGGTGAAGTTGATCCCGGTTACCTGCTCGCAGGCGATCACGAACTGAGCCAGGGAGAGCCCCGGGTCCGTGGTCTGGCCTTCGGCGAAGTTGAGGACGTAGTCGTTGCCCACCTCTTGGATGGGCGGAACGGGCTCTTCGGACCCCTGCTGGAGGGCGGGTAAAAGAGCGAGCGCGAGGACAGTGGCGATCATGGTCGATCAGGTCAGCGCGTGCTGTATCTCGTTGGATTTGATGGAGTTAGGAGCATTTGATGCAATGCGCGAGCACTCTAGGCGGTCCCTGCGGGCAAGTCAAACCGCCGGTCGGCCTATCGAGTGGGGAATCTGCAGACGCCGACGGACAGCCCTTCTTCCCCTTTGGCCAGAAAACTGACCTCATCCGCTCGCTTGGGTAAACGCGCGTCCTGGCTCCAGCACTGCGGCTGCCGGAGAGCTGCCGACCCGGAAGAAACTACACCCTCTCTGGCCATTCTCGATTGCTCTGCCCCAGCGCTCCGTGCATCTTCCGGCCTCCAACTTCTGCGGTTCTCGAGCAACCAGGCCCCGGTATGGACACTAGTCCGTATCCACCTACGGAGATTGCTCTGGTACGCCGATGATCAGTCGGTGCTGAACCCAGCGGCACACTCCCCAACCACCAGTTCGCTAACCGACAACCCGTATCCGAGGTATCTCAGTGACCCAATCGCCGAAGAAGGGCGTCATCAACCTCCTCCAGGAGTTTTCCATCCCGCTGATCGTCGGGGTGGCCGCGGCCCTTCTGGCAGCCAACCTGGCCCCACACTGGTACCACCACTGGTTCGGTGAGGCCCATGGCGACCACTCGGACGTCTGGCAGCTGCCGTTCGCCATGTTCGGGCATCCGGTCACGATCCACTTCTTGGTGAACGACATCTTCATGGTGTTCTTCTTCGGGATCGCCGCCAAGGAGGTCACCGAGGCGACGCTCCCGGGGGGCAATCTCAGCCCGCTCAAAAAGGCCATCAACCCGCTGTTCGCGACCGTGGGCGGGGTCGTCGGACCGGTCGCCGTCTTCTTCGGCGGGGTCATGCTGGCCACCAGCATGGGCGTCTACGATGCGGCCGACACGGAGAATATGGGCCTCGTCAACCGCGGTTGGGGTATTCCGACCGCGACCGATATCGCTCTCGCGTGGCTGATCGCGCGCGCCGTCTTCGGCCGCGGCCACCCGGCCATCAACTTCCTGCTGCTCCTGGCCGTTGCGGATGATGCGATCGGGCTAGGCATCATCGCCGTCTTCTACGGCGATGTGGCCAATCCCGCCCAGCCTCAATGGCTAGGTCTGGTGGTCGCCGCGATGGCGATCGCCTACGCGCTGCGCAAGATGGACGTGCAGAGCTGGGTTCCGTACATCTTCATCGCCGGTCCCGTGGCCTGGACCGGCCTGATGCTCGCTCACCTGCACCCGGCCCTGGCCCTGGTCGCGGTGGTGCCTTTCCTGCCAGGCCCGAAGCGCGATATCGGCATGTTCACCGCTGCTGACGAGGTCGACAAGATGGGTGCGGATCTGGCCGAGGACCTGCACATGCATCACTCGCCCTTGCACAACTTCGAGCACAGCATGAAGGCCTTCGTGGACTTTGGCCTGTTCTTCTTCGCCATGGCCAACGCTGGCGTCGAGATGGCCGGAATCGGCGCGATGACCTGGATCATCCTGGGCTCGCTAGTCGTGGGCAAGACGCTCGGCGTCACCCTCCTGGGGCTGATGGCCATGGGGCTCGGATTCCCCCTGCCCGCGCGCATGGGAGTGAAGGAGCTGGCCATGGCGGGCTTCATCGCTGCCCTGGGCCTCACCGTGGCATTGTTTGTGGCCGGCGCGGCCTTCCCGATGGACGCGGACCTTCGTGGTCAGGCCAAGATGGGCGCCCTGATGTCCGGCTTCGTCGCCCTCGCGGCGATCCTCATCGGTCGCATGTTCGGCTTCAACAAGCCGGCTCCGGAGGCCGAGAGGACGCCCCCGGCGGCCGAGTCGAAGCCTGAAGATGAGCCGATGATGGCCCAGGTCTAGCCCGAATAATTCATGAAGACGCGGCCCAAACGCGACGACGGGCCGGCTTCGCCGTCCTTTCGGCTTCTGGCGGCACTTCTCGCGCGTTGGCATCCTCGACGACCCGTAAGGGTCGCCTCCGGG
>JBLHKW010000015.1:0-45904 GCA_047618565.1 Planctomycetota bacterium
TCCTCGAGCTCCTCTTCGTCCTCTTCCTCGAGCTCTTCTTCGTCCACCGCCTCAACGATGGTCGCGTGGGCTTCGGCAGCGCCCGTCAGCTCGGAATCGGCCGTGTTCCTCGCCAGCTCCTCCACCTCTGCCGCGGATCCGGCGTCGCCGTCGGGCTGCTGGAACAGGTCCGACTGTTCCCACGATGGTGTCGGGGGCCCGGCCTGACGCACCGCGATCGGCTTCGCGCCGTCGCGGGGCTCGACCGCTTCCGGCGCAGCCGCCGGCATGGCATCGGCCTGCAGAGCCACCGGCTCGGACGCTTCCCGCGTGGCGAAGGGCTCGATCTCCGGGAAAGGCTCGACGGTCGGAACGGGTTCGAGCGCTTCCAGGCGGCGGTCGATGACCTCGACCGGATCACTCAGCTCCGTTGAGCGCGCGGCCGCGGCAGGCTTTTCAACCGGCTCGACGTCTTCGGCAGAGCTCTCGGCCTGCCCGGCAGCCAGATCTGCGCCAGCGCCGACAGTGGTATCGACCTCACCTCGGGGACGCTTCCACTTAGAGGCTGGAGCGCCAGTTTTGCTATCGGAGCGTGCTTGTACATTCTTGGTCTCGATCGGAGCCGTTCCGTCGGGAAGGGCACCTGCCAGACGTGGATCATCAGGATAGGGCGAAGGCGCGACGATCGGGGGGCGCTCTGCGTTGTGGACCTCGCGCCAGACTTCCTCCAGGTACTCCGCTGAAGACTCGTCGGGTACCAACAAGGCGGCCTCCTCCGAGGAAACGCTTCCGCCCTCGGTGTCCGACAACGCGTCCACATCCGGTTGACCTGCGACCGAATTTTCCGCGACCAGGCCCCTGAGCCAGGCGAACCAGATGGGCGCCAGGACGCAGACCACGCCGAAGAAGATCGCAACGGGCTCCGCCAGACGGCGTGCCACCGCGCCTCCGGTCGCCCCCCCGAAACTTCCGCCCCCGTCCGGCAGGATCGCTCCCAGCAACACCGCCAGGCCGAGGGCCGTCCCACTGATACCCAGCAGGGTCTTCCCGACCGGGAACTTGTCGTTGCCGAGCACCATGATCGTGCCCACCAGCGCGAAGCCGCCGGACCACAGGATGGGCGCCGCGTGACCCAGCCAGGCGACCAGCGCCTGGGCGGCGGCAGCGGCACCGCCGGCCCCGGGGTCACGGAGAATCCCCATGACCACGAGCACCAGGGGGAAGCTGCTCAGGGTGAATAGGATGCCACCAAGGACATCCCTGCTCAGTTGGAATTTGCGGTTCTCTTCAGCCATGGTTCAGACCTCATTCGAAGGAGCGGTATTCTCCTCCCAGTCTTCCAGGGTCATCAGGATTTCCCGAGCCTTGGATCCCTTGTGCTCACCAACGATCCCGGCCTCCGTCATCATGTCGATGAGACGCGAGGCGCGGGTGTAACCAACCCCGAGGGCACGCTGCAGCAGACTGGCTGACCCGCGGCGCGACTTCAAGACGATGCGGACAGCATCGTCGAACATCGGGTCCGAATCCGGGCCTCGACCGCCCACAGTGCCCGCCGGGGCACTTCCGGTGGCAGCCTGGATCAGCTCCTGATTGAAGGTCGCCACGGATTCCTTGCAGACGAACTCCACCAGCGCCTGCAGTTCGTGGTCTTCGACCAGTGCGCCCTGTACGCGGGAGACCTGGGAGGTCTGCGGCGGCGCATAGAGCATATCGCCCTGCCCGAGCAGCTTTTCGGCCCCCATCACGTCCAGAATGACGCGACTGTCGACCTTGCTCGCGACCTGGAAGGCGATGCGAGTGGGCAGGTTGCCCTTGATGACGCCCGTGATCACGTCCGTCGACGGGCGCTGGGTGGCGAGGATCACGTGGATCCCGACCGCCCGCGACTTCTGGGCCAGGCGCGTGATGGCCTGCTCGGCCTCCTTCTTCGCGACCATCATCAGGTCCGCCATCTCGTCGATCACGACGATGATGTACGGCACGTGGCGCGGCGTACGCTCCTCGTGGAACTCGTCGCCCATGCGCTCGCGCAGCTTGTCCTCGCTGAGAGCGTTGTAGCCGGTGATGTGCTTCACGCCCGCGTTCTTGAAAAGCTCGTAGCGGCCCTCCATTTTCTCGACGGCCCACATCAGGACGGCCGTGGCCTGGCGCATGTCCGTCACCACGGGCAGCTCCAGGTGAGGGATCTTGGCGAACATCTGCAACTCGACCATCTTCGGGTCGACCAGGATCATGCGCACGTCGTGCGGTGAGCGCGTCAGGAGCACGCTGGCCAGGATGGTGTTGATGCACACCGACTTGCCCGAGCCCGTGGTACCCGCGATCAGCATGTGCGGCATGCGCGCGAGGTCCTCGACGATAGCCGTGCCCTCGGCGTCCATCCCGAGGAACAGCGGCAGGGCCATGTACTTCTTGTCGTACGCCTTCTGACTCACGAGTTCAGAGATGCGCACGACGCGCCGCTTGGCGTTGGGCACCTCGATGCCGATGGTCGACTTGCCGGGGATGGGCGCGATGATGCGCACGCTACGGGCGCGCAGGGTGCCCGCGATCTCCTGGCTGAGTTGCGTGACCTTGTTCATGCGCGTGCCCTGCGCGACGGTCAGCTCGAACTGGGTCACGGCAGGCCCGACCTGGGCGCCGACGACCTCCGCATCGACGCGGAAACTCTGGAGGGCGTGCTCCAGCTTGCGCGCGGACTCCTCGAGGAACTCGTTGTCGAGCACGCTGTTGCACTCCGGCGGCTCCAGCAGATCCAGAGGGGGCAGGGTCCAGGGTCCGGGCGGAGGAGTCGGGGGCGAGAAAACGGCCTGATGGATCGTGGTCGGCGTCCTGGGCTTGGACTTCTTGGCCGGCTTCGCAGGGACGATCTCCTCGAAGGGTTCTTCTTCCTCCTCGTCCTCGTATTCGTACTCGTCTTCTTCCTCTTCTTCTTCCTCCTCTTCTTCCTCCTCCTCGTACTCGTCTTCCTCGTCCTCTTCTTCTTCTTCCTCCTCGTCCTCGTACTCGTCTTCCAGCTCTTCCTCTTCGTCCTCCTCGACGGCCTTGGGCTTTGCCTTGGCCTTCGGCTTGGCGCGTGCCTTTGCGGGAGAAGCGACGGCCGGGTCCTGGACCAGGTCCGCCCCACGCAAGAAGTCCCAGAGCCCCGAGAACAGGCCGCGCATCCAGCCCAATATCGCGGGCACGAGGGCCTCGCCGCGCTCATCACGGCGATCGGCAAGCCATGCACTAAAACCGCGCAGGGCCGGATAGAAGGCCATCTCGGTTGCGAGCATGAACGAAATGGATGCCATCGTGACCAGCAGGATCGCCAGCCCGACCCGTCCGAACTGGGACACGAGATGCCCCATGCTGGCGTAGGCCAGCCAGCCACCGGGGCCGTAGGGCAGCTCGTTGTCGAGCGCCACGAGTCCCTGACCGTCCAGCCGTTCGGCGATCGGAACGCCGAAGGTCAGGTCCATCAGGAAGGCCATCGATAGCACGAAACACGCTGCCCCGAGGCAGCGGATGAAGGCCAGGTCCACGACGCGGCGCGCGACGATGATCGATCCCCAGCACAGCCCGAGAATCGACAGGAGATAGCCGGACAGGCCAAAGAACATGAAGGAGCCGCGGGCCAGGTAATAGCCAAACTGGCCGCCCCAGTTGTGGCCATCGGCTCCCTCGAACCCCCAGGGCGCGTAGTAGCTCCCCATCGAGATCAGCAGCCAGACGGAGAGTCCGATGAGCACCAATCCACAGAGCTCGCGCACGCGTGCCGACGTGGCGGCATCGAGCGGCGCCCCCAGCAGGAAGCCCGAGGCTAGCGCCCCGAAACGTCCCTTTGAGACCTTCCCCTTCTTCGTACTACGGCCCTTCTTTCGGCCCAAGACGTATCCCCTATCGCGCCGCTAGTTCGTGCCGCAGGCGATCCCTGCGGCGATAATTGCTCCACGCGAATCGATCCGGGAATCGGTCAGGCCGGCTGCCGAGAGATCTCGGCCAGAAGCCCGACGAGGGCGCGTGCCACCGCGTCCTTGGTTTGATTCCGCATCGTTCGCGATTTGCCATCCGTGCTGATGATGGTCACGGTCGTCCGGGTCGCGTTCAATGCGGAACTGCTATTTAACACCACAAAATCGGCGTTCTTCTTTTTCAGCTTGATTTTCGCACGCCGCAGACCGGCCCCCGTTTCGAGGGCGAAACCGACCACCAGCCGCTGGCCTTTTCTTCTCGCGACGGTGGCCAGGACGTCTGGATTCCGGACCAAGCGCAGGCTCGCGGCCTCGGCCCCCGTGTCCTTCAGGCGCCACTTGCCGGCCAGCTTGCGCGCCGGCCGCCAGTCAGCGACGGCAGCGGCCATGTAGAGGGCATCCCCGGCGGCGAAGGCTGTGCGGACCGCTGCCAGCATGTCGCGCGCGCTGACGACATCCACCCTATCGACGCCCGCTGGGGTCTCGAGAGCTACCGGCCCGGCCACGAGCGTCACCCGATGCCCGGCCTTCGCGGCCGCCTTCGCGATCGCAAACCCCATCCTGCCGCTCGATTCGTTGCTGAGGTAGCGCACGGGATCCACGTGCTCGCGGGTCGGCCCGGCGGTCACCACGACGTGCAGGCGGCGAGACTTTCGGGCGCGACTCATGGGAATCTCCCGTTTCGATCAGGATTCCAGCCGGCGAGCGACTCGCTCGGCGATCTCGGCGGGCTCCGCCAGCCGTCCGGGGCCGGCCTCCCCGCATGCGACGTGGCCGGCCACCGGCTCGACGACCTCCCAGCCGTCCTCGGCCACGCACGCCAGATTACGGACCACGGCGGGGTTGGCGAGCATGGTTGGATTCATCGCGGGACACAGCAGACGCGGCACACCAGGATCGACGGCCAGCACCAGAGTTGTCAGCAGGTCGTCGGCCAGCCCATGGGCCAGGCGCCCCAGCAGGTCCGCAGTACAGGGCGCCACGAGCAACATTTCCGCCCAGCGCGCCAGGTCGATGTGGTCCATGGAGCCGCGCCGCTCGGGACCGTACTCGGTGGTCGCAGCCGGCTCTCCGGTCACGGCCTCGAACAGCTGCGGGGCGACGAGTTCGGCCGCGCGGGCAGTCAATACGACCCGGACGACATGGCCCGACTGGGTCAACTTGCTCGCCAGATCGCACGCCTTGTAGACGGCGACGGATGCGCTCACGCCCAGCAGGATGTGGCTCACGAGACCGCCCCCGCGAGGCCAACGAGGCCGCGGATCTCATCCAGCGCCCGGTTCAGATCCTCGTTCACGACGATGTGGTCGTACTTGCCGCGCTCTCGATACTCGTCCTCCGCCTTCTGCAGCCGGCGCTTGAGCGATTCGGGCGTCTCGCTGCCACGGCCCTCCAGGCGCTGGCGCAGGACCTCGAAACTCGGCGGAGCGACGAAGACGTAGATGCCGGGCACGCCGAGTGCCTTGAGCTGCAACGCGCCCTGGACGTCGATCTCGACGAGGAACACCTTCCCCGCCTTCAGGGCCTCCACCATGCTCGAACGCAGGGTGCCGTACAGGTTGCCGTAGACCTCGGCCCACTCGATGAACTCGCCCGCCTCGATGCGGCGACCGAACTCTTCCTTGCTGAGGAAATGGTAATCGCGCCCGTCGACCTCGCCCTCACGGATGATGCGGGTCGTGGCCGAGACCGAGAAGACCACCCGTGGATCCTCGATCAGGATTCGACAGATGGTGCTCTTGCCACAACCGGAGGGTCCGGAGATCAGCAGCATCTGGCCCTCGAGGCCGTCTCGGTCGGTCGTTTCCACTTTGTCCGCTTCCATCATTCGACGTTCTGCACCTGCTCCCGAAGGCGCTCGATGTAGGTCTTCAGGTCGACGACGGCGTGCGCGATCTGGGCATCGCTGGCCTTGGAACCGATCGTGTTCGCCTCGCGGAAGAGTTCCTGAGCGAGGAAATCGAGCCGGCGACCGACCGCGCCGCCCTTGTCGAGGGTCTTGCGCAGCTGGGTCACGTGGCTCGCCAGACGTGTGAGCTCCTCGTTGATGTCGAGGCGGTCGGCGATCAATGCCAGCTCGCGCGCCAGGTCCTTCGAGGAGACCTTGCTGGCATCGCCCAGCAGCTCGGTGACGCGCCGCTTCAACGCACGCTGATGCTGCGTCACCACCTTCGGGGCGCGCTTGCCGATCTTCGTCACGGTAGCTTCGATGGCGCGCGTGTTCTTCTCGAAGTCCGTCACCATGGCCTTGCCCTCGATGACACGCATGCCGACGAGGTCCTTGGTGGCGCTGGCCAGCACCCGCAGCAGCAGCTTGTCATGCTTGTCACTCGGAGCCGTGTCCGCGCCGGCCTGAAGCACGCCGGGCAGGCCTATCAGGTCGGAGAGCTGCACTTCGCCGGGCAACTTCAGACGGGTCACCAGGGCGCGCAGCTGCTTTGCGTATCGTTCGGCCGCGGCACGATCGATCGACACATGGGATGCGGCATCGAGCCGTGCCACCGAGATCGTGGCCGAGACGGCCCCACGCTGAAGTTGCTTGCGCAGGACCGCATCCACGCGCGCCTCCAGATGCGCGAATTCCGTGGGTATTCGCGTCTTGAGCTGGATGTGCTTGTGGTTGACGGAGCGCACCTCAACGCGAACGGACAGTCCGTCAGCGCTCTCGGTTGCCGCCCCGAACCCGGTCATTGAACGAATCACGCTGCACTCCTCACTAAAGGCTCGACTACCGGAAAGCCCGATCTCAGCCGTGTGGCCTGCACGCTGCCCTGCTAGGAAGCGACCGGGCGACTTCCCGGCTTGATCGCGGCACTGCTCTCGAATCCCGCGGGCGGATCGTCTTTCGACCAGGTGCGCGCCTCGACCTCCGCCAGGGCAAACAGCGGCAGACCGTCCGGGTCGAACGGGTTCTTGCCGGAGCGGTTCACGACCGATCCGACACCGACGACCTCGACTCCAAGGCTGCGCAGCAACGCGATCACTTCGCGCGCCGAGCCACCGGTCGTGAGCACGTCCTCGACCACGAGCACGCGCGTTCCGGGCTCCAGCACGAAGCCCCGGCGCAGGCTCATCACGCCGTCCTTGCGCTCGGTGAACATGCCGCGCACTCCGACGGCGCGCGCCACCTCGTGGGCCCAGGTCACCGCGCCGAGGGCGGGGCCCACCACGATGTCGATCGATTCGCGCAGGTCCTTCGGAAGAGACTCGACCAGCCCGCGTGCCAGGCGCTCGGCACGGACCGGGTCGCAGAGGACGAGCGCACACTGGAAGTAGCGATCACTATGCAGGCCCGAGGAGAGCTCAAAGTGGCCTTCCAGCAAGGCCTCGCTCTCGCGCAACAGGTCCAGGACTTCGTTCTGATTCATCGACAGGTAACTCGGGTCGCAGCAATCCCGCCCGGAGGCGGGATCGTGTCAGGGCTACTTGGGGGACTCGAGCGGAGCCAACGGCCCGGCGTCCGGGAACGCACCGTCGAGCAGCGTCGCTCCGGCCTGTTGCCTGTTGAGCACGTGGATCAGCAACGCGCTCGAGAGGAACACGATCGCGACCACGGCCGTGAACTTCTGGATGCCCGCAGCCTTGACGCCAAACGTCTGCTGTCCGGCCATGCCCAGGGAATCGCCGAAGCCGCCGCCCTTGCCCTCCTGCAGGAGGATGACGACGACGAGGATCAGCGCCGCGAGGACGAAGACGATGTAGAGGAGGGTGATTAGGAGACTGGTCATTTTCCGAAGTCGACGATGGGGTGAAAGGTCTCGGGCTTGAGCGACGCGCCGCCGACGAGGGCGCCGTCGATATCCGCCACGGCCATCAGGTCGCGGACATTGTCCGCTTTGACGCTTCCGCCGTATAGGATTCGCATCTGATTCGCTGCGGGGTCGCCGTAGAGGCCGGCAAAAACGCCCCGCAGGTAGGCGTGCATCTCGCCCGCCTGCTCCGGGGTCGCTGTCTCCCCCGTGCCGATGGCCCAGACGGGTTCGTAGGCGATGACGACGCGGTTCAAGGCGGCTCCGGAGACGCCCTCGAGGCCTATCGACAGCTGCCGCGCCACGACCGTTTCGGCCTGGCCCGCGCGCCGCTCGTCGAGGGTCTCTCCGACGCACAGGATGGCCGTCAGACCAGCTTCCAGGGCTGCGTGGACCTTCTTGCCCGCCAGCTCATCGGATTCGCCGTAGACGTGACGTCGCTCAGAATGGCCGACCAGCACGGCCTGGGCGCCCATATCGGTGACCATCGCGGCGCTGATCTCGCCCGTGAAGGCTCCGGAGGCCTGATCGCACAAATTCTGAGCGCCGATGCGGATAGTCGAGGTCCCGATCGTTCGCGCGACCTCGTCCAGGTAGACGAAGGGCGGGAAGATCATGACCTCGACGTCGCCGTCCGGATGGGCCGCTTCGACGTGCTCGCGCAGGGCGCTCGCAAGATCGCGCGCGCCCGCGCGATCGAGGTTCATCTTCCAGTTCCCGGCGATGATGGGGTGTCTCAAGCCATGCTCTCTTCAAAGGGGCCGTTTCCGGCGGTAGCAACCTGGGGACGGATGAGCTTGCGACCGTCGAGCCCGCAGAGAGCACTCACGTCGCTGACTACCTGATCCAGGACCTCGAACGAAATGGCCTGCTGGCCATCGGACCGGGCCGCGAACGGCGCCGGGTGAACCTCGACCATGAGACCGTCCGCGCCTGCCGCAATGCCCGCGCGCGCCAGCGCCGGAACCAGGTCCGAGCGACCGGCAGCGTGTGATGGGTCGACGATGACGGGCAGGTGGGTGGTCTGTTTCAGGTACGCGACCGCTCCCACATCGAGCAGGTTGCGGGTCACGTTGTCGAATCCGCGGACGCCGCGCTCGCACAGCAGAACGGACTCATTTCCGCCCGCGAGCACATATTCGGCCGCCATCAAGAACTCCCGCAAAGTGGCTCCAAACCCCCTTTTTAGGAGAACTGGAGTCCGCGTCTGTCCCACTTCCTGAAGCAGCGCGAAGTTGGTCATGCTGCGCGCGCCGATCTGGAACATGTCCGCGACCTCGCCGACCGCTTCCACATCGCGCGGGTCGAGGACCTCGGTCACGATGCCGATTCCCGTCTCCGCGCGCACCCTCGACAGAAACTCGAGACC
This sequence comes from Planctomycetota bacterium, assembly GCA_047618565.1. Taxonomy (GTDB): domain Bacteria; phylum Planctomycetota; class UBA1135; order UBA1135; genus JBLHKW01. The sequence continues at coordinate 9,054 of JBLHKW010000015.1, forward strand.
CTGCCGGCCAAGTCCCTGAAAGGAATAGGGGGAGGTGCGCGGCTTGTACGCGCCGCCGCGCAGGAGCGTGGCCCCGCGCTGCCGCACGCCGCGCGCAATGTCCTCGAGAAGGTCGTAGTCCTCGATCGCGCATGGGCCCGCAATCAGAGCCACATCGCCGGCGCCGAAGCTGGCGTCACCAACCTGCAACGCCCTGGGCTCGGGCACGGCGGCGATCGAATGCAGCTCGACGGTGCCCTGGCGGTCGACGAACTCCACGCCCGGCATGTCCTCGATGCGGGTGCGGTGCGCGGGAGCAGGCGTGCCCTCGAGTTCGAGCCATTGCTGGGAGTCGCCGAGGAACTTGGTGGCGTATCCCAGGCCGGCACAGACCCGTAGAACAGAACCGACCTGCGAAGGCGTGAGCGTGGGGTGGAGCCGTAGTAGCATCGCCAAGGGGGGCATCAAGTCGGATGTGATCAGCCGATTTGTGAGCGCGACAGTATAGGGACTAGGCTTCAAAGCGGGCAAACCCCGGCCCTTCAACCGGACCTTTCGGCCTCGATCTACTGATTAGTCCCTTTCGGAACGGCCAGGGCCAGCTGTTGTCATCGCGACCGACCAGACACCTAACTCAATACGTGGAATCACCTTAGGCGATCGCAGACGACGCGAACCCCACCTGACAGCCCTGGCGAGTACAACGCCTGGCCACGGCCCGACCCAGGGACCCACACCAAAACCATGCAGCTCGGAACTTCACCATGTCGTCCTCGATAGCCCTTCTCGAGCCCCTCCTGGACCTGCTCCCCCTGGACCACCTGCCGCGCACCGGCTGGGTCCTGCGCGGGATCTCGACCCCGGAATCCGTCGCTGGCCACATCCTGGGCACCGCACACCTGGCCCTGGCCCTGGCGCCGAGGGTGAGCCCGCCCCTGGACCTCGGCCGGACCCTGGCCATGGCCCTCCTGCACGATGCCCCCGAGGCCCGCAGCGGGGACCTCCCGCGGCCCGCCAGCGCCGAGCTCCCGGCGGGCGCCAAGGTCGCCATGGAGGACAGCATCGCCGAGTCCCTGATCGGTGGTATGGGCCCGCTACCCCTCGCCCACTGGCAGGAGTACGGAGCCGGCGAGTCCCGTGAGGCGCGCTTTGTACGCATCTGCGACCGCTTGCAGCTGGGTGTGCGCCTGGTCGGCTACCTGCGCGCCGGCGCCCGCGGCCTGAGCGAGTTTGCCCCCGCGCTGGCTGACCTCGACTGCTCCGACTTCCGCGCCGCCGGCGAGATGCAGGCCGAGATCCTGCGTGCCGTCGAGGATGCGGTGACGAACCGATAGGGCCCCACCGCACGGCTGTCCCCCCCAAGCGATGGAAAGCGAACCGAGGATCGCTATCCGGGGCCCCGGCTCCTACTTTCCTGCCGTGCGCGTGCTCACCTGGATTCCGATAGTCGCCCTGCTGCTCCTGCTGGGAATGGCCTGGGTCGCCTTCCGATCGGAGCGACCGTTCACGTTCGAGTTCGACGAGCCGCCCGCGGCCAACACCCTCGCCGACCCGCTCGTCGTGGGCATCGCCCTCGGTGAAGAGACGCTCAGCGGGACCGTGCTGACAGAGGCTGGCCGTCCCGTGCGCGAGGCGCTGGTCAAGCTCCAGAGGGGAGTTCGGCTGCTCTTCGCCTACAGCGATGCCGAGGGTCATTTCAGGATCCCGGGGGTCGACCCCGGCGAGCACGCATTGACCGTCGTCGCGCGCGGACACCTACCGGTGGTGTTCCAGGCCCTGGCCGGAGAGACACCGGTCAAACTGCGGCTCGGCGCGCCCATCGCGAACCCGCCCGCGGTCCCGGCGAGCGAGCAGACCGACCTGCACCTGACGCTCCAGTCGCTGACCGATGACGGGGACACGAGCCGCCTCGAGCTGGTACTCGAGCCCCTCGATGACGACATCCTTGCAAGCCCGACGTTTCCGCGCCTGAGCCCCTTCGCCACCGACGGAGCATGCACGGTCCCGGGCCTGGCCCATGGCCGCTACCGCGCACTGGTGATCCCGCACTGGGCCCATGGCGGGACCTGGCCCGACCTGCTCACGGACCTGGACGGACCGGGACGAGTGATCGAGCACCCCGCCGACGGCGACCAGGATCTCGAGCTGCGAGCGGGCGAGATCCGCGGACGTATCACGGACATCCAGACGCATGTGAGCCAGGGTGTCGAGTTCATCGGCGGAGCCCTGATCATCGTGCGACCCGCGACTGCCGGAACGGAGCCCGACGCGCGCATCTGGCCGCCGGCGCAGACGGACGAGCAAGGTACTTTCCTGGTCCGTGATCTGCCCCCCGGCCGCTACCTCGTGACCGTACATGTGGGCGACCGACGCATCGAACGTGAGGTGACGGTCTACGCGGCCGCCACGACGACCCTCGATCTGTAGCGAGCGCTTGCGCCCATGGAAACCCAGACGAATGCCACCCGAAGCCGCTCCAGGGTCGCGCGCTGGCTGATCGCGGTGCCCACGATATTGCTGGCCCTCGCCGGCGGTGCCTACCTCGTGCTGTACCCCAGCGCCGCGCAGCTCGACGCCATCCACAATGCCCTGGATGAGGGCGCCTTCCTGCTGGATGTGCGCAGTGCGCGCGAGTACGCGGCCGGCCACCTCGAGGGCGCCCTCAACATTCCCGTCGGCGACCTGGCCCAACGCCTCGAAGAGGTCCCCCGGGGACGGCCCGTGGTCGTGTACTGAACAGCTGGCGTGCGCAGCGCCCGTGCGGCGCGAATCCTGGAATCCGAGGAACACGAGGTTCTGGACCTCGGTCCGATGCGTTGCGGAGCCGATGTGGGGCTGCTTCGCTCGAATCCCTGAGCCGGTGCGCGTCCGCCGGGGCCAACGGCGTATAGTGCCAGCACCCCCCGTGGGTCCACTCGACGCGTCCCCGCTGCCTTTAGAAAAGGAGGTTCCATGATCCCGATGCTCGTCTACGTCCTTGGAGCCTTCCTGCTCTTCGGATTCGCCTCGATGTTCTACGTCTATCGGCTGCGCGGCACGATGCGCTATGCCGGAGTGCGCGAGTACGTTCGCAAGGGCTGGCCGATGTTCACGCCGCTCAACTGCCTGCTCTACGCAGGCACCGAGCCGCGCGCCCGCAAGCCTTTCATGGACCTGGCGGAGTTTCCCGAACTCGAGCTCCTGCGCGAGAACTGGGAGGTCATGCGCGAGGAGGGCCTCGAGCTGCAGAGGTCCGGGTTCTTCGACGACAGGAAACAGGCGGGTGCCAGCCGTTACGACATCGGGTTCCGGACCTTCTTCAAGTACGGCTGGAGGCGCTTCTATCTCAAGTGGTACGGCTACTACCACGAGTCGGCCATGAAGCTCTGTCCGAAGACCACCGAGATCCTGCGCCAGGCTGGCTTCGTGAACGGAGCCATGTTCTCGCTACTCACGCCGCGCTCGGTGCTGACGCGCCACCTCGACCCGGCAGCCTGCTCCCTGCGCTACCACCTGGGACTGTCGACGCCGAATTCCGATGACTGTTTCATCAGCGTCGATGGGCAGACGCGCAGCTGGCGCGACGGCGAGGGGATCATGTTCGACGAAACGTACCTGCACAGTGTGCGCAACGACACGGACGACTTTCGCCTGATCCTGATGTGCGACGTCGAACGACCGATGAACCTCCTCGGTCGTTTCGTCAACTACTTCCCCAAGATCTGGCTGAAGGCCAGCATCGTCCCCAACATGGAGGGCGACCGCTGCGGCCTGGCCAACAAGCTCTTCCTGGGCATCGCGCCGATCCTGGCGCGCCTGAAGAACCTCAAGAAGACCAACCGCCCGCTCTACAAGGTCGTGAAGTGGGCCATCAACCTCGTCATCGCAGTCATCGCACTCGGCGCCCTGGCGGGCCTCGTGAGTGGCATCTGGTGGCTGGTCTCCTGAGCGACTCTTGACTCGCCCGACTATGCGGGCATCGAGGCCTGGAACTTGGCGCTCCAGACCTTGCCTACCACGCCCCGCGCGGCGGCGCGGATCTGCTCGGAGCTGAGGGCCGTGGAAGCATCGCAAGCATCCCCTTCCGCGTCCAGAGAGACGATGCTCAGCAACTGGTCCTCATCGTAGACCAGGCGCTCGACCACCGTCACGTCGACCAGGCCCGCGGCCTCGAGGCCCGCGACGTACTGATCCTCCGAGATGGCGCCACCTATACAGGCGGCGCGCACGGCCGCGTGCTGTCGTAGCTCCTCCGGGAGCTGTTCGACGACGATATCGGAGATCGAGATCCGTCCACCGGGCTTCAGGGTGCGTGCCAGCTCGCCGAACACAGCGTCCTTGTCCGGCGAGAGGTTGATCACGCAGTTCGAGATGACCCAGTCGGCGGATGCGTCCTCGAGCGGCAGCTGTTCGATGACACCCTTGCGCACGTCGACGTTGCTCACACCGGCGCGTTCGATGTTCCGGCGTGCCTCTTCGATCATGGCGTCGGTCATGTCGATGCCGATGACCTGTCCCTGCGGCCCGACCTTTTTCGACGCGATCAACAGGTCCAGGCCTGCTCCCGAGCCAAGGTCGACCACGGTCTGGCCCGCCAGGACGTCGGAGAACGCGAGCGGGTTCCCGCAGCCAAACGAGCTCCCGAGAGCCTGCTCCGGCACGTCCGCCGCGTCCGAGCTGTAGTCCACGAGCTTCGCGGCACTTCCATGGGGTTGAGTCTCCGCGCTGACCGTGCCGCAGCACCCGGGCGCGGAGGCGCTCTCCCCCGGGTTGGTTGGCGTGAGGGAACGACCCAGGGCGCGCTCGTAGGACCTGGACACTTCAGCGTGGATGTCTGCGTTGGACTGCTCGGGCATGGGTCTTCTCTTTCAAAACGGGCTATCAAGAATTGTGTTCGGAATCGGGCTCTGTCGGCCCCGAGGGAGGCGCGGCGACCGGATCGCAGCACTCGTTGGCGGCCCCCGTACGCCTGTCGAGCACGGCCGCTCGCACGGAGTCGATCGCGTCGGCCAGATCGCGCAGGCGAGTGCTCAGGTCCTCGGCGCGCAGGCTGTAACGGACCTCTCGACCGGCTTTCTCGGCCTGCAGGACCCCCACCGCCTTCAGGGCAGCCAGGTGGCGCGAGACCCCGGAGATGTGAACCCCGCAGCAACTCTGGACCTCGGTCACGGTCAGTGGCCGGGCCGAGAGCAGCAGGCGAGTCACCACCTGGAGCCGGACCGGGTCCGACAGGCTCTTGAAGAAATCGGGGGACAGCAGGCGCTCCATGCCGTCCGGGCAGCAGATATCGTCGTTCATCTCACCGGAACAGTAGCATATTTGTGCAACCGTGCAACTATCTATTGAAGATCTCCCCCACGAACTGGAGTGAACGTGGGCGCCAGCCACCCTGCCGGGCCGGGGTCGAGGGGAATGGCAAGATTTCCAGGCGTGCGGTCATGCAGCGCGTCGACAACGGAACATGCCTGTTGTCGACGACATCCTCGCCGGCGTGATCGCGGCCATCGCCCTGGCCGGCGGCGGCGCCTTCCTGTACCTGCGCGGGGGCAGGATAGGCATGGCCTGGAGGAACGCTGCGGATCAGCTCGGCCTCACCTACGGCGAGAAGGGTCGGTGCGGCCCACGATCCCTCAGGGGCCAGCTCGGCGAATGCGAGGTATTCGTCGATACGGATGTGGACCGGCATGTCGAGGAGATCACGAGCTCGACCTGTTACGAACTGCGGTACCCGAAGACCGGTTTCGAGTTCCGCCTGCAGCATTCCAGGGGCTTCCGGCGTGTGGCGGGCCTGTTCGATTCCCGCAGGGTCGCGATGGGCGTGAACGAATTCGATCGGTCCGTCATCGTGAAGGCCCTCGGCGTCAGGAACATCCGCGCCTACCTGCCCCCCCGGCGCCAGGCCGCAGTCGCGGAACTGATGCGCGTCTGTCCGGGCGCGGTGGTCGAGAACGGTCGGGTGAGCTGGAGAGCAGGCAACGAGACGACCTCGACGGCACGGCTCGAAACCGTGCTCGGGCACATGACGTCGTTCGTCGTTCGCATGGGCTGATCGCCGTTCAAACCGCTCTCGGAAATCCGGATTGCTGGCCACTGGGGGCGCGCAATGGCCCGTAACGGCCCATGCGGTCGACAAGAACGGCCAGCGGCACTATCCTGTTGGAGTAGATAAACGACACCAACCGGAGGATGACGAATGCGCCTGCCCATGTTCTGCCTTCAATCCATCGGGTGTTTAGCGACAAGCATTGCACCCTGCCTGGCGTCGGTCGCTGGCGATGAACCGCCCATCCCGTTCACGGAAGTGGCGGTCGCGCGCGGCTTGAATTACGTGTTCGCAGTGAACGGCGCAATGTACGGCGCCGGAGTGGCCTTCGCCGACCTCGACATGGACGGCGACCCGGACGTCGTACTGCTGGGCAACGGGCACCGGACGGTGGGTATCTTCGAGAATGACGGCATCGGTCGATACACCGACCGCTCGTTGCTCAGCCCCATCGGCCCGCTCCCGGGCGCGACCGGTATCGCGGCAGCGGACTACGACGGCGACGGAGATCTGGATCTCTACATCTCGGTGCACGACGGAGCCAACGCGCTGCTGCGCAACGAGGGCGGTTTCGTCTTCAGGGACATGGCCGCAGGAGCTGGCGTGAACGACGGTGGCAAGGCGCAGGGAGCCGCATGGGGTGACTACGACCGGGATGGCTGGCTCGACCTGTACGTCGCAAACCACGATCAGCTCGAAGGCGCAAACCTGCTCTATCGCAACCAGGGCGACGGCACCTTTGTGGATATCGCGGCGGCCCTGGGAGTCGAGATGACGAAACATGGTGCGACGTTCCACGCGACGTTCTTCGATTACAACCACGACCGGCTTCCGGACATCTACCTGTGCAGTGATCGCGGAGAGTTCTGCACCCTGGCCACGAACCACCTGTTCAAGAACCAGGGGACGACGTTTGTCGAGGTGACCGAGGAGACCGGAACCGAGGCCTGCGTGGGCTGCATGGGCACCGCGGTCGGCGACTTTGACGCCAACGGCTTCACGGACCTGTACTGCACCAATCTGCCCTTCGGAAACGTCCTGATGCTCAATGAGGGCGATGCCACGTTCACCGAACAAGCTCTACCCGCGGGCGTCGCCGCCTATCTCCTCAGCTGGGGAACGCTCTTCTTCGACTACGACAACGACTCCTTCCTCGATCTGTACGTCTGTGGCCTGGGCCCGAATCGCCTGTTCGAGAACAAGCTGTCCTGGCCCTGCCCGGACGTCGCTATCGAGATGGGCGTCGACACCGATGTGTACTCGAAGTGCTTCGCAGTCGCGGATATCGACGGTGACGGCGACGTGGACATGCTGGTCGAGGGCGACAACGTTCCCGTCCAGCTCTTCCTCAACAACGAGGGCACGCGCCGCAACTGGCTACAGGTCAAGGTGTTCGGCAGCTCGGCCAACACCCAGGCCATCGGGGCACGGGTCGACATCCGCACAGGGGAACGCCATCAATTCTGCGAGGTCCAGGCCGGCGTCGGATTCAAGTCCAGCTCGAGCCTCGTGATCTCCTTTGGCCTTGCCGAAGCCACCGTCGTCGACGAGTTGACCGTGGAATGGCCGCTGGGCGGCACGACCACCCTGAACAACGTCCTGATCAACCGGCGGGTGACGATCCACGAGGGCCTCCCGCCTGTATCGCCACGGAGCCCGCAGGGGCAGTAGGGCCCGCAGCACGACACTGAGAGTTCCATTCGGAGCCGGTCAAGATCTGGCCCGCCGGGTTGGACTGGTTCGTAGGGTCGATCGTGCGCGAGATGTTGCCGGCCGGATCCGTGAGAGGACCGCGAGACACGGGCGAGATTCCAGAAAAAGTGCCCGCCCCACCAGCTGGGCTGCCGTCCTTCAGCGCCAGCACGTCATACTGCTCGCGCCCTGATTGCCATGCGCACCATCTACCTCGACAACGCCGCCACGACACCGATCGACCCGGGTGTCCGCGACGCCATGACGCCCTGGTTGAACGAAGCCTTCTTCAACCCGTCGTCCCGCTACCCCCAGGGCGTGCATGCGTCCGAGGCCATCGACCGCGCGCGCTCGAAGGTTGCGCGGGCCCTCGGCGCCCGGTCGGGCGACGTGACCTTCACAGCGGGCGGGACCGAGGCCAACAACATGGCCGTGTTCGGGCTTGCGCGCGTCAAGCAGGCGGCGGGCAAGAGCGGCGGTCGCATCGTGATCGGGCCCACGGAGCACCCGTCGGTGGAGGAATCGGCGCGCGCCCTCGTGCGCGAAGGCTTCGAGGTCGTGCAGACCACCCTCGACAGTGACGGGCGCCTGGACCTCGAGGCCCTCGACCGAGCGCTCACGCCGGAGACGGTGCTCGTCTGCCAGATGTTCGTGAACAACGAGTTCGGCAGCGTCTACCCGATTCGCGAGGTCGCCCGGCGCGTGCGCGCACGCTCCCCACGCGCCGCAATACACGTGGACGCAGTTCAGGCGCTCGGCAAGCTCGAGCTCTCGCTCGAGGAGCTGGGCGTGGACAGCATGAGCGCCTCGGCCCACAAGGTGCACGCACCCAAGGGTGCCGGCTCGCTGGTCACGCGCCCGAACCTGGCCATGCAGCCCCTGCTCTACGGCGGCGGACAGGAGCAGGGACGACGATCGGGCACGGAGAACGTCGCCGGCATCGTCGCCTGGGGCGAGGCCGCACGCCTGGCCGACGAACACCGCGAGGCGAGCGCCGATCACTACGAGGCCATCCGACTCGCATTCTCCGACTGCCTCGGACAGCTCGATGGCGTGCGACTCATCGAGACCGGAGCCGGGCGGGACGCGCAGTGCGCGGCAATCTGTTCCGTGTTCTTCCCCGGCCCCCCGGGCGAGGTCTGGCAGCACCACCTGGAAGCCCGGGGCGTTCTGGTCAGCATCGGGAGCGCCTGCCAGGCAAAACGCAAGGGAGTCAGCCCGGCCCTGCTCGCGCTCGGACTCGGAGCCGATCAAGCACGTCAGGTGCTGCGCTTCTCGTTCGCCCGCACGACCACCGTCGACGAGATCCAGGCCGCCGGCGCGGTCATGACTGCGGTCTCAGACGAGCTACGAGCGATCGGACACTGATGCAGAACACGCTCCTGTCGAGTCCGGAACTGCTGCTGGTGCGGTACGGAGAACTGGCCCTCAAGGGCGGCAATCGGAAGTTCTTCGAGCGCACACTCGCACGCAATATCCGCTCCGCAGCCAAGCAGGTGTCCCCGGTCGAGCTGGAGCTCCACCAGGGCCGTATTCACGTCATCCCGGAACGCCGGCCCATGGAGGTCGCGCGGCGATTGCGCGATGTCTTCGGGATCAAGACCGTCTCGCCCGCGTGGGGCACCGAGAACGACCCGGAGGCCATCGTCGCGATGGCGGGCAACCTCATGGAGCAGGTGCTGCCCGCCAATCCCGACAAGCCCGTCACGTTTCGGGTGCGCTCGCGGCGCGCCGAGAAGCGCTTCCCGCTCGACTCCGGCGAGCTCGACCGCTACGTGGCCGAGAAGATCCTCCCGGGCCCCGAGCGCGTGAAGGTGCAGCTCAAGGACCCCGAGATCGAGCTCGGCATCGAGGTACGCGAGAAGCGCACCTGGCTCTTCCATGAACGACTGGCCGGCCCGGGTGGCCTTCCCGTCGGCACGCTGGGCCGCGTCCTGTGCCTGATCTCGGGTGGAATCGACTCTCCCGTAGCGTCGTGGATGGCGATGAAGCGCGGCTGCAGCGTGGGCTTCATCACGTTCCACTCGTACCCGTTCATCGGCGAGTCGGCCAAGAAGAAGGTGATCGACCTCGTGCGCTTGCTGGGCCGCTACCAGGCCCAGAGCCGGATCCTGATCGCGCCCTTCACCGAGGTCCAGACGGCCATCCGTGATAACGCACCCGAGGCCTACCGGACGGTGCTTTATCGACGCATGATGCAGCGCATCGCATCGAATCTTGCACACAAGTACCACTACCAGGCTCTGGTGACGGGTGACTCGATGGGACAGGTTGCGAGCCAGACGCTCGAGAACATGACCTGCATTGCGGCCGCCAACACGCTCCCGATGCTCCAGCCCCTGATCGGCTTCGACAAGGAAGAGATCATCGAGCGCGCCCAGCGCATCGGCACCTTCGAGACATCGATCAAGCCCGAGCCGGACTGCTGCACCGTATTCCAGCCCCGGAAGCCGGTCATTCGCGGTCGCCTGGAGGAGTGCCTGAAGGCAGAGGCCGATCTGGATGTGGAAGGCCTCGTCCAGAGCGCCGTGGATGCGGCCGAATCCTTGACGCTCGAGCCCGAAGGTTGAAACCTGACAGACGATGAACCGCGGGACTGCTCTCCTCCTGGCGATGGCCGCCCTCCTGGCCCACGCCCTGGCCATCCATCACAACGAGCTCCAGGCCTTCGGTGCTCCGTACGACCTGGCGCACGTGGCGTTTCGCATGGCACGCAACCTGGTCCACCACGGGGAGCTGACCTGGAACCTTGGCGCTGAGGGAAGCCTGGCCAGCTATCCATCGCCGCTGCTGGTCGGCATCGCCGCGATTGCCGAGCGGCTGTACTTTCCGGTGACGACGTTCTGCCAGACGGTCGGCATCCTCGCCAGCCTGCTGATGATCGCGCTCTCGGCCAGCTTCGCGACCAACCGTTTTGGCGGGATCATCCCGCCCCTGCTCTTCGTCTTCAGCGGTGGCGCCGCTGCGGCGGCCAGCAGTGGAACGGAGTTTCCGCTGCTGGCGTTCTTCGTCACCCTGGCCTACGTCTCGTTCGAGCACCGCTGGAACGCACGCTTCTCGATCGGCCTGGCCTTGCTCGCGCTGACACGGCCCGAGACCCTCATCCTGTACGCTGGCTTCCTGCTCCTGGCACTGCTCGAACGGGTCATTCCGCGCCACGATGGTCAGCGCCCGATGCCGATCTGGACCTTCGCGCCGGCCGCGCTCGCGTTCGCCCTCCTGTTTCTCTGGGCCACACCGAGTGGTTCCGTCTACGGCGTGCTGCTCGGACCGCTGCTGGCCTTTGAGCCCGATCGCTGGCGAGCGGGCTTGATCTACCTGTGGGACTTCGTGGTGAGCGCGGTTATCCCGCTCCTGCTGGCCTTCCCACTCCTGTTTCTGGTGCTCCGCAGACTCTCCGGAGCGGGAGCCCGCGCACTCGGCCTGGCATTGCTCTGGAGTGTCTTCGTCGTCGCTCAGGGTGGCAGCACACTGCCCTACAGTCTCGCGATGGTGCCCGCGCTGCCGCTGATCTTCATCAGCATTCAGCAGGGTGTCATCGCAGCAGTGGATACCCACCAGCCGTTCCTGGAGCGCGCGACGTGGAGCGTGTTGACCGTCGTCGTGCTGCTCTCCGCCCTGGCCAGCAAGTTCCCGGGCAACCTCGGTCCCTTCCAGACCTACGGCCCGCACAAGGCATGGATGACCGCGTCCGCTCCCATCGGTTACGGCAAGCAGGCGGAGCTGGGTCGCCTCGGCCTCGACCGTGAACTGCGCCTGACGACGGCCATGCGACAGCTCGGCAGCTCGCTTCGACGCCACCTTGATCCGCAGACGACGTTGCTCACGCCCTGGCCGGGCGCCGTCGGCTACGCGTCCCGGCTGCAGGTAGTCGACATGTTCCAGCGGCTCGAACCCTGGACGGCCGCCATGCGAGAGCCCTACCAGCCCGCCTGGGCACCGATCGCGACCACGGACATGGTGGCGGTGCTCGCTGGCAGGCCGGACTACATCCTGCCCGGGCTACTGAGCGAGGGCGCCACGACCCAGGGAGACGCGGCGCAACGTGTCACGCGTGATTTCTGCAAGCTGGATCGAAGCCCGTCGAGTGAGCGCAAGCTACTGATCGAGTCGGCCGTGAACGAGTACCAGCTGATCGCACTCCCGGTGGAGCTCGGCGCGCGCCGTACACGCCGCGGAAGGCCATTCTACCTGTTACGCCGACGTAGCCTGGGCCTGGCGCCTGACCTGAAGATCGAGCAGGACGGTGACTCGATCCGGATCGACCTGTTGCCACTCGTCAGCATCGACTCCGCAGCACCCAAGGGGCCTCCGCAGCTCGCGTGGCTGCAGGTGCGACTCACCGATGACCGCGGTCATGACTGGTGGCTTACACCGACGGGGGGGGTGAGCAACTCACCGAAGAGCTACGCACGCACCGATATGATCGTGCGGCCCAGCGAGCGAACCATCGAGCTCTTCCGTTTCGAACTCCCGGAGCATGCGCGCGAGCGACGCTTCGACGAACTCTCGGCCGTGCTCGTGAACCCGGGGCTCGCCACCACGGCCGAGGCATTCTCACGGGTCAGTGAGGAACAGGTCCTCGTTCTGCCCTGATCCCGAAACGCTTGAGCTTGCGGTAGAGGGTGCTCTTGCCGACCTTCAGTAGCTTGGCCGTGGCCAGCTTGTCGCCGCCGCAGGACGCGAGCGCGCGCATGAGGACCTTCTTCTCGTAGTGCTCCAGGTCGATCGGGTCGTGGTCCGTGATGTCCCACGGATGCGAGCCCCAGACATCGGGCACCGTGCTGCCAGCCATCGACGTACGACCACCCAGGGATTCCAGGCGCGAGGCGGACGAAACCGGCGGCAATCCACCCGCGAAGACGGGAACCCGGTCGCGCTCGGTCGCCATGCGGCGCACGGGGCGCGTGAGGTGCTTGAGATCCAGTGGACCCCGTTCGGCACGGACGCAGGCCTGTTCGATGCAATCGGCCAGCTCGTCGACATTGCCTGGCCAGGGGTAGGCCTCGATCGCGGCCAGCGCAGCCGATGAAACGGTGCTGATCCCCTTGGCCAGCCCGTAGCGCGCGAGGTAGTAGCGCACGAGCTCCATGAGATCGTCGGTACGCGCACAGAGCGGTGTGCTGACGAGCTCGTCCGAACGCAAGCTGGCGTACAGCTGCGCATCGAACTGGCCACGCTCCACCATCTCGGCGAGGTCCGCGCTGGTCGAAGCGATCCAGCACACGTCGAGCGGAGTGGAGGTTCCCGGTACGACCGGGTTCTTGAAGATCTCCAGCAAGCGCCGCTGTGCGGCGGGGGACAGCTTCTCGACACATTCCAGGTGGATGGTCCCGTGGCGAGCACAGCGGCACAGGCCCGGCTCGCCGTGGTCCCCCGAACCGAAGAGGTGCTCGTCCAGCGCGCTCGCGGACATATCCGTGCAGGAGAGCAGCTCCAGCGGTCCGCTGGGCCGTCCCGTGTCGTGCAGGATGCGTGCAAGCAGCCTCTTCCCGGCCCCACGCGGTCCCTGAACGAGAACCGCCGATACGCCGCGCTCGGCGACCCGAAGCAGGTCCTTGCGCAGGTTGCACGCGGCCTGACTCTGGCCGATCCAGGCTTCGGGACGGTAGATTTTTCGCTCGAGTTCGGCACCTGACATTCTGCGGCCGCGTGACACTTCAAGATCGGCGGGCAACCCGGCCGGCACGGCCTCGATGCTGGCCGATGCCAGCTGACCCGTCTCGAGCGGCGAGGAGCTCAGGGGATCGGTGTCGGCGCGCAGGCGGCGATTCTCGGCATCGAGGACCTGGCGGCGGTGCTCGATACTCTCCACGGTGGCCCGACTGGCGAGCGCCCGCTGCAGGATGGAGCCGAGAGCCCCCATCTCCGTGCGACCCAGGTAGCGGTCACAGCCGGATCGCAACGCGCGATCGATCCGCTCGGCGGTGGCCGGCAGATCGCTGATCATGAGGACGGGGCAATGCCGCCCGACCATGGACCTGCTCAAGCGACCCGCAACCTCGTAGCCGTCACCGGCGGAGCCGAGGGCTTCGGCCAGCAGCACGAGGTCGGGAGTGTCCGTCACCACCCGCTCCAGGGCGACCGGTACGGAATCCGTGGCGATCACGTCGTGCCCTTCGTCTCGAACGAGGGAACGTAGTCCGGAGCGGCGGTCGGGGTCGGGATCGAGAATGAGAATGAGGATGTTCGTCATGGGCTAGTCCCCACCGAGCTCTCCAATGCCCCAGTGGGATAGGATCCCCCGGTGCCCAGGCCCCGGGCGCCGCCCGGGCGCCAAGCCGGCGTCCCTACAGCCGGATAGTCGCCAAGTCCTGCCTCTCAAACAGTTTACAAGGGCGTTATTGGGTCTAATTTCCCATTTTTGACACAATCGGCCGAGTCTGAGACGATCCTCTCAAGATCGGGCCCCGCAGAGCCGAATCAGACGCCCGATTGCAGGCGGTAGCCGCGCCGGACCACCGTCTCGATCAGGTGCGGCTCGGTCCGATCGATCTTCGCGCGCAGGCGCGAGATGTGGACCTCGACGACCTTGGTGCCCGGATCGGAATGGATGCCCCACACAGACTCCAGCAGCTCGCTCTTCGAGATCGTCTCGCCCCGTCCCGCGACCAGACAATGAAGCAGGTCGAATTCCGTGGGACTCAGGTCGATGCGCACGCCACCGCGACGGACCGTACGGTGACCCAGGTCGAGCTGGAGGTCCCCTAGGCTGAGAACCGGCAGGGTATTTCGACGACGGACGACCGCGTCCATCCGGGCGAGCAGTTCCTCGCTTGCGAAGGGCTTTTCGATGTAGTCGTCGGCTCCAAGTTCGAGCCCCTTGACCTTGGCTCCCACGCCCTTGTTGCCGGAAAGGAAGATCACGGGCGTGTTGTCATTGGCCTCGCGCAGGTCTTCGATGAATTGCCAGCCATCCTGCTCCGGCATCGATACATCCAGCAGGATCACATCGAAATCCGCCGTCTCGGCCTCGAGAATGGCCGCAGCCTCCTTGCCTGTGCCCGCCTGGGCGCAATGCATTCCACGTCGCTCACATACGCGCGCAACAAAGGTACGCACGTCAATCTCGTCATCCACGACGAGGACCCTGATCGCCCCGGAACTCACCGAGGAGACGGCTACCTCATCTGGCTTTCTCGTATCACCTTCAGGCATCACGTGCACGATATTCAGTCAGCCTGGAGAGCCTCTCCACACTCCTCCGGGCTCATGATCTGCCGCAATATACGACAATCCTGACAGGCCGGCAATCGCCGATCGGGCGCGCCTTCGCAGGTCCAGTTTATCCAATCAAGAAACACCCTTTCGAAAGCTCGGGTATGCGAGGCCCAGCGCGATTCCCTGGCGGGCTGTTGATAAAGTGGGTGCGGACACTGATCAAGTCCGAGTGGCCCGATCCATCGTGAACACCAAGGCTTATCCATCGGGGCGGGACCCGATCTTCGCTGCGCCCACGGCGAGCGCCCTCGCAAGCGTGCCCCCGAACGCGAGCGACCTGGCCGTCATCGCCCACCTGAGGGGCCACCTGCCCGTGGATCTGGCGCGGCGGGCCGCACAGTTGCATGCTCTGCGCGAGCGCTCGACCGCCCGCTTCCCGGCGGGGCACCTGCCCTTCCTGACCCCCCAGGGCCTCGAACAGGCCAGCTCATACGCGGTGGCCACCCACCGGGCCGCGGAGGCTGCTCGGCACGCACCCGCTTCGCTCGTGTGGGATGCGACGTCGGGCATCGGCGCGGACAGCATCGCCCTCGCCCAGAGTGGCCTGCGCGTCGTCACCTCGGACCTCGACCCGTTCACACTGGGCTGCGCCGATCACAATCTGAGGCACCATGGCCTCCCCGCTCGCCCCCTGCTGGCCGACGCCACGACCGCACCGGTGCGCGCCGACGCGATCCTGATCGATCCGGACCGGCGGCCGGGGGGGCGCCGCACGCTGGACCCGGCGCTCTGGTCTCCGAGCCTCGCCGCCTCCCTCGATCTCGCCGGACGCTTCGGAGCCGGCTGCATCCAGCTCGCGCCCGGCTTTGATCCCGCGATCCTCGACCCGCCGGGCTCGGCGCCCGCCGCGACCGAGGGCCCGTGCAAGCAGCCAATCCACATGCAATGGACCAGCCTGCGCGGGGGGCTCGCGACCCTCGACCTGTGGTGCGGCGCCTGGGCCGGGGCGGGACCAGGAGTCACGCGCGAGGTCGTCGCCCTGGACGGCAACGGGGGCTCGACCCGCTTCGTGGGCGAGCCCGAGCATCAGCCCGCCCTCTCGGCCGATGAGGCGCGCGAGATCACCTGGCTCTCCAACCCAGATCCGGCAGTGATTCGGTCGGGGTTGCTCGGCACCCTGGCGCGGCGCGAGCAGCTGGCTCCGCTGGCCCCGGCCATCGCGTTCCTGGGCGGCGACCACCGGCCCGTGACCCCCCTGCTGAAACCCTGGCGGGTACTCGGCTCGGTCCCCCTCGACCGCAAACGGGTGCGTGCACTGCTTCGACAGCACGATATCGGGCCCGTCCAGGTGCTGAAACGTGGGCATCCGGAGCGCGCGGAGGTCCTCGCGAAGCGCTTCTCCGGGTCTGGAACACGCCACGGCTGGCTGGCCATCGCGCGCCTCGAAAAGGGGCACATGGCATTCCTGGTAGAAGCCCCGGCCGCCCAGTGATCCGGCCAAAACAGGCTCTTGCCCCCCCCCCTCAGGGGCCCGAAAGCCGGCTGGTGGGCGATGAGGGATTCGAACCCCCGACTTCCTCCGTGTAAAGGAGGCACTCTAACCACTGAGTTAATCGCCCTCGGGCTTCGGCCAGACACGTTATCCTGCCGAGTTCTTCGACCCGAGGCCAACCGTTTCACGGCTCTCCTGCCCCCCGACCCCCTTTCGCAGACATGCGCATCACCGTTATTGGAACCGGCTACGTCGGACTCGTCGCTGGAACCTGCTTTGCCGAGAGCGGCAATACCGTCACCTGCGTCGATATCGACGCCGAGAAAATCGGAAACCTCAAGCGGGGCATCGTCCCCATCTACGAGCCCGGGCTCGAAGAGCTGCTCAAACGCAACGCGCGTGATGGCCGGCTGCGGTTCACGACCGACTACCAGGAGGGCATGGACCGGGCCCAGATCGTGTTCATCGCGGTCGGAACGCCGCCCGGTGACGACGGCTCCGCGGACGTCCGTTACGTGCTCGCCGCAGCGCGCTCGATCGCCGGTCACATGCAGGACTACGTCGTGGTTGTCGACAAGTCGACCGTGCCCGTTGGAACTGCCGACAAGGTCCGGGCAGCCATGAAGGAAGTCACGGACCTCGACTTCGACGTGGTGAGCAACCCGGAGTTCCTGAAAGAAGGCGCGGCGATCGACGACTTCCTGCGCCCGAACCGGGTCGTCATCGGATCGGATTCGGAGCGCGCCGCCGGCGTGATGGATGAGCTTTACGAGCCCTTCGTGCGCACCGGCAACCCGATCATCCACATGGATATTGCCTCGGCCGAGCTCACGAAATACGCGGCCAACGCGATGCTCGCCACGCGCATCTCCTTCATGAACGAGGTCGCAAACGTCTGCCAGAAGGTCGGCGCGAACGTCGACGCCGTGCGCCGTGGCATCGGATCCGACGACCGCATCGGATCACGGTTCCTGTTCTCCGGTGTGGGTTATGGAGGCTCGTGCTTCCCGAAGGACGTCAAGGCCATCATCAAGACCTCGGACGACAACGGCTACGACTTCAAGATCCTGAAGGCCGTGGAGGACGTCAACGAGCGCCAGAAGCATCTGCTGTTCGAGATGATCAGCGAGCACTTCGGCAGCGACCTCAAGGGGAAGCACTTTGCTATCTGGGGCCTGGCCTTCAAGCCGAACACGGATGACATGCGTGAGGCGCCTTCGATCACCCTCAGCGACCAGCTGATCGAGGCCGGCGCCACGGTGATCGCCCATGATCCCGAAGCCATGGAAGAGTCGCGCAAGCACTACCTGGGCGACCGTATCCAGTATGCCGAGACTCCGATGGCGGCCCTGGACGGGGCGGATGCGCTCGTGATCGTCACCGAGTGGAACGAGTTCCGCCGTCCGGACTTCGATGCGGTGAAGGCCAAGCTCCGTCAGCCCCTGATCTTCGACGGCCGGAACATCTACCGGCGCAAGACGCTCGAGGAAGCCGGCTTCAAGTACTGGGGCATCGGACGCTGATCTGCAGCGCTTCGGGGGCAGCCGCGCACGCGCCGTAACGTCGCCTCAAAGACATCGGGCGGTCCATCTCGATACACTCGAGAGGACCGCCCTTTGTGATGTCGTAGCAGCGTCGGGTTTGTCGAGTCGCAGCCTGAGTCACTTGTGTGACTACACCCTGACTGGTCTCGGCGCCCCTGACGAGCGCATTCATACAGCATCAACCAGCGCCGTGGGAACAATTAACACCACGGTTGTTCAAAAAAAATCCATGCGTGCGGGACTCTCGACGGATTGCACGTCGCTTCCAACCGCGTTTGTGTCCTTCGAAAACCGTTTGAGGTCACGCTCGACACGTTCGAACAACGGTCCATGGTCGAGTCGCGTTCGCAGCTGCTCCAACGTGTCCACCGCTGCCCGTTTACGACCGGACTCGCACTGCACGCGCGCCAACCAGAACAGTGCAACGTCACGCACGTAGGGCTCCTCGCAGGGGCTCATGAGCAATTTCTGGTACTGACGCATGGCGAGATCAGCCTCGCCGCGGCGACGGGCGAGGTGTCCAAGCTCAACGCGCGCTCTGTACGCGAGCACGCATGGGATGCCGATCGCGGCACGCTCGAATGCGCTCCACGCGCGATCGAACTCACCACCGGCACGGGCGAGTTCCCCGACCCGGAACGCCGCCTCGACCCCGTGTGGATCCGTTCCAGATGCGTACTCGTACACCTTCTCGTAGGCCTCGATGGCCCGCTGACGCATCTCTGGACGTTGATTCAGCAGTGCACCACTCATCTGACGCTTGATCCGGCGCGCCCGCTCGAAGGCCTCACTCACCGCCACGGAACACGCTTCCTGGGCAGGCTTCGGACGAATCGACGGCCGCAGGTATGTGGATCGCACGTGACCGGCGCCCCTGCGCCCCGGTGCAAGCAACATCAGCCCCGTCAGAACGCCAAACGCCATGACCACGCGCGCTCGTCGACCGATCACGACATGCCGTCGAGCAGGCGCCGCGTCCTGTCTGTCGCAACCCGCTGGCGCATCAGCGATTCGAGACGCCGGCGGGCGCGAAACAGATGCACCTTGACGAGGTGCGGCTCGATCCCACAGCGAAGGCCGGTGACCGTGCAGCTCTCGCCCTCACGATAGTAGGTATCGAGGACTGATCGGTCGCTCGCGCGCAGGTCGGACAGGCCCTGAGCCAGGTGAGACAGCACGGCATCCCGATCGAGCTCGTCGCCCCCGACCTCGATCCAGGCCTCCTCGCGCCCGTCCCCGGGAAAGGACTCGCACCCCTCGATCGCGTCGCAGAGCTCCTCGTCCAGGCCCAGGCTCGGCCCGCGACCCGACCGGACGGCCCGATCGCTCAAGACGTTGCTGGCGATCCTCATGACCCACGAACGCAGGCGACGTGTATCCGTGAGCGAGCCGCGATAGCGCGCGGCGCGCACGAAGGTCTCCTGGATGACGTCATCTGCCTCGTTCTGATCGCGACAGCGGGACGCCAGAAAGCGCAGGAGTGGCTCCCGCAAGCGCTCCAGCCCTTCCCAGCACGGCGCCGTACCGTTCGTCCTGTCACTGCGTGTCGTCTGTGCCTGCAATCGCCAGCCCCCCTGTGTTGCGGATCCGGCCACGGGACATCCCGGCCGGTGCATAGGAGACCCGGCCGGCGACACGCGGCTACCGCACAGGCGGATTGGGGAGAACGAAGCGATCGATCGGCGGCTCGATCAAAGGGGGATTCGACGAAAAAGGGGCGGCTGTCGCCGCCCCTCATGTGGAACCTCTGAGCGCTTGGGATGCCGCTATTTTCGGAAACCACTGGCCTCGGTAGCCCACGCCGTGCCCGCAAAGTCCCGCAGGACGGCGGTGTAGAGGCGCTGCTCACGCTCCTGGCTCTGGACATCCTGGAACTGGGCGTAACAGCGACCGGCGTAAAACATCGCCTTCGGGGTGTAACGCACCTGCGACTTGTAGACCACGGCCACGCGCATGTAGTTGACGATGGCCTGTTGCAGGATCTCGCCACCCTCCTTGCCAGCGTCGTTCAGGCCAACGCCCTTCTGGTAGAGGCAGTCTCCGAGACCGGTGTACGCTGCGGCGAGGGTTCGATCGTCCGCCTTCGGGTCGGCCGTAACCTCGCTGAAGATCTTCTCCGCGCCTTCCAGGTCGTTGCCGTTCAGCGCAGCCTCGCCGATGGCGACGCGCGCACGGTTACGAACCACGGGATACTTGGACCCGGCGCCGCTGATGATCTTCTGGAGCCCCGTCTCGCGCTGACCGGCCTGCACCGTGTCGTCGTAGAGCAGTCGCGCCAGATCTCGCTCGAGCTTCCAGCGATCCGAGAGGCCCCTGTCCGAAATCACGGCCGAGAACCCATCGACGACCTTGACGGCATCGCCCTTCTTGCCGAGCAGGAAGATCGCCTCGGCCTTCTTGAGGTAGGCGGCCGGAAGGTGACGTGAATCGGGCGCCTTCTCGATCAGTCTGTCGGCGGCCTCCACGGTCACCTCGTAGTCGCCGACGGCAGCGCTCAGCTCGATCAGACGGTTCATGGCGTGAGCCGTCGACCAGCGATAACGGGTGAGCGGCTTTTCGGCATCGAGCACATCCGTGATGTACTCGTCGAAATCGATGGCCGCGTCCTCGTAGAAGCCGTCCTTGACGCTCGACTCGGCGCGGTCGATCACCTTGGGCATGCGGTCGTAGTCGATCGCCAGCACCTTGTCGGAGTCGACGCTCTTCTCGCTGTTGCCGTCCTTGTAGGTGACGACCAGCAGCTCCTCGGTCTGGATCGTGATGTCGGCAATCGTCTTGCCATCACTCAGGTAGATCGTGTCTGCGACGACGAAGGGGCAGGCGACCAGAAGGACGAGGGGCGCCAGCGGGCGCAGGGGTGAATCGAACATCAGCTTCTCTGGACTCGGATCCGGACGGGTGGAGGCAACGGGTACCCCTCCACCGGAGAGGGGTTACGGGCCGAAAACCGGGCCGGGAGGATAGTGTGGGATGGCCAAAACTGTCAACTTGGCCCTCGGGTCGTCTCCATAATATAAGGCGCGGGCCAGGCGTCCCCCGGGAGCGGTCTGGAGCCCCTCTCCCGCCCAGGGCCCTATTCCCCGATCCTGGGGACGGGGACGAATTCCCCACAATCGGTCAGACCGCGGGGCTAACGACCATCGCGGCGGCCAGATCACGGGCCAGATCGGGCCCGACCAGGTCCTCGACCAGCGCCAGGGCGAATTCCATGGCCGTCCCGGGGCCCTGGCTGGTCAGGAGATTGCCGGAGCGTACGACCCGTGCCCGGGGTTGCAGCTGAGTCCCGGCCAGCCGATCGTGGACCCCGGGATGGGCGGTGATCGGCTGCTCGCCGACGATACCGGCCGCGGACAGCACCATGGGCGCCGCGCAGATGGCCGCGGTGAGCTTGCCCGCCTCGAAGAAGTCCCGCACCGCCTGCAATACGCTCTCCGTGGCGATCATGTTCAGGGTGCCACCCATACCACCCGGCAGAACGATGGCATCGAAGGCAGCGGGATCGATCGCGGCCCAGGCCACGTCCGCATGCAGCCGCATGCCACGCGATCCGAGGATCGGACCGCTTCCGAGCCCGGCCAGGGTGACCTGGAGGTCCGCACGACGCAGAACGTCCACGATGGTGACGGTCTCGATCTCCTCGAAGCCTTCCGCCAGCGGGACGAGTACTTTGGTGGTCATCGGAGATCTCCTTGAACGGAATCGGGAGGGGCAGTGTAACGCCGCACGCACGCGCGCGACGACTGTGCAACCTGGTAGCCGGCAGGGTAGGCTGCGCCCATGACCCGCCCGGATTCGCAAGACGACGCAGCCAGCGAACCCGTGCTCGTCAGTGCCTGCCTGATGGGCGTGCGCTGCCGCTACGACGGGCGGGCCAACGAGGACAGTGAGCTCGCGCGGCACCTCGCTGGCTCCGGAATGAAGGCGGTCCCGTTCTGTCCCGAAGAGCAGGGCGGCCTGGGTACGCCGCGGCCCGCGGCCTGGATCGAGGATACGGATGCGGCAGCCGTCGTAGATGGGGCAGCGCGAGTGGTGAGCGAGACCGGTGAGGATGTCAGCGATGCCTTCCTGAGCGGTGCGCGGGCTGCGCTCGCCACCTGCCAGGCGCAGGGAATCAGGCGCGCGTTCCTCAAGGAGCGCTCCCCGTCCTGTGGCACGACCCAGACCCACGTGGATGGCCAGCTGACCGCCGGCCCCGGCGTGACGACGGAGGTGCTGCGCCGCGGTGGAGTGCGCGTCGAGGGGATCGAGGGTCGACGCGAGTAGCTGCGTCCCGCGGCCAGTCCGTGGGAAACGCTCGAGACCGGGCGGCGAAAGGCCGCGGCCGCGGGGTTATCGTGGCCGGCATGCTGCGCGGATCGATCAGCAAGCTCGCCGCGGTGCTCGCACTCCTGGCGATGCTCCTGGGAACCCTGGCCTGGTACGAGGTCGTACCGGGTGGCTGGACCTTGCGTGGCTGGATCCTTCCCCACGCCGTGCGCCAGGCCCAGGAACAGGCCCAACGCAGCCGCACGCGCCTGGCGCTCTTCGCGACCGAGAACCCTTCGGTTGCGCCGCACTCCATCGTGTTCCTGGGTTCGTCGACGATCGAGCGCTTCCCACTGCCCGTGCTCTTCCCGGACCGACCGGTCCTTAACCGCGGAATCGGCAACGAGACGGCCACCGAACTCCTGCGGCGACTGGATGCGAGCCTGCCCGCAGCCGACCCCGCTGCGGCTGTCCTTTACGTGGGCAGTCTCGATTTTCGGCGGGAGCGGTGCACCCCGGAAACCACGCGCCGCAGGGTGGCGCGCATCGTGGATGGGTTGCGCGGACGCTACCCGGATCTGCCGATCGCGCTGATCGGCCTGCTCTCCGAGTGGGACTTCCCGACGGACCGCGTGGAAGCCCTGGCGGAGACCAACCGTGCCCTGGCCGACCTGGCCCGGGACGCGGGCCTGACCTTCATCCGAACGGATCGGCCCCCGATCACCAACCGCTCGGGCCACCTGGACCGGGCCAGCTCCGTGGACCGGCTGCACCTGGGCCCGGAAGGCTATCGACACCTGGCGCGCTGGCTGATCGAGGCCGGTGGACCGCTGGGCACATTGCTCGGGGGAACGGAACGGACAAAAAAGGGCACGTGAGCGGGATCCCTGACCGATGATGCCTGGGGAGAATTCCGCTCGCCAATGCTGAAGAACATCGGATCCAACTGGGCACTGAACGTCCTGCAGATTCTCGTGTTCATGGTGCTGTCGCCCTTCGTGGTGCGCACCCTGGGCCAGGACGTGAACGGCGTCTGGCAGAGCATCGTGGCGCTGGCCGGGCCGCTTCAGCTGCTCATCCTGGGCGTCCCCATGGCGTCCGTGCGCTTCATCACGGAGAACCTGTCGAAGGGCGACCGCGAAGGCACGAACGCGGCGGTCTCCACATGCCTGGCGATCTGCCTGATCATGGGTGTCGTCGCGCTCGTCACGGGCACAGGCCTCTACTTTCTGTTCGAGCACAAGTACCTCAGCAGCGAGTCCTGGGCGGGCCTCACGGCACAGACGACCGCCGATGCGCGCATCGCGTTTGTGGTATTTGTGCTGACCGTAACGATGGGCTTCGCCGCGCGCCTGCCCTACGGGATCTTCGAGGCCCACCACGACTTCGTGCGGCGCAACCTTGTGGTCGGCGGAGGGTTCCTGCTCAAGCTTGCCCTGACCCTGATCCTGCTGTCCCACGACGCATCCCTGGTGCTGCTGGCAATCGTGCAGATCACCTGCATGCTGACGGAGTTTGCCGTCGCGCTGTGGGTCGTGCGCCGGAACTACCCCGAGATCTCGTTCGGACTGCGCGCCTTCGACCGCTCGATGGTACGCCGCATCCTGTCCTTCAGCATCTTCGCGATGCTGCTCAACGTCGGAGCCCAGCTCGCCTTCCGTACGGACGCACTCGTCATCGGATGGTTCGAGAGCCCCGGCGACGTGACCACCTACGACATCGGTAACAAGATCTTCGAGCCGTTCACGAACCTGGTGCTCGGCATCGGCATGGTGGTCATGCCGCTCGCAACCGCCTTGCACGCCAAGGGGCAGACAGCGGACCTCGGCGCGGTCCTGTCGAAATGGACCAAGATCTCGTTCACGCTGGTTCTGGCGATCGGCATCTTCCTGCTGGTCCTCGGCCCCGAGTTCCTCGCATGGTGGTTCGGCGACGACTACGACCCGCAGAGCGGCAGTCTACTGCAGGTCCTGATGGTCTCGTTCCTGATCTTCCTTCCCGTACGCGGCGTGGCCCTGCCGATCCTGATGGGCCTGGGTAAACCCGGGCGTCCGGCGATCGGGCTGCTCGGCATGGGATTGCTCAACCTCCTGCTGAGCGTGGCGCTGATCGGTCCCTACGGGTTGATGGGCGTGGCTCTGGGGACGGCCATTCCGAACGTGCTCTTCGCGGGCTTCGTCTTCCTGACCGCCTGCCGCCAGCTCGACCTGAAGCCCATGGAGCTGGCCCTGTACAGCGCTGGGCGCGCCTTGCTCGGCGCCCTACCGGCCACCCTGTTGCTGCTCATCATCAAGTGGAACCTGTCCGTGGACGGATTCCTGCAGCTCACGCTGGCCGGCATCGCCTTCGTGTTGATGTTCGCGCTCGCACAGGTGCTGTTCGTCTTCAAGGGTGACGCACACCTCGACCTGCACGCGCTGATCATGCGCAGGCTGAGGGCGGCTCGAGGCGAAGGGAACTGATGGGCGAGATCATGAACGTGCTGCTGATCGCCGCCGGCAGCGCTCTGGCAGCCTTCGTCGCCGCCGAGTGGCTCGCACGGCTCTGGTTGCGAACGCGCGAGCGGTACTGGGTCTGGACGCCTTACCGACGCATCCACATGGAGATCGATCGGGAGACCCTGCCGTCGCTCGAGCCGCTGGTGCGTTTCGAGATCAACCGTGACGGGGAACGCGGCGACGAACCACCCGCGGCGGGGCCGAACACCTATCGTGCGTTGATCGTGGGCGGGAGTGCGGCCGAATGCTACCTGCTCGACCAGGAGAGCACCTGGCCAGCGGTCGTCCAGAGCCTGTTGCGCGAACCGGAGAACCTCGAGCGGCTTGAGCACACCCAGGTCCACGTGGGCAGCGCCGCGCGCTCACTGGTCCCCTGCTGGTACATCCAGCGCATGCTCGCGCGCACCCTGCCGCGCATCCAGAAGCTGGACGTTGCGATCCTCATGGTGGGCGCCAGCGACCTGGTGGGCTGGCTCGAGAAAAAGGGGCCCGCCGTCGTGGAACACGGGGGATTGCCGACATCCAGCTACTTCGGACAGCATCCGGAGGGCCCGTTTGGCTGGACCCTGCGTAGCCTGGCCCTGCGCAAGCTCGTGGGACGCGTGCAGCAGCGCTTCCTGCGCCCCATCGAGCGTCGTGAGCGCACGGGCAAGAAGATCGCCGACAACCGCGCCATGCGCGCGCGTGCGCAGGAACTGCTCGACACGTATCCCGATCCGAAGCCGATGCTGGAGGCCTACGCACGGGATCTGCGACGCGTGATCGACCTGTTGCGCACGCGCGCCGGGCGCGTCCTGGTGGTCGGTCAGCCCTGGTTCGACAAGGAATTCGACGCCGCGGAGAAGGCCGTCATGTGGAATTTTGGTGCCGGGCGGCCCTACGACGGTGAGGTCAGCGTGTACTACACGCACCGCGTGGCGTCCGAGCTGATGGGCCAGGTCGACGCCGTCACCGCCAGCGTGGCGCGCGATGCGGGCGTCGAGCACCTGGACCTGATGCCGATCCTCGAGCGCAACCTCGAGACCTACTACGACTTCTTCCACTTCACGCCCAAGGGTGCGCGCGCAGTGGGTGCGAGCGTGGCGCAGGCTCTGATCGCAGACCACCCGTCACGGCCGGATCATTAAAGGACAAGCGCGCCCGATGCCCGTCGATGACGGGCGTGGGCGCGCTGTCTTTGATGTCGTAACCGTTTGCTTATTGAGCGATCGCTTTACGCGACCTTTCGAAGTTGTCGGCATGCGTCGCAAGAATCTGTAGTCGGGCGGATATCGACTGCAATATTTCTTTGGCGACGTGACGCTTCACATGCGCGTCTTCTTGGCGATCAGATCCGCCAGCACACCGACCGACAGCACTTGCACGAGCGCGACGAACATCAACACGGTCTTGTCGCCCAGGTTGCTGTTGACCGCGATGTCGTAGACCAACAAGCCCGCCGTTATCAGCCCTAGAAGCCACGCCACGGGGTAAAACACCTTCAACGGGTTGAAATAGAGAACGGTACGGATGATCAACGCGGTGAAGCCCAACGTGTCCCGGATCGGGCGAATCTTCGAACGGCCGGAGCGCGCTGCGTAGTCGATCGTCACGTAATCGACACGGTGACCATTGGTCAACGAAGCCAGCGTGATCGTCGTCGTGAAACTGAACCCGTTGGGCAAGATCGGGCGATAGGTCATCACCAGGTCCCGCTGGAAGGCCCGCAGTCCCGAATTCAGGTCGGGGATACGAGTTTCCGCGAGGTAGGAAGCCAGCATGCGCAGGACAGCCTTGGCCGGGCGACGAATGAGCGGCACGTTCACGTTGTCACCGGTGCGCGCCCCAACCGCCATCTCGGCCCCGCGGTCTATGCACGCCAGAAGATCGACGATGCGCTGCTCCGGATAGGTGCCGTCGGCATCCGTGATCACCACAATGTCGTTTGAAGCGGCCGCGAAGCCCGTTTTCAGGGCCGCGCCGTAACCTCGGTTCGAATGGTGTGAGAGGACGCGCAGCACCGAGTGTCGCTCGACCAGAGCATCCAGCTTGGCGCGCGTCCCATCCGTGGAACCGTCGTCCACGACCAGGAGCTCGAACGTCGTGCCCAGATCGAGCGCACAGAGGCGGCTGACGACGCCCTCGATGCCCAGCTCTTCGTTGTAGGCGGGAACGACGAGGGTTACCCCGCCTGCAGTTACCGGTTTGGATTCCATGAGTTTCAGTTCGGCCTGGCCTTCGAGTCCCGGCCTGGATCACTTGGGGGACCGCGAGCATAGCGGCCCGACCCCGGCCAGTCATTCCGGCGCAGCCAGGTTCCCGATCCAGCCCGAAAGCTGCTCGCGTGCCTTGCGCGCCATGCCGGTGAGAGGCCAGCGGTCCAGTTCCGCAAACGGGACCCATGAGAAGCGCGGGTCGAGGTCGGCGCGCGGCAGCCGCTGGCCCGCGACCAGCTCGGCCCGGATGCGGTGGTGCGTGATCCCATGCCGAAACTCTCCCAGGGAGGTTCGGTCGGCCGTCGTGTCGAGGAGCGCGGCCCCGGAGGCGGTCGACGAGGGCCATACGTCGGGAAACAGGCCCGTCAGCGTCCCGACGCCCTCGGCCGGTCGCTCCCGGGTCGGTAGCTCGTGCAATCCGGCCATGCGGCCCTGTGCGGGTCGTTTTTGCAGCAAGAGCCGGTCTCCACGGCGCACCACCAGGATCTCCACGGACACCGCCACGCTCGCGCGCCGCCGCTTCGGCCGTGGCAACTCGTCGGCCCTATCGCTCGCCCGCGCCGCGCATGAGAGCCGCACGGGACAGACCTCGCATTTCGGACGACGCGGCGTGCAGACCGTGGCTCCCAGCTCCATGAGCGCCTGGTTCCAGGCGCGCGGGGATCCGACATCCACCACGAACAACCGCGCCAGATCCCAGCAATGGCGCCGGAAGGCGGGGTCATCCAGCGGTGCATCGAGGGCGAACAGGCGCGCGAAAACCCGCTCGACGTTGCCATCCACGAGCGCTTCGGGCAGGTCGAAGGCGATCGATAGCACGGCCCCCGCGGTGTAGGGCCCGATTCCAGGAAGGGCGAGCAGTTCCGCGCGCGAGCGGGGAAAATGACCGTGATGCTCCTCGACGAGCTTCACCGCAGCGCTGTGCAGAGCGCGCGCCCGTCGGTAGTAGCCGAGGCCGCTCCAGAGCTGGAGCACCTGGTCGACATCGGCGCGGGCCAGGCTCTCTGCGTCTGGAAAGCGATCGATGAAGCGCGTCCAGTAGTCGACGACGGTGTCGACTCGGGTCTGCTGGAGCATCGCCTCGCTGATCCAGATCGAGTAGGGATCGCGGGTCCGGCGCCACGGAAGGTCCCTGCGGTGCTCGCCATACCAGGCTTCGAGGCGCGCACCCAACCGCCGCCGCCGGGCACGCACAGGGGTCGCGAAGAGGGAGATCGCCTGCTTCACCATGGACCATTCTACCCGTGGGCTCGGGCCCCTCACAGCTCCAACGGGCCCTGGAAGCGATCGATTCGGTGCTCCGGATGGCGCGGCATCCGGATGACTTTTCCGACAGCCTCCCAGACGTCTGTTCCATGTCCCGTACTTGGGATATCTTCGGCGTCGTGAAACGCTTCATCCTGGGTGCCGTGATGGGTGCCGCCCTGTCGAGCCTGCGTGCGCGCGCGGGACAGACGCTGTTCGAATTCCCCGCTGCCAGTGCGCTGAGCAGCTACGGAATGCGGGCCCTCGCGCTGCTGTCCTGCGCCATCGCCCTGTTCCACGCCCGCTCCCTGTTCCACGGGCGCAAGCAAAACACCGTGTTGCTGCTCGGGCTCACGGCCGGATTCGGTCTGCACGGGCTGTTTCTGCTGCCGTTTCAGAACTCACCATCCCGGGTCCTGATGGCGGCGACAGCGATCGCACCTCCCCTGCTGGCGCGCCTGCTGCGCAGGGGTGCGGATCGAGCCGCGCCCGACGAAAGTGCTCTCGGAACCATGGCGCTGATCGGGCTCGCCCTGTGCGGCGCCGGTGTCACGGTGGCGCTCGAGGGCACGGCGCGTCAGGTCCGGCTGCTGGGCGCGAGCACGCCGCTCGATGACACGATCTTCGGGACCGTGTTCCTCGCGCTTGCGACGTTCGGCGGCGTCGCCTTCTCGCGCAGCCTGGCACAGATCCGGAACGACTGGGGGCGCGGGCGCGCCGTCGAGGCCGGTCTCGCGCTCGCGGCCCTGCTGACACTGCTCTCGCAGCGGTCCCTGGTGACGATCTCCAGCGCCGGAGGCCTACGGCAGGTCATGCACCGTTATGGACAGGAGACGGTCAACTACGGGATGTTCGGATACGACGGGATCCTGGCTGTCACGATCTGGATCGCGCCGGCGTTCGCGCTCGGCGCGGCCCTCGGTTGCGCGCGGCGCTCCTCGGAATTGACGGCCCTGGTATGCGGTGCGGCGCTCGGCTCACTCGCGATTTTGCTCCCCGATGCGCCGCTCCATACGGCCCTGATCACGCAGGGCATCCTGGTCGCCAGCGCGGGCGCCCTGATCGCAGCGTCGATGCGCCCGAGACGCTCGGGCGGGCTGCCGATCGCCCTGGCCCTGGCCATGGTCGCCGCTGGTTTCGTGGCACCCTTCGCGATGAAACCCACAGCGACGATGATCCACGCCCCGTGGGAGCGCTTTCCGGTCGATCCGGACACCATGTTCGAGACGGCGGAAGGCCTGATAACGGTCACGCCAAGGGGGGCCGATGTGGACGTGGTCTCCCTCAACGGGGTGCGCCTGACTCCGAGCCAGGAGCATGCAACCGGGGACCGCAACCACATCGCGACGACGGTCGGTCTGCTCGACGAGATCAAGCGGGTCAGTGGCTTCAACGTGCTGCTGATCGGCCAACTGACACCGGGCCGCGCACTGATCCTGACGGATCTCGGCGCTCGGCGCATCGATCGCACCGCCGCCTGGCATCGCTCCATGCCACTCCTCGAGGAGCGACTCTTCGGCGACCGTGGGCGCAAATTGCCGGTCGGAGAGATCCTGACTCCCGCCGCGGCAAGGGAGCAATTCGCATCCTTCGACCTGGTGCTCGCATTGCCCGTCAAGGGTCCTGCTCCGCTACTCCCGACCGACTTCGAGAGCGATGAGGGCCCGCTGGTCGTGCTCTGGGCCGACGCGGGCCACGGCATCCACCGACGTAGCCTCGATGGACCGGTTCTGCTATCTGCCGACGGTGTTGACGAACTGGCCGTCGCCATCGTGTACCCGGCGAGGCCGCCCGCCTCGGGCCAGCTATCTCCCTTCGAACCTGGTCTGGCCTTCGACCGCATCACTGCCTGGAGCGACGGCCTCGTGCGCAGCGCGCGCCGACACGAACTGCACGTGACTCGCTTCACCGAAGGCCTCGCGGCGAGTAACGGAGACACGCCTGCGGGTCAGCTAGCACACGGCATGGCCCTGCACTTCGCCGTGCAGCGCCGCAGCTCGATCTTCGAATCGCCCGAGCAGAAGATCGAGGTCAGCGATACCGCTCTACGCACGCTGTTCGACGCGCTGGGCCCCAACTCCCCGCCCGACCGCCTGGCACGCGAGGTCTGGAACGGCATCGGCCTGGCGCTCGTCGCCAAGCGCGACGTCCAGGCGATCTACGAATACCTCGAACCCCTGGCCACGCGCTGGGCTCCGTGGCCCGAACTACAACTCGCCCTCGCCCGTGCTGACATGGAGTCGCTCGAGCCCGCGGATGCCGTCAAAAGGCTCCAAGGCTTCGAGCCTGCCCCGGTGGGATTGCGAGTCGAAGGCCTCGAGATGTCAGCCCGCGCACAGGCCGAGATCGATGATCATGCGGGCGCTGCGGCCAGCCTCAGGAAGCTGGCCGAGCTGGCGCCGAGCGCCTGGCAACGACGCCTTCTGGGGATCGAGGCCACCCTGGCGGGCGAGTCCGACGGGCCCGCGATTCTGGCGGAGCTCCTGCTGGAGGACCCGGAGGACTACGAGATCAGGGCGCTGGTGGAGCGCGGCATCGTCCCTGAGACGCCCGGGATGGGTGCATCCGGTCACCTAAACCACGACGAATAAATGACTTAGGATTCCCGAGCCAGGCTCCCTGCCCGCTCCGCCGGAGGGGCGGTAGCCTTGAAGTGGACACCTCCGCGTGCCAAGAGATTGGGCCTCCAGTTTGCGTCCCCCGAAACCGGGGGAACCCGCGATACTGTTAGGGCGTCCCAAGGACCTCCTCAAATCCCCAGCAATCTCGTGCGGCAACGTCGGGCGCGTCGCAGACGCCATTTCGACCCCTGGTCGGCTCCGCATGCCGCCGAGACCAATCACCAACCCAAAATAAACACGCGATGAAAGCCCGCTTCTCACTGCTTCTCGGCACCGCCCTGGTCACCCTGGGTGCGGCAAGCCATGCGCAAATCGAACGACTCACCTTGACCCAGATGGTCTCGGCCACGGACGACGGCGTTCTGGGCACGATCGTCAGCCGCGAGGTCTTCCGCGTCGACCACCCCGTCGACGGCCCGGAGCTCTACTACACCAACATGGTCGTGCAGGGCCAGTCCATCAAGACGGGTGCTGAGACGCAGATCACCATCACCTTCCCCGGTGGATGGATCGACCGCGACAACGGCGTCGACAACTCCGAGGCCCCCACGGCCAACGAGACCAGTGTCGGCCGCGAGGTCTTCGCATTCCACAAGTGGATCGACAACATGGGTGGCGACGTCGCCGGGAACGCGCTCTACGCCTCCCATGGCGGTCTGTACACCACCTTCGAGAACCGCAAGGGCGTGACAGTCCTGCAGGGCCGTGGCCCGGGTTACGCCATCGAACGCAACGTCGCTGTCGGCGTGCTTCGTAACCAGATCGCCCAAATCCTTCAGAAGTAGATCGGAGCGATCATCATGAAACTTTCACAGCTAACGCTTACGGCGGCCGGTCTGTTCGCATTGACCTGGATCAGCTTCTCTCCCGACACGCAGGGATTCTCCACGATCGGTGGCTCGCTTGGCGGCGGCCAGCGTGACTATCGCGTCTTCAATAACTTCAGCGACGCCACGGCGAACAACAACACCAACACAACCACGGCATCGTTCCCGGGTTACGCGGGCGCACCGATGGCGATCTGGAAAGCCAGCGTCGAGTGGGGCAGTGGCCTTCATGGCAGCGGCCTCGGCGACGGCAGCCAGCCGGGTGATCTGGGCACCGGCCTCGGAAACTTCGACCCCTCGTGGCAGGGCCTCGCCAATGGCGTCGGTACCACGAACGACAACGTCCACTCGGAACTGGCCGGCAACGGCGGCGGCGTCCTGGCCTTCACCGAAACGCCGATCGGCAACGGCTGGCGGATCCGGTACTACTCCAACTGGACCTGGCACGACGGACCGAACGGCAACCACAACGGGATCGACCTGCAGGGCGTTGCGTGCCACGAGTACGGTCACGCACTCGGCCTCGGTCACACGGGCGTCGCCGGTGCGACGATGCTTCCCTCGATCAGCGGCAACGGCTCCCCGGCGCGCTCGATCAACTTTGACGATGCGGCCGGCGTGCAGTTCATCTACGGGCCGATCGATCCGGGCAAGCCGCTCATCACCGGTGTGGCCCTGAGCGCTGGTCAGGTGATCGTCTCCGGCAGCAACTTTGACACGTCCGACAACCAGGTCTGGTTCACCCAGGCGGGCTCTGGCGGGGATGGTACTCCGGTCAAGATCTTCGTAGTTCCGTCCTCGATGGGCGGAACGATGATTACCCTGGCCCTGCCGGCAAACGCGGGCTCGGGCGACGTCTTGGTCCGGAACCAGATCGGAGGCCATGCATCGCACTCGAACGCGTGGCCGTTCGACGTGGACGCCGACAGCTGCCTGTCACCGTCGAACTACTGCGTCGGCGGAGTTCACTCCGAGGGCCCGGGTGCGCGCTTGAGCAGCATCGGTGATCCGTCGGTCTCGACGAACGCCTTCACGCTCGAAAACAACGCGGGGCCCTCGAACAAGTCGGGGCTCTTCTACTACGGTCCGAACCAGATCCAGACCGTCTTTGGTGACGGCTTCCGATGCGTCGGCGGCTCTACCAAGCGACTGCCTGTGATCCAGACCGACGGCACGGGTTACGCGACGTACTCGCCGAACCTGCAGACCCTGCCCAACATCGCCGTGGGCATGACCCAGAACTTCCAGTTCTGGTTCAGGGACCCGATGGGCCCGGGCGGCACCGGCTTCAACCTCTCGGACGGCCTCTCGGTCCTGTTCTGCGAGTAAGCCACCAGTAGCCAACAAGGGACCGGGCCGAGTGATCGGCGCGGTCCCTTTTTTTGTCAACGCCTGGCCATGATGACGCGCATGCGCGCGTTCAGGGGATCCGCAACGAGTCGCGGATCCAGTCGGACAGCGCCCGCATCGATGTCGCCACAGCTCTCGACGAGGCGCTCGAGAATCTTGCACGACAGAAGCGACAGGCCGTCGATCGTGGGATGTAGCTGATCCCAGAGCAGGAGCGGATCGTCCGGACGGCGAGGCCAGAGGACGCCATCGATGTCGAAACGCTGCCCCGCCAGGAACTGGTCATGCCAGTGAGGCAGGTGGACGAGCACCACGTTCGGGCGTGCGGCAGCCCAGCTCTCGATGCGTTCGTTCAGGGTCCGTAGCGTCTCGACGCTCGGGACCTGCGCCGCCGTCAGCATCTTGCCCGTGGATGCGCGCATGTCCGGTACGGTGCTGATCAGGAGCGGACAGTCGAAGCCCTCCAGAAAATCGAGGCCTCGCTCGAGCAGCCAGGACCTGCTGGCCTCGTCGAGTACCACGCCGTAGCTGAACCAGAACAGGAAGTCGAGCGCCACCACCGCTGTCGGGTCGATGGCCTTGGCGGCGGCAACCTGTTCGTTCGCGTGAGCGAAGGGATCCAGGAAGAAACGTGTGTTGGCGAAAGCCTGGACCGGCCGGTGCTCGCAGACCAGCAGCCAGTCGAGGGCCTCACCCAGATCGGTCGGGAGCAGAAATCCGGCCGAGGCGCTGGCCCCGATCACCGCGACGCGCGCGAGCGCACCCGGCGCCACCGTCTGTGACTCGCCCGGCCCGCCGTCGTTGACGCCGGGAGTGGGCGCGGGCAGGCGCGAGACGGTCGCCAGGGCGAGCACGCCCGGAAGTAAGTAGCGCAGCATCGTGTTTCCTCACACCGTGGTGTGGGTATCGTAGTCGATTCTGGACCGGCACATTCCCATGCACCCGCCGCCCTCTCTCTCCCCCACCACCATCCCGACCACCGAGGAGCCCCCCCTTCCGGCGGGTCAAAGGGTCGCTCTGGCGCTGATTCTCGGCCTCGTGACGGTGGCCGTATTCTGGCAGTCCATCTCGGGCGACCTCGTCTACGACGACCTCCTGCTCGTCGGCCGCAACACGCAGATCATGAGTCTCGAGGGCGTCCTGAGCGCGCTCGGCCACCCCTACTGGGCCTTCGACGCTCCCGACGAGGGCCCCCTGGTCGGATTCTGGCGCCCGCTCACCACCGTGGTGCTGGCGCTCGGTAACTGGATCGGCAACGGAGATCCCGTCGCCTTCCACCTGCTGTCGCTCGCGCTCCATATTCTCGCCAGCCTGATCTGCTGGCGCCTGATCGCGCGCCTCAGCGCCCGTCCACGACTTGCCTTCGTCGGCGCTCTACTGTTCGCACTGCACCCCGTTCATGTGGAGAGCGTGGCCTGGATCTCGGCCGTCAACGACCCGCTCTACACGGTCTTTGCGCTGCTTTCCCTCGACGCATTCGCACGCTGGCGGCTCACCGATACCGGCTCGGAGTCCGCGCGCCCGCCGCTCGGCGCCGGACTGTGGCTGTTCTGCGCGCTGCTCGCCAAGGAGCAGGCACTGGCCGTACTCACCGCCGCGCTGGCCGTAGACGTCACGCTCGCCGGCCGGAAGGTAGCCCGCCCCGAACGCTCGGGGCTGCGGTCCTACATGCCGCTGCTCGTCGCCTGCGCAGGGTACGTGCTCCTGCGCATGTGGGTCTTCGAGGACCTCTTCGCCGGCCTCGACCGCCGGGCAGCGCACTTCGAGCTCGGCTGGCCGCGACTCCTGGGTTACTGGGTCGAGCTGTTCGGCGGATTCCTGACGCTCCTCGTCTGGCCCGCCGATCTCGTGGTGTTCAGGCAGGTGCGACCCCAGTTGCCGGCCCTCGACCCGGCCTTCATCACGGGTGCGATCGCCGTGGGCACCTGGTCGATCGGGGTCCTGCTGACCTGGCGCCGTGGGCGGCGCGATATCCTCGGTGCGCTGCTGTTCCTGCCGGCAGCCCTCGCACCGGTGCTCCTGTCCTTCCAGTCGGCCGGGGCATTCCCCCTGTCGGATCGCTACCTCTATCTGGCCGTCGCCGGCTGGAGCCTGCTCTTCGTCCTCGGCGCCGCACAACTCCTGAAGCGGCCGCTGGCAACCGCTATCGGATTGCTCATGGTCGTGGGCTACGGAATGCGCGCGCATGCCCATGTCGGGGTCTTCCAGGGAGACGAGGCCTTCTTTCGCGCCGCGGTCAAGTCCAGTCCGCGTACGCCCTACGTGCACTGGGGCATGGGACGCGTGCTGCTCGACCGCTATCAGGTCGAAAGGGACAAGCCTCTGCTCGACGAGGCGCTGCTGCACTTCCTGACCTCGCTCTACCTCGGTGCGGATTACGGCGAGCACGGTCCGAAGCTGCCACCCGATGCACCGTTGCGCGATCGCGTGTCGGAACTGAACGCGGTCGTCAACGACACACCCGCGGGTGCGCGCAAACCGGACCCGACCGTTAGCGTCTCGCGCTCCGATCGGGAGCAGGCCAATATCGGCCTCGGCTGGTGCTACCTGTTCCTGGCAGAGTTGCCGCCCGAGTACGACCTGAGCACACCGCTCTACGTCTTCGAGCAGACGGTCAAGCTGTTCCCGCGCAGCTATCGGGCCCTGACGGGGCTCGGCGCCGTGCACCTGAGGCGCATGGAGCTCGACCTGGCGATCGAGACCTTCGACAAGGCGCTCGCGCTGCACCCCGAACACTCCGAGACCTGGCACAACCTCGGACAGGCGCACATCAAGAAGCTGGCCTGGGACGATGCCCTGGAGGCGTTCGAGCAGGCGCTGAAGTTCCGCCCGGAACACCTGGCGGACATGGTCGGCATCGCGACCACCGCGATCGAGGCCGGTCGCTTCGAGGTTGCCGAGGCCACCCTGGCCGAGGCGCGCAGGATCCACGCCGACAGCCTCGAGCCACTCTTCTGGTCGGGCATGCTGGCGGCCCGCCAGCGCGACTTCCCGCGTGCCCTGAACTGGTTCGATGCGGTGCTCGGCCGCGAACAGGGCCACGGCTACGCGCATCTCGAGCGCGGCAGGTTGCTGCTGCAGATGGACGAGACCCAGGCCGCGATCAAGGCCCTGGGACGTGCCTGTGAGCTGATTTCGGACAGCTTCGAGGCGCACTACAACCTGGGTAGCTTGCTCCTCGCGCGTATCAACGCCGAAGAAGCGACGCCGTACCTCGTGCGCGCCTTCGAGCTATCGTCGAAAGGCACACTGCGCGGCTCGCTGCACTACAAGCTGCGCGAGATTCTCGCGGGCGACGGCGAGCCCGCATCCCAGCTCGCGCGACTCTCCGTGCGCCGGGGCGAGTACGGCCAGGCCCACGACTGGTTGACCGATGCGATCCGCGCGGGCGAGCCGTGGGCGAGTTCGGCGCGCCTGCACCACAGCCGCGGCGAGGCCCTGCAACGGTTGGAGCAGCTTCCGGAAGCTGTGGGTGCCTACAAGAGGTCGCTCGAGCTCGACGCCGGCCGCTTCTGGACGAATCACAACCTCGGGATGCTGCTGGCCCAGATGGGACGCCAGGCGGAAGCCATCCCCTACCTCGAGGCAGCCCAACGTCAGCTGAGCCAGATCGACAGGCTCGACAAGCCCCTGCGCGACACGATCAGCGCGGCGATTGCACAGGGCATCGAAGGCAACCTCGACTTCACGGGACCGTCCTTGCTACCGATCGAATCCCAGGGGCTGGACGAACGCTGGCAGTAGTGTTCGTTCGGGACGCGCGCCAACCCGAGGGCTGGCTCCACCCACACGGTCCGGGACTTTTTCAACGGGCTGCTAGCCCGCGTTATTCATGAGCCGGGCTAGCAGCCGGGCTAGCCCGGATAATTCATGAAGCGCGAGCCAAAACGCGTCGATTCGGCTTCTGGTGGTGCTTCTCGCGCGTTGGCCCCACGGGGCCGCGTTCGGGAATTGCGGAGGGCGCAGCCCGAGGCAAACCC
>JBLHKW010000016.1:0-45584 GCA_047618565.1 Planctomycetota bacterium
CTTCGCCATCTGCTTCCAGGGGACGCTCTATTTTATGGTCGATGCAGCCGGTCGTGACGAATGCCGCGCAGCCGGGTTGACGCCCTTCGAAGTGCGCTCGGGCCAGGGCGCATTGCCCGGTTACTTTGCAGTGCCCACCGCGGTGCTGAAGGATCCTGTGGAGAAGCGCCGCTGGTTCGAGCGCGCCATGGCTGCGGCGGCTGCCAAGAGGCCCGCGAAGAAGAGTGGACTGGCAGCATTGCGCAACATCGGCCCGGTCTCGAGTCGCCGGTTGGCTGCCGTGGGCGTCAAGTCGCGCGAGGATCTGGAGCGGCGTGGCGTGGTCGATGTCTGGCTCGCCGTGCGCAACGGAGTCGGGCGCAACGGAGTCGGGCGCAGCGAAGTCGGGCGCAGCGAAGCCGGTCGCGTGAGCGTCAACCTGCTGTACGCGCTCGAGGGCGCCCGCAGCGATCGAAGCTGGACGAGCCTCTCGCCCGCCGAACGAACGAGTCTGAAGCAGCGCGCGGGCCTGCTGCCCTGACTCACTCGTCGCGCATCGGGATCAGAGGAGCGCCACAGCCCTGGTGCACGCCGGGGTCGTTCAGGCGCGCGTCGAGGTGACGCGGACAGGTCCAGCTCCAGGCCGCATCGTCCAGCGGGCCATCGGCAGAGGCATAACCAAGGCCGGCGAGGGCATCGCTGACGTCCGTGGCCTCGCCCTCGATGGCGGGGAAGGGTGCCAGGACCCACGGGGCGCGCCGGGCCAGCTGAAGCAGCATGCGCGAGCGCACTTCAATCTCGGTGGCGAAGACGTTCGTGAGCTCCAGTGGATCTTTGGCAAGGTGGAACAGTTCGCTGCGCGCCGGCATGTGGGGGCGGTAGATCAACTTCCAGTCCTGTTCGATCTGGGCGTACATGAACGCGGCCGAGGGACGCTTGCGCGCCATGGCGGCATTCTCATCGTAGCCGTTCAGCTGCTCGGCGTAGACCGAACGCGCGGGCTGTGGCCGGCCCTCGATCAGCGGTACGAGGGAGTGCCCATCGAAGTCGGGCACGGGCTCGAGTCCGAGCAGGTCGTAGAGGGTCGGGGCGATGTCGGCGGTCGTCACGACGTCGCTGACCACCCGGCCCGGGGTAGCGCCGGGAATGCGCAGCAGCAGGGGCACGCGAATCTGCTCGCGGTAGAGCATGCGGTGCATCTCCCACTTGTGATTGCGCTTGCCATCGCTGAGTCCCTGGCCGTGGTCTGCGGTGACGACGGTCACCGTGCGATCCCACAGCCCGCGCTCGCGCAGGTCGTCGCACAACCGGCCGAACTGCTGTGCGACGTACGCGACCTCGAGGCCGTAAACGTGGTCGGTCGTCTCGCGCGTCAGGTCGATATCACCCGGCGGAAGGAGCGCGCGATCGTGCGGGTCCCAGTAGTGGACCCAGAGAAAGAACGGTTCCGTGAGCTGAGCTAGCGCGGTGATGGCGACGTCGGTGGTCTCGTCCGAGCGGCGTTGCAGCTTGGTCACGTTCCAGCCCGCACCGGTCTCGCTCAGGCTGCCCTCCATGCTCTCCCATGTCTCGAAGCCGTGCTCGAACCCGAAATGACTGGAGACGGGAAAGGCGCTGTTGACCGCGGCCGTGCGGTAGCCCTCCGAACGCAGCCGCGTCGTCAGAGTCTCCTCGTCGGTCGCGAGCCGGTAGCCGCTCGGGGCGGAGAGCACGCGTACGCCGTGTCGGTCCGGGTAAAGGCCGGTCAGGATCGTTGCGTGGGAAACGGGGGTCAGCGAGGACGCGCTGGTGGCACGGTCGAAGCGGATGCCCTGGGAGGCGATGTCATCGAAGCCCGGGGTGGGGGACTCGTAGCCGTAGGTCCCCATGTAGTCGGGGCGCGTCGTGTCGAGGGTGATCAGCAGCACGTTCAAGGGCGGCTTCTGCTCGGACGGCGCACACGCGGCGGCTCCCATGAGTGAGAGAGCGACGAGCGCTAACACCTTCGAAACGCTGGGCGCTCGGGGGCAGGGGCAGGCGGCCGATGCTGACGGGGCGTGGGGTTGGCGGTCAGGACTCATGCGGACATTCTCGGTGCGGGCGGTCCCACGGGCAACGCTGGTGCGCGATCTCCCCGCGGGGCTTCACCATCGGACCGGGTTCCCGTAGGCTCCCGTACATGCGTGACCAGGATGCTCTGCCCTACTTCTCATTGCCCGGCATTCCCTCCGAGACGAGCCCCGGGTCGGTGCTCGCGCGCCTGGTGTCCGGACTCGGCTTCCGCCTGCACTGGGCAACGGAGGGGCTGCGACCCGTGGACTTCGATTTTCGGGCACACCCCACGGGGCAGTCGATCGGCGAAGTGCTCGAACACATCGGCCAGATGGTCTCGTGGGTGCACGCACAGTTCACGGCGGGTCTCCCAGGCGCGACCCCACTTCCCGATCTCGATCCGGACCACGGTCCCGTGCAGCGCCGCGAGCATTGCCTGCGCGGGCTCGCGTGCCTGCAGGCGCACCTGCTGGACATGACAGCGGCGGACCTGGACGGGGTCGTGGTCGACCATCCACGCCGTGGCCGGCGCTCCTTCTGGGTGCTCGTCAACGGGCCGATATCGGATGCGTTGACCCACGTGGGCCAGATAAGTGTCTGGCGTCGGGCGGCCGGCAATCCGGCTCCCGCGAGCGATCCCTTCGACGGCCTTCCGCCGCAGGGCGTGCCGGGAAGCTAGCGCGCTCGCCGGCCCTCGACGAGGCCCTTGAGGCGCGTTGCCGAGCGCGCGAGTCCGCGCACATGTCGACTGACCCAGCGATCGCAGATTTTCTGGATCGGGACCGCATTCAGGTGGTTCCAGCGCACGCGGCCCTCGCGCCGCACGGCGATCAGTTCCGCACGCTCGAGAATATCCAGGTGCTTCATCAGACCCGTGCGTCCCAGGCCGCCATGTGCGGGTTCGGCGAAGTGCGCACACAGGTCGCCGGTCGTGCGCGCTCCACTTGCGAGTAGATCGAGCACGCGTCGGCGCTTCTCATCGGCCAGGGCTTTCCAGACCAGGTCCGTCGCGTCGCGTTCGGTCATGCTGCCGACGTGGCGCGCTCGACATGCGCTTTCAGACCGTCCCAGAAGAGCATCAACCAGCCGGTCTCGACGGATGCCAGGGGTGCTTCATCCACGACGCCAAACCTCGAATTGGTGATGTGCAGCACCGTCCGCGATCCCAGGGATTCGAGTCTCAGGAACAGACAGGTCGTATACGGACCGCCAAAAGGCGGCGCGACGTGTCCGACCAGGTACAGGGAAACGCCGGCCTCGACCGCCACGACCGTGAACCAGAGCAGGCTGCCGCCGTCCGCGTTGGCCTCGATCAATCGGCCACCTGCGTGCGGATCCAGGGACAGCTTGGATGCGGCCGCCACGCAGCGCAGGTCGGCGTCCCACCAAGCATCAGACTCTTCGATCATCGCCTTCCAGACATGCTCGGTTGGAGCCTCGATCGTCAGGGCCAGTTCGAGGATAGCGGCGCGTGATTCGAGCATTCGGGCTGCTGTCGTGGTCATATCGGCCTCCTTGACATGTCACCATCAGGCGTCAGTTGCGCCGACGCGTCAAGGCCCCGGCGCGGATTCCTCGCGGCTCCCGGGGAACAGCAGCGCGCGCCAGCTCTGGAGCTCGAGCGCAGGCTCGGTGATCCAGGCGCGTGACGCGCCGTGTTCGCGCAGCCTGGACAGGAACGAGGGATCGCTCTCGGCGCGCCAGAGCAGGTCGGCCAGGATGGACTCGTCGCCGGCCGGAAAGAGCCCCGGGTAGTCGTCGCCGAGCAGGCCAGTGGAGCCCGGGATATCCGAGCACACGAGCGGGACTCCGAGGGCCAGGGCTTCGGATATGACGTTGGCGCCGCCCTCGCCGAAGGACGTGTTGACCAGTAGATGGGAGCGGGCGATCCGGTCGAGGGTGGCGACGTGATCCAGCGTGCCGAGGAATGTGTAGCGAGGGTTGCGTGCAGCTTCCGCATCGGCTTCGAGACCGAGGTCGGCCTCCAGCACGCTTCCCGCATGGAATACTTGCAGTCGTGACGACGCCGGTAACAAACGTGCGGCACTGGCCGTGCGCAGGGGATCCTTGATCGGCCGCAGATTGGCGACCAGCGCGACATCGAAGCGCTCCGGGTCCGGAAGCTCGGTTTGCGCCGGCACCCGCACGGACTGGTAGACCACCCGTGCCTTGCCGCGCACATCGGCCGGCAAGGCTTTCAGGGCGTTGGGCTGCAAGACGACGATGTGGCTGGCGAACTCCAGGCCCGCGCGCACCTCGGCCGCGGGCTGTGCGCCGCCATAGATGTCCGTCCCGGTGCCCGCAACGATCAGGGGGCGGTCGGGGTGCGCCTCGCGGAAGCGCCGGATCGATGGCTCGCTCTTGCCCGCGTGCAGGGCCACGAGGACGTCGCACGGGATGCCCGACCACTCACCATCGACGTGCGTATCGCAACCGAGGTGCCGCAAGATGCCCGCCCAGCGCTCGGCGGTCACGCGGTTGCCCGCCTGAATCCCGGGCCGCGCAGGATGGATGATCGCGACCTTCACGCGAGGCCTGGCTGGGGTGGCGGGAAGACCATTTGCAGGTTACGCGTCGGCGGCCGGGCCAGCCGCCGACGCGCGGGCAGATCAGCCGAGCAGGTCGGCGACGAGCTCACGCTCCTCGGCCAGTTCCGCGGCACTGGCTGCGATTTTCTCCTGCAGGAAAGCGTTGAGCTCGATACCGGTCACGATCTCGTGACCACCATTGCCGTCCGCGCGCACGGGGAAGGAGCTGATCAGGCCTTCCGGGACGCCGTAGCTACCGTCGCTCTTGACGCAGACCGAGCGCCACTCACCGCTGGGCGTGGGCGTGGCGAGATCGCGTACGTGATCGATCAGGGCGTTAGCGGCCGAGGCCGCGCTCGATGCGCCGCGCGCCGCGATGATGGCGGCTCCGCGTTTCTGCACGGTGCTCACGAACTCTCCCTGCAGCCAGCCTTCGTCGCCGATGACGTCGGCGGCCGAGCGGCCACCGATCGTGGCGTTGTAGAAGTCCGGCACCTGAGTGGCCGAGTGATTGCCCCAGATGAGCGTGTTGCGCACCTCGCTAACGGCCACGCCCGCGCGTTGCGCAAGCTGGGCCTGGGCACGGTTCTGGTCGAGGCGTGTCATGGCGCTGAAGCGTTCGTCCGGAATGTCCGGGGCCGAGTGCATCGCGATAAGGCAGTTGGTGTTGCACGGGTTGCCGACGACGGCGACGTGCACGTCCGCAGCGGCGTGGTCGTTGATCGCGCGCCCCTGGCCCGTGAAGATCGGACCGTTCTCGCGGATCAGGTCGCCGCGCTCCATGCCCGGGCCGCGCGGCTTCGAACCGACCAGCAGGGCCCAGTTCACGTCCTTGAAACCCTCGGCCGGGTCGCTGGTGAGGACCATGTCCTGCAACAAGGGGAAGGCGCAGTCCTCGAGCTCCATCGCGACACCCTTGAGCGCCTGCATGGGCTTCTCGGCCGGGATCTCGATCATCTGCAAGATAACGGGCTGGTCCGGACCGAAGATCGCGCCGGAAGCGATGCGCGGAAGGAGGGCGTAGCCGATCTGACCGGCGGCGCCGGTCACTGCAACTCTGATGGGGGCGGGGCTCATGGCTTGGTCGTGATTTCTGTTCGAAAGGGGCAGTCAGGGTGCGGTATCTTGCCTCCTCGGAGGAGGTCCAGACACACTTTTCGGGAGCCTGGATGTCCCCGGCCAGGATTTTGTTGGTAGGGACCTACCGATCCAGTACCGGGGCGCCCGAAAGAAGACCTGGCGGCGCCCCGATATGGGAAGATAGCGACCGACTGGAGTAGGATCTCGGATCCAGGTGAGCTCCCCGGACAGGCTTGAAAACCATGCGCAGCGTAGCGACAGCACTCGACGAACAGGCCCTCGTCACCCTCCTCAAGGAGCTTGGCGAGTCGGCCCGACGCTTCCGATTCGGGGTGGCGCCCAATCCGTGCGTCGGCGCCGCGGTGCTCGCCGGTACACGTGAAGTCGGGCGCGGATTCCACCGCGTGTTCGGTGAGGAGCACGCCGAAATTGCCGCTCTTGCCGCGGCCGAAGGCAGCGGCATCCCGCGTAGCGAGTGGGACGTTCTCGTGGTCACCCTCGAGCCCTGCAGCTCGACTGCAAAGACACCGCCCTGCGTCGACGCCATTCTCGCTGCGGGCATCAAGACCGTGATCGCTGGCGCGCTCGATCCGGACCTGCGTCACAGGGGGCGCGGACTCGAGGCTCTCAGGGATGCGGGTGTCGAGGTCATCCTGCTCGAGGGTATCGCCGGCCTCGAATGGGTTGCGCCGTACTTCCTGGATTGGTGCTCCCACGAGCGCCTGCGCAGGCCGCGTCCCTGGACCATCGCCAAGTGGGCCCAGACTCTCAGTGGTCACCTCTCGCCCCCGCTTCCGCGTTCGATGGATAGCGT
Organism: Planctomycetota bacterium; assembly: GCA_047618565.1. GTDB lineage: Bacteria > Planctomycetota > UBA1135 > UBA1135 > JBLHKW01. The sequence goes on from JBLHKW010000016.1 coordinate 6,433, forward strand.
GCCGGACCCGCGCATCTCCGGCCCCGAAGCGCACGCCGAGGTCCAGCACCTGCGCAGTCGAGTGGATGCCATCATGACGGGGGTTGGAACGATCCTGGCGGACGATCCCCTGCTGACGGTCAGGCCGCCTGGACGGGCCGCGAAGGCTCCCATGCGGGTCGTGCTCGACAGCTACCTGCGCACGCGCCCGAGCGGACGCATGTTCACCCAGGAGCCGGGTCCGGAGGACTCGGCCGGGCAGGTGCATGTCCTGTCCTTTGCCGGGGCCGACGGTGCGCGCGCCCGTGCGCTGCAGGCGGCCGGCGCCGAGATCCATGGCCTACACGGCTCGGCGCGCGACAGCCTGGACCTGCGCGACGTTCTGGAGTGGCTCTGGGAACAGGGTGCCCGTCGTGTCCTGCTGGAGACCGGGCCGACCCTGCTGCAAGCCATGCTCGAGGCGGGGTTCGTGGACCAGGTGCGTATCTACACCAGCGACGTGCGCGGCGGCGAGGGCAATAGCCTGGCCGGTTGGCTGCACGCTGCCAAGCTCCGGGAGCGGGCGGACAGTAGCGCCGGTGATGACGCGGTTATCGACGCATTCCTGCCCCCTGGTTGAAACGGATTGCCCGCGCGCTCGCGAGGGTTTGTCCGACGTAGCGCGGGGACTCGCAGCAGTTAATTCGGTACAAGGACCTTGTGGCTCCCTTCTCAGGAGCACGACGGCATCCCTGAACCACTCCTATGAACCGCAGCACTTCCTGGGTGAGCCGTCTCGGCCCCGCGAGCCTCGGCATCCTGGTGGTCGCCTGCGCGGCACGCCCGATCAGCCTGCAGCCATCGATCGAGGGCGGCGCGTCCGCTGCACTGGCCGAGGCTCTCGATCTCTGGCGGGATCAGGACGCGGCTGAATTGAAGCGCGCGCTGGCTGCGGCGCGCGAGGCGAGCCTACTGGCGCCGGACTGGGTCGCGCCCCTGCGTTTCTTGGACGACCGCATGCGCGAGGAGCTGCTCGGACCGAACGCTCTCGAGCAGCATCGAGATGCGCTCAGCGAGGAGCCCGAGGACGCGGTTCGTCAGTATCTGGCGGGGCGCCTCGAGGGCACCGGCGGCGAGGAGCGTTTTCGTCGGGCGGTGACGCTCGAACCGCGTCTGGCCTGGGCGCAGCATGGGCTGGCGTGGACTGCGTTTCAGGAGGGTCGTATCCGCGACGCGATCCGCGCTGGAGAGCGCGCCCTGGAGCGATCGCGCGATCCGTTCGAGCGCGCGAACTTCAGCGCGACCCTGGCGCGCTACCTGCGCGCCTCGAACGAGCACCCGATCGCGATTCGCATGCTCGAGCATTGCCTGGCGGAGCGTGCCCTTTCGCCGCGATCGCGGGTCTGGATACAGAGCGAACTGGCGCGCACCGAACTGGGCGCGGATCAGCGCCTGATGCGCCGACGTGGGGCGCGCCGCGCCCTGGACCTGATCGCCAGCGCTGCGCTCAGTCGAGGCGAACTGGCGGGGCTGGTGGCGGCGCTGCGCTTCCCGAGGCGCTCGCTCTCGGTCAAGGCTGCGGACGTGGACCTGGCTCTGGCACAGCGCGAAACCGACGCCACGCTGGTTCAGGCGTCCACCATACTGCCCGGCTCCGTACTCGAACTCGAGCTGTGGGATCGTGACACGGCGGGCGTCGGCATCAGCGCGCGCGCCCTGCGTCTGGTGCGCATGCGCCACGGCGACGCGCGCGATGCGATCGAGCAATGGCTCGCGGAGCTGCCCGCCCAGGTGCTCGACCCGCGCGGCCTGCCCCGTGATCCAAGGTTGCTGCGCGTCGTGAATGCTGCGCACGCGCTTGGAGACGTGGGCATCGAGCGCGCCGACCGAGGAGTCGCCGCGGAACTGGGGGACGCACTCATCGGAGCTGGCTGGTTCCTGGAAGCGAGTGCTCTGGCGGCCCGCGTTCCGGGCGGGGACCTGGATCTGGCGCTGGATCTCAGCAAGCGCGCGCAGGCCGGTCGCGCGACGGTCAGCGCGGTCGGCGCTCTGCTGCGCGACCTGCCGAGCAAGCGCCCGCGTTTTCCAGCTGTCATCGACGAGCTTCCGACGGCGGGACCGGCCGGTTCACCCAAGGAGCCCCGCATCGATAGTCTCGAGACGCTGCTCGATGCTTTGAGTGGCATCTTTCAACGTGCGCATCTGTTCCTGGGTGGGGAGCTCGACCGGGATGTGGTACGCGCTCAGCTCGCAGGGTCGCCCAGGGTGGACTACGGCTGGGTCGGCAGCGTGCTACACCCCGGTCGAGTGTTCTCGCCCCAGGATGAGCGCCTCGGTCGCGGCCAGGCCGGTCAGGTCGTGCCCGGGCTTGCGCAGGAAATGCACCGCCTGGGTCGCTTCGCGGTGGTCGGTGATGTGGCGGGAAGCGTGGCTCCGGACGGGACCGTGCTCGGGGTGGTCCTGATCGAGCGGCGCTCCGGGGAGCACTTGGGAATCCCGTGGTCGGGCACCGTCGCCTGGTGTCAGACGGGCGACTTCAGTGGTGGCGCGTCGCGCAGCGGCGTGGCGATCGGTGGGGCTGCGTTGCACGAGGGCTACTTCGTCGATCTCGACGTGGTGCGTGGCGAGTACGAGCGCTGGCGTCGCCTGGCGCGCTACTTCAGCGAACCGGACGGTGCGCAACGAGTGAGTCGTGCACTAGCGGTGCGTGGCGTCAAGGTGGCGCGCGGCGAGACCTGGACCAGCACCGACTTGCCGTTGGGGGAATCCGACCGCATGCGGCTGGCGGTGATGGTGGACCGCGCCGAGCCGGGCAGTGTTCTGGGCGAGGTGCCCTTCGAGGACTTCGTGCGGCTCACGGCCACCCACGAGGAGGGGCATCTGTGTGACCGCACACGGCTCTACCCCGTCTCCGAGCACCTGATGAGTGTCCTGAATCTACTGTTCTCGGTCGGGTTCATGCCCGCGGGAGCGCACCGGTTGCTCGAGTACCGGGCGCAGCTCGTGGCCCTCTGTGAGTTGCCGGATCCGCGCCTGGCATGGGCCGAGATCCTGCAGGCGGCCGAGTCCGGGGACGACGTCACGCCCCATGCTGCCGCGTACACCCGCCTGCTCCGCAACCTTCTCGAGGAAGCACAGCGCGCCTGGCGCCGTGATCCGCTGGCCTGGCCCGAGCTCGATCCTGATCGCATGCTGGTGCACCAGGTCCATCACCTGCGGCCGGAGAAACTACGTGCCCTGGCGCTCGCCGTGGCTCGCAGGCACGGCTATGAGATCCCCGACCGGCCCTGACCGCATCATTGCCTGGAGGACGGCTGGCGTTTGGCCTCGAACACCAGTTCACCCTCACGTACGTGGATGCGCATCGTGTCGTTGCCGTCCCCGTTGCGCAGGATCTCCTCCGCCAGTGGGTGGCGGATGTGGCGATCGACGATACGCCGGATCTCGCGTGCACCGAACTCGCTGGCATCTGCCAGCTTTACGAGGTGCGCGTACACCTCGTCGCCGAGCTCGAGCTGCAGGTCGCGCTCCGCCAGCGTCTCGCCAATGGCCTTCAGCGCGTGATCGACGATCTCGCGCAGGGCATCCTCATCGAGGGGCTCGAAGACGAGCACGCTATCCATGCGGTTCACCAGCTCCGGGCGCAGGATGCGCTTCAGCAGGTCGCGCGGATCCTCGCCCGACACCTTGTCGTCCGGATTGAAGCCGAGGCCGTGCTTCACCTGCGGGCTGACATTCAGGTTGGAGGTCAGGATCACGACGGATTGGGTGAAACTGGCCACCTTGCCGTTGGTGCCCGTGAGGCGCCCATCGTCGAAGATCTGCAGAAACAGGTCCAGCACTCGCGGGTGTGCCTTCTCGATCTCGTCGAACAGCACGACGCTGTGGGGATGGGTGCGCAGGGCTGAGATGAGGCTGCCCTCGCGCTCGTGGCCCACATAGCCGGGCGGGGCGCCGATCAGGTTGGCGACCGAGTGCTCCTGCATGTACTCCGACATGTCGATGCGCACGAGGCGTTTCTCATCGCCGAACAGCACCTGCGCCAGGGATTTCGCGAGCCACGTCTTGCCGACCCCCGTGGGCCCGGCGAAGAAGAACACGCCGAGCGGCCGGTTGGGATCGGCCAGGCCCGCGCGCGCCGTGACGATTGTTCGAGCCACGGCCTCGACCGCGTGGTCCTGACCGATCACGAGGGCGCCGAGCTCGTCTTCGAGCGTGAGCAACTGGCGTGCGGCCTTGCCCTTCATGCGTTCCAGGGGGATCCCGGTCCAGTCCGAGACCGTCTGGACGATATCCGCCATGCGTACCGTGGGCTTCGAAGCGCCCGCGCCATCGGCGCGCGTGAAGCGTGCCAGTCGCGCGCGCGCGCAGGTCTGGTCCACGACGTCGAGCGCCTTGTCCGGCAGCCGGCGGCCGGGCACGTGCCGCACGGTCAGGTCGACCGCGGCGCGCAGCGCGTCCGGTTCTATCTGGACGTCGTGATGCGCTTCGAGCGCCATGCGCAGGCCCTCCAGGATGGCGAGCGCGTCCTCGGATGAGGGCTCCTCGACCAGTACCTTCTCGAAGCGCCGCTCGAGAGCCGGGTCGGCCTCGATGTGACGTCGGTACTCTTCCATGGTCGTGGCGCCGATGCAGCGCAGTTCGCCGCGCGCCAGTGCAGGCTTGAGGATGTTGGAGGCGTCCATCGCACCCTCCGCCGAGCCCGCTCCGACGACCGTGTGCAGCTCGTCCAGGAACAGGATGATCTCGGGGTGCGCCTGGCACTCGGCGATGAGGTTGACGAGTCGCTCCTCGAATTCGCCCCGGAACTTGCTTCCGGCGACCATCGCCGAGAGCGAGATCTCGATCAGCGTGCGCCCCTTGAGAGGCTCGGGGCAGTCGCTCGCCACCAGTTGTTGAGCGAGGCCCTCGACGACCGCGGTCTTGCCCACTCCCGCGTCGCCCACCAGGACCGGGTTGTTCTTGCCACGGCGCAGGATGACCTGTGCCAGCAGACTGATCTCCGCGGCTCGACCGATGACCGGGGACATCCCGCCATTGCGCGCCATCTGGGTCAGGTCGCGACCGTACTTCTCGAGGACAGGTGTCGGGCTCTCCGGGGCTTCGGGGGCCTTGTCGAGGGACATCTCCATGGCGACCAGGTCGATCTGGAACGAGCGCAGCACGCGCACCGGCAAGCTGCGCGCTTCGCGCAGGATGGCGCGCAGCAGATGTCGCGGCTCGATGGCCGTTGCGTCCTCGCTGGCCGCGATGCTGCCGGCGAGGTCGAGGGCCAGACGGCAACGTGGAGTGGGGTCCGGCCCCGTGGACGCGGGCAAGGGTCGGCGTGGCGTGGCGTACTCGCGCAGCTGGCGTCCGATCTCGGCCACCTCGAGGCTCGAGCGCTCGGAGATCAGTTCGGGCTCCTCTTCGAGCAGCCCGAGGAACAGGTGCTCCACTCCGAGGTAGGGGCACTTCGTGATCAGACTCGCTCGCCCGGCGGAAGCCAGGACGGATTCGGAGTTCGCCGCCAGCGGCAGGTGTGTCGCCGCTTCGGCGCCGTAACGAACCGAGGTGGTCAGGGTCGGCAGGAACTCCACATGGGTGGCGCCGACCTGGAACCGGATGCCGGGGCCAATCAGGGTTCGGTTGCCGATCGGGCGGTCGCCGAGGTAGGTGCCGTTGCGGCTCGAAAGATCCTGAAGCCAGTAATGCTGATCCTCGCGCACAATACGGGCATGCTCGGTGGAGACCGTAGCATCACCCGCTACCGCGAGATCGTTGAATGCAGCGCGACCGATCGTGATCTGATCCGCCTCGCTCTTGCCGCGCGCCCCATCCTGGGGACCGCCCATGATCTCCAACTGGAGCCGTCGCGGGGGCAGCAACGGGCGCGGCGGAGTGGCGTCCGGCTTGGGGAAAGAAAAGGTCGCGGTGAGGGCGACATCGTCCACTTCGCTGGCTCGCGGCTCGGGGCTTTGCATGGGGTTCTCCGGTGGGCAATCCTAACAGACTGGCAGTTGCTCAGGTGGGCAGGCCAGCGAGCACCTCGTCCGCGGCGGTCAGCAGCTCATTCAGGCCATCCTCGGTGTGATCGCCCATGTGCCCGATGCGAAAGGTCTTGCCCTTGAGCGCCCCGTAGCCATTGCTGATCTCGAACCCGCGGCCCTTCAGGCCCTGGACCAGGGCGCTCACGTCGAGCTCTCCCGCCTGGATACAGGAGACGGTCGGGGAGCCGAAGCCAGGCTCGGGCAGCAGGCTCAGGCCGTGGCCGCGCGCCCATTCGACGGTGCGCTGCTGCATGCGCGCGTGCTTGTCGAAGCGAGCACGCCAGGCTTCAGCACCGGGCGCGGCCCCGTGGCCCGCGGGCAGGGTCACGCCGGCACCGATGTCTTCGAGCTGCCGTGCGAGCGCGTAGTAGAGCGGGATGCAGGGCGTGGCGGGCGTCTTGCGTGCTACGTGCCCTTCGATGAAGACCACGGGGTCCAGGTAGTAGCCGCGGTTCGGCTGTGCGCGGGCGCTCTCCATGAAACGCTCCGAGGCGCAGCACACGGCCACGCCCGGCGGCAGCGCGAAGGCTTTCTGGACGCCAGCGAACGCGAAGTCGAGCCGCTGCGTGTCAAAGTCCACCGGACCGCCCGCGATGTAGCTCACCAGATCGGCCAGCAGCGCCACATGGTCGTGCTTCGCGAGCACGCGCGCCATGTCCGCGAGGGGCGTCAGGGTGCCGGTGGAGGTCTCGCTCGATACGAACGTGACCGCGTCCACAGGTCCGGCCTGGAGCTGCCTTGCCAGGGCGGTGCAGTCGGCCGGCTGGCCCCAGGCTGACTCGATCACGGTCACCTGTTTCCCGAGCGACCCCGCGATCTGCGACCAGCGCTTCGAGAAGGCCCCGTTGACCATGCAGATGACGTGCTCGCCGACACCGCGCAGGCCAGCCTCCATCATGGCGGTCGCACTGGCTGAGTGCACGGCGACGCTCGCGGTCGAGTCGGGAGCGAGGCCGAATGCCAGCCGCAGCCCCGGATCGAGGCGCTCGATGGTCTCGACCATCTTCGGGCTGCGGTGGCCGATCATGGGCCGGGCGCACTCGGCGAGTAGTTCGGGGCGGACTTCGGTGGGGCCGGGGATCCAGAGCATGCTGCGCGACGGCCAGGCCGTCTTCCTCAGGGAGTTGGGGGTAAGGCTCGCACGGCGAGTGCGAGTGGGCGGTGGGTCGTCGAGCGTTCGAGCTGGCCGATTTCGTCCTCGGACAGGAGCAGCGGCGCCAGCGCAGCAAAGTCCGGAGTGCTGCAGCGAGCGTCGGCAGCATCCATGATTGCGGGCCGCTGCACGACACCTCCAAACCCAATGAAACGCGCGCACGCGGGCGCCGCCTCCAGGTCCGTGGCTCCGTCGCCGACCAGGGCCAGCGCTTCGCCGGGCGTGGCGAGACGTTCCAGGATCTCGAGTTTTCCGCCGGCTCGTGCGGCGGCGGCGTTTTCGTCGAAGCCGGCGTAGTTGCCCTGTGGATCGAAGCGGATGCCGACCGCGTGGATGTTGCTGTCAGCCACACCCAGCTGCGTGCCCATCTCGCGCACGGGCGGGAGCAGTCCGCCCGAGACGATGCAGACGCGCTTCTTCAGGTGGATCAATGCTGCCACGAGTTCACGGACGTTGGGGAGCAGGGTGTCCAGGTAGCGTTGACCGAGCTGCGCGACCTGGATGGCCGTCGGCTGGATGGCATCCAGCCGGGCGCCGTACACGGCCTCGATCGGCAGCTCACCGCTCATGGCGCGGTCGGTCAGGGCGCGCACTTCGGCTTCGTGCCCGACGGCCAGGTCCTCGATGCCCTCGATGCTCGACAGGGTCGAATCGCAGTCGAAGATGACGGTCGTGTAGGGCGGCCCGGCCTTCACGTCAGGGCTGCCCGCGGGGTGCGGGGCAGAGCTCATCCGAGCCGAATCCGTCGCACGTGCTGGATGCCGTCCACGGCGCTGACCTGATCGACGACGTCGTCACCCGGATCCTCGTAGAGGGTCAGGAAGGCAGAAGCCAGTCCGTCGGCAGACTGCTGCGCGGGGCCCAGCTCTGCGCGCCGGATGTTGATATTCGCCTGTCCCAGAATCGTGCCGATGGCGCCCAGTACTCCGGGCCGATCGTTGTGCTTGGTGATCAGCATGACGCCCTCGGGAGCCAGGTCCACGTGTGTCTCGTCGATGCGCACGAAACGCGGCTGCTCGCCGAAGACCGTTCCCGTGACCACGTGGCTCTCGCCGCCCGCCTTGGTCGAGACGCGCGCCTTCAGCTGGCTCGGGAAGAAGGGCGACTCTTCCTCGGCGCTGGTCAGGATGCGGATTCCGCGCTCCTTGGCCAGCCCGGGTGCGTTCACGAAGTTCACGCCGCCCTCGAGACCCTGGCCCAGGACCGCCACAAGGAAGGTCAAGGCAAGATAGCCGTCGTCCTCCTTTTGCACTTCGCCCGATACGGTGAACTCGATCTTGCGGATCGGGTCGAGCGTACGCTGAGCCAGGTAGCGCCCCATCTTCTCGGCGAGCAGGATGTAGTGTCGCAGGGACTTCAGCGTGCGGTCCGAGACCGCCGGAGCGTTGATGGCGTTGTGCGCCACGCCCTGCAGGAAGTAGGTGCTGATCTGCTCGGCGATGCCGACGGCGACATTCTCCTGGGCCTCGAGTGAGGAGGCGCCCAGGTGCGGGGTCAGGATCACGTCCTCGCGGCCGAGCAGCGGATTGTCCGGCGCCGGTGGCTCCTGGGCCAGGACGTCGAGGGCTGCACCGGCCAGGTGGCCGGACTCCAGCGCCTCGGCCAGGGCGACCTCGTCGACCAGGCCGCCGCGAGCTGCGTTGATCAGGCGCGCGCCAGGCTTCATCAAGGCCAGCCGCTCGCGCGATATCAGGTTGCGCGTGTCGTCCGTGATCGGTACGTGCAGGGTGACGAAGTCGGACCGCGCGAGCAGGTCCTCGAGCGAGGTCAGGATGACGCCGTCGATGGGGGAGCTTGCGCCGGTCTTCGAGAGGAACGGATCACTCGCGATCACGTTCATCGATAGTCCGAGGGCGCGCGTCGCGACCACGCGGCCGATGCGGCCGAGCCCGATCACGCCCAGGGTCTTGCCCGTGAGCTCCGTGCCCATCAGGGCCTTCTTTTTCCAGTTGCCGGTTCGCGTCTGGCGGTCCGCGCGCGGGATGTGGCGCGCGATGGAGGTCAGCAGCGCGATCGCGAGCTCTCCGGTGGTGGTCGTGTTGCCCGTCGGCGTGTTCATCACCACCACGCCGCGCACCGTGGCCGCGTCGCAGTCGACGTTGTCCACGCCGACGCCCGCACGGCCGACGACGGCCAGGCTGTCCGCCGCTGCGAGGACGCGTGCCGTGATCTTGGTGGCGGAGCGCACGACCAGGGCATGCGCGCCGGGCACCGTGGCGACCAGTTCGTCCTCGCTCATGCCGAGCCGCAGCTCAGGTTCGTAGCCAGCCTGCCGGAAGCACTCGAGTGCCTTCTCGTGCAGGTCGTCGCAGATCAGGATTCGGGTCTGGTTAGGGGGCGGGAACACCGGGATGCCTTCTGGGTGCATTGTTGAGGGGGCGCGCCCGGACCAGCGCGTCCGGGTCGAGAGAGAGAGTGCGGCGTGGGGCGCAGGCGCGGATCATGACAGCGCGGCGCGCACCAGATCTTCGAGGTTTGCGGCACCGACCTCGTCGGCGGCGCGGTCGACCTGGCGCTGGGCGTCCTTCTCGGCGTAGCCGACGGACACGAGTGCAGCCAGCGCGTCGAGCAGGTTCTGCTTCTCGGAGGACCGGGCCGGTTTCCCCTGGCCCGCGCCGGGCGGGTGCAGGGTGACGTCGGCCAGGTGCTCTTCGGCAAAGTCGGCGACCTTGTCGCGCAGATCGAGCACGATCTGCTCGGCGGTCTTCTTGCCCACGCCCTTGACGCGCGTCAGTCGCTTGAGGTCGTCCGTGCGCACGGACTCGACCAGCTCCTCGCGCGTCATTCCGGCGATCACGCCCAGGGCCATGGCCGGCCCAACCCCGCGCACCCTGAGCAGCATGCGAAAGAGGTCGCGCGTGTTGGCATCCGGGAAGCCGTACAGGGTCTGTGAGTCCTCGCGCACGACAAAGTGCGTCCACACACGCGTGCGGCCCTCCCGGGGAAACGGGAGGCCCGGCGGCGTCATGAGATCGTAACCGACGCCATTGACGTCGATCACGATCCGTACCGCGGAGCGGCGCTTGACCTCGCCTTCGATGTACTCGTACACGCCAGGCCCCTCGGGATTCAGTTCAATCGGCCTTGAGCGACAGGCTGAGATCGGACAGCTTGGCCTTGAGCTCAAGCAGGGATGTGACTCCGAAGTTGGGCATCCCGAGCAGCTCGTTCTCGCTGTGCTGGACCACGTCGGCGATGGTCAGGCAGCCGAGGTTCTCGACCGTGCGCCGGGCGCGGATCGATAGCTTCAGCTCGGACAGCGAGTGGGTCATGAGGTCGTTCTGGTCCGGAGTGCCGGTGAAACCAGCGCCCGGGTCGGTGCGTGCCTTGGCGATGCTGGCGACGGCTTCCTCGCGTGCCATCCCGAGGCGTAGACCCTTGCTGCCGAGGATCTCCTTTATTTCGTTCAGGGAGGTCTCTCCGAAATTCTTGTAGGACAGCAGCTCGGCCTCGGTCTTCTTGACCAGGTCGCCGAGGGACATGATGCCCATCTTGTTGAGGCAGTTGCGGGCCCGAACCGAGAGTTCGAAGTCGGTGATCGGGATGCGCAGGATCTGATTGAGGCGATCCTCTTTCTTCTCCATGTCCTCGTCGTAGAACATGCTCATGCCGGCGCGCGCATCCTCGAAGTAGAGCCTTGCGCGGCGGTTTGTCGGCTGCGAACGCACGACCGTGTCGAAGCACGCGGCCGCGTCCTGGTCACGGCCGAGGTCCTCGTAGAGTACGCCCAGGTTCATCAGGACGTTGTGGTCCGTGGGCAGCATCGAGGCCAGGGACTCGTAGGCTTCGAGTGCCAAGTCCTCGAGCCCCGTACGCTCGGCGCGGTAGGCCAGGTGGAACAGGTTCGCGCGGTGGGTCGGGTCGACCTCGCGCGCAGCGCGGAAGCAATCGATGGCAGCCTGCCAGTCGCGCGCGAGTTCGGCGCGACGTCCCAGCAGGTAGTGGGCTTCGGCGCTGTCCTGGAAGGAGGGCGGCGCTCCATCGAGACCTTGCTCCAGGTTCATGAGGGCTTGCTCATCCCCGACGGACAGGATGTCCGCTTCGAGCTTGGCTTCGAGCAGTGCGCCGCGCGGGCGAGGCTCGTCGGGATAGGCCTGCGAAAGGCGCTCGAAGATGGGCTGCGCGTCCGCCGGTCGACCGAGGGACATCAGCGCGTTCGCGCGGGTGAACGACGCGACGTCATCGGTCGGGTAGCCCGCCAGCAGTTCGACGCATGCCTCGAAGGATGCGATCAACCACAGGCCGAGGCCGCGCCGACGACCGGGTTCATCGGTGCGCCCGAGTTCATCCACCGTGCGCGCAAAACTGGACAGGGTATCGCGGGATTCGAAGACCTTTGCGCGCTCTTGTTGAAGGGCCGCAAAGCTGGGGATCGGATCTTGTTCTATGTTGAAAACGCTCACGGCCGCTCCTTGCCGATGGAATTCCCCCGCGGGCTCCGGGGGTGGAGTCCGTCCAGGCTTTTTTGCAGGGGGAAGAAGCTTGGCATTCTAGGGGCTCGCGGCCCGGAGTCAACACGGCCCACGGGTCACTGGGGCGGGTTAGTGCTCGAGCGTCCCGGCCGGCCCCCGAATCCAAGTTCTTGGGTGCGAGATCCGGGATCTGGCCGCCCAGAGTCGCTACATTGCGCCCACCACTGGCCGAGCCTTCGCAGTCCGAATGGAATTCGGGCTGCCCGGCCGGGCCTTGTGGAGCCATGAGCTGCATTTTCTGCAAGATCGTCGCCGGGGAAATTCCGTCGGAACGGGTGTACGAGGACGACTGGGTCCTGGGCATCCGCGACGTCGCGCCCCAGGCGCCTACCCATGTCCTCGTGCTTCCGAAGGCGCACGTGGCCTCCCTATGGGAACTCCGGGACGAGGTTCTGGCCGGAAAGCTGCTGTTCGCAGCGGCCGAGATCGCTCGCCATGCTGAACTGGCGGCGGGCTGGCGTTTGATAACCAACACCCGCGAGGACGGGGGGCAGGAGGTCGATCACCTGCACCTGCACGTCCTCGGGGGCCGCAGGATGGGGCGCATGCTCGAGCCCGGCGCGGGCTCGGACGGTGCCGGACATGGCGCGCAGTCGGAAGACATCATTATATAGAGGGGCGAGAACTTGGATAGACTCATCGTCGAGGGCGGCCGACCGCTCGAGGGCCGCATCGCGGCTGCCGGATCGAAGAATGCCGTGCTGCCGCAGCTGGCGGCGGGAATCCTGACCCGCGAGCCCCTGCGCATCACCGGGGTGCCGGACCTGATCGACGTGCGCACCATGCTGGCGGTGCTGCGCGAGCTGGGCGTGGCCGGGGAGCAGGGCGCGGACGGTTCCGTCGAGATCTGCGCTGAGGGAGACCTGATTCCGCGCGCCGGCTGGGACAACGTGCGCAAGATGCGCGGCTCGGTCTGCGTGCTGGGCCCGCTGCTCGCGCGCTGCGGGCGGGCGGAGGTCAGCCTGCCCGGCGGCTGCGTGTTCGGCGTGCGACCGATCGACCTGCACCTCAAGGGCATGATGGCCCTGGGAGCCACGGTGCGTGTCGAGCATGGGTTCGTCGTGGCCGAGGCGCCTCCCGGGGGGCTGCGCGGCGCGTCCATGTACCTGGGCTCTGCCTTCGGGTCCTCGGTGCTCGGCACGGCCAACGTCGTGATGGCCGCCACGCTCGCCAAGGGTACGAGTGTGCTCCAGGGCGCAGCCTGCGAGCCCGAGATCGTCGACCTGGCCGAGTGTCTGATCTCGATGGGCGCAAAGATCAGCGGGCACGGCTCGCCCTGCATCGAGATCGAGGGCGTGGATGAGCTGCACGCCGCCACCCACCGGGTCATTCCCGACCGCATCGAAACCGGCACCTACATCATCGCCGGCGCCATCGCGGGGGGCCGCGTGCGGGTCGAGGGCTGTCGCCCGGACCACCTGGCCGTGATGCTCACCCGGCTCGCCGACGCCGCCGTACCCGTGGAGTGCGGCCCAGACTGGATCGAGACCCAGCCCTTCGATGTGAAGGCGCATCGTCCGCGCTCGACGGACGTCACGACCCATCCCTACCCGGGATTCCCCACCGATCTTCAGGCGCAATGGATGGCGCTCATGTCCCTCGCCGATGGCATCTCGGTCATCGACGAGCGCATCTACCCGGACCGCTGGATGCACCTGCCCGAGCTGGAGCGCCTGGGCGCCGAGGTGCGGCGCCAGGGCACGATGGCGGTCGTGCGCGGCACCGAGAGCCTCTCCGGGGCTCCCGTCACGGCCTCCGATCTACGCGCCTCAGCCGCGCTGGTCCTGGCCGGCCTCGTGGCCCGCGGCGAGACCGAGATCCACCGCGTCTACCACATCGATCGCGGCTACGAGCGCATCGAAGAACGCCTGGCTTCCCTCGGTGCGGCCATCAAACGCGTCAGCGACTGACCCGTCGGAGATCGATTTTGCGCTGGCTCAATTCGCCGCGCTGGCTAGGCTGATCCGCCCATGTTCGAGAATCTGACACAGCGACTGACGAGCTCCTTTTCTTTCCTGCGTGACAAGAAGGAGCTGACCGAGAGCAACATCGAGGAGGGCCTGGGTGAGGTGCGTAGCGCCCTGCTCGAGGCCGATGTCCATTTCAAGCTGGCCAAGGAGTTCACCGAGCGGGTGCGCGCGCGGGCGCTCGGGGCGGAGCGGCTCAAGGGCGTCGATCCCTCGCAGCAGTTCGTCCATGCGGTGCATGCGGAGCTGGTTCAGCTCATGGGGCCCGAGGACGCGAGTCTGGCCACGGCCAAACGCGGCCCGACGGTGCTGCTGATGGCGGGCCTGCAGGGCGCGGGCAAGACGACCACCTGCGCCAAGCTGGCGCGCCACCTGCGCAGCAAGCACAGCCGGCGGCCGCTGCTGGTCGCGGCGGACGTGAAGCGTCCCGCGGCCGTTCAGCAGCTCGAGATCCTGGGCAAGCAGATCGACATCCCGGTCTTCCACGAGGCGGGGCTGACGCCGCCCGAGGTCTGCCGCCGGGGGGTGGCCTTCGCTGAGGCCAACGGGCACGACTTCGTGATCCTCGATACCGCTGGCCGCCTGCACGTCGACGACGAGTTGATGCAGGAAGTGGCGGACATCGCGAAGGTGACCAAGCCCCACAACCAGGTCCTGGTCGTGGATGCCATGACAGGTCAGGACGCGGTGCAGTCCGCGCGCGCCTTCCATGAGCGTCTGGAGCTCACGGGGGTGATCCTGACGAAGATGGACGGCGACGCCCGCGGTGGCTCGGCCCTGGCGCTCAAGGAGATCACCGGCTGCCCGATCCTGTTCGTGGGTACGGGCGAGAAGGTCGAGGACCTCGATCCGTTCCAGGCGGAGCGCATGGCGGGCCGTATCCTCGGAATGGGGGACGTGGTCGGCCTGGTCGAGAAGGTGCAGGAGGAGGTCTCCGAGACCGAGGCCCAAGCTTCCTTCGAGAAGCTCGTCATGGGCTCCTTCACCCTCGAGGACATGCTTTCCCAGCTGCGCATGATGCGGCGCATGGGGCCCATGAAGAAGGTGCTCGGGATGATGCCCGGCATGAGCGGCATGGCCGACAAGATCGACGTCGACGACAAGCAGATGAACCGCCTCGAGGCGCTCTTCACGTCGATGACCCCGGGCGAGCGAGTCCAGCCCGATATCCTGAATGTCAGCCGGCGGCGTCGCATCGCGCGTGGCGCGGGCCAGGACCTCGGGGCAGTCAACGAGCTTCTCAAGCGCTTCAAGGACATGAAGCTCATGATGAAGCAGATGGGCAAGATGGGTCTCGGAGCTCGCATGGGCTCGAAGGCCAAGAAGGACACGCTGCGTGGACTCTCCGACAGCGGCGAGCTCGCGGGCGGAGGGGCCGGCGGCGGCCTCCTCGGTGGCCTTGGTGGCCTCGGAAGTGGCCTGGCGGGGCTATTCGGAGGGGATGGGGCCGGTGGGGCGCTTCCCCCGGGCATGGCCGACGGGCTGCCCGGTACCGGCCCGCGGCCCATGGGCTCCTCCGCGACCCGCAAGAGCGGCACCAAGAAGCGCGACAAGTCCGCCGCCAAGCAGCGCCGTAAAAACCGCCGGAAGCGCTGATTTTCAGGTAAGGCACTGGACAGCCCGCCCGCTGTTGTGTGTCATCTTTCGCCCATCATCGTGGGAGGGATCGGATCTGGTGGTCCTTTCACCCTCACCACGCCCCAGATAAAGACCCTCCGACCTATTCCATGGCAGTCGTCATCCGCATGAAGCGCACGGGCCGTCGTAACCGGCCTTGCTATCGCATTTCCGTCGCAGATTCACGTATGCCGCGTGATGGACGGACGTTGGAGACGCTTGGCGTCTACGATCCGGTGTGTCCCAAGGACGACGCGCAGACGACGTTGAACGTCGACCGTGCGCGTCACTGGATCGGCGTCGGTGCGACGCCGAGCGACACCGTTCGGTCGATCTTCCGCGCTCGTGGAGTCTACGACGGCGAGTTTGCCCCGAAGTTCGTCAAGGGCAACCGGTCCGGCCGGAAGCGCAAGACGACGACCACCACAGCGCGGCGCGCCGACCAGAAGGTGCGGCTCGAGCGCAAGACCGTGCGTTCGACCGCGCGCAGTACCGCACGCAATGATGCTGCCAAGGCCGCAGCGGTATCCGAAGGCGCAGAGTAGGCACACTCGTCGAAGGTCGTCCGGAAGCCGGGCGACTCCAGGGGCTGCGGTGAATTGTCGAGGCGCCCTGCGGGCTGCCTGGCCTGATTCACCGGGCCCATTGTCATTCACAGGGATCCTCCTCGCGGCGCGGAGAGTATCGAGTCGAAGCATCGGAGACGTCCGTGACGAATAAGAATTTCATTTCTCGCCTGCTCGAGGAAGTCAAGTTGCGCACACCGGTGCCGACGGCGCCCCGCAATGGGTTCAGCCTGCTCGAGCAAGGGGGCGTGATGGTGCTCATGCGCACCCATACCCAACGACAGGCAGAGAGCTCGATCGGCGCGCTGATTGGCGCTTACGAGGACTGGAACGAGGTGCGCGTCTCGCAGGTGCAGGAGATCGCTGCCCATCTCGACAAGCCCGCTGCTCGCAAGGGAGCGACTGCGGAGGAGCGTCGGGTAGAGGGTGCACGGCACCTGAAGGACTACCTGCACGAGGTCTTCCAGAAGAGTCACGGGCTGGACCTGGAATTTCTGCGCGAGGACATGGCTGCCGGCGCGAAGCTGCTTTCGCAGATGCCTATCCTGGGCCTGACCACCGCTTCTTACATCCTGTGGCTCGCGAACGACGAGCAGGTGCCCGTGCACCTCGCGATGATGCGTTTCCTCGACCGCCTGGGCATGATCGGGCGCACGACGTCCGTCGCCAAGGCCAAGATATCGGTCGGCGCGCTGGTCCCGTCCGGTAAGGGGCTGGAGTTCACGACCATCCTGCACGAGGCCATAGATCTGTGGACTGACCCCGACAGCCCGATCTTCGAGAACGTCGCCGTTCTGCGCGAAACGCCCTACGGCACCAAGGCCTTCCAGGAGCGCAAGGGCATGATTGCCCGCCAGGAGACCCAGCGCAAGCGCGACGAGGAGCGCCGCAAACAAGCCTTCAAGAAGGAGGCGGAAGTGCGCAAGAAAGAGGAAGACCGCATCCTTAAGAAGGCCGAAGGGCTGGCCAAGCGGCGCGCACGTGAGATCGAGAAGCGGCGCCGAGCCGAGGACCGCAAGGCCAAGGGCGAGGCCAAGAAGGTCGCCCTCGCCAAGGCCGCCAAGAAGAAGATCGCCGACAAGGCCAAGGCCCTCGCAGCAAAGAAGAAGGCGGCGGAGAAGGACAAGGTCGCCGAGGCCAAGAACAATGCCGCCGCGCGCGAGCGGGCGACGGCTGCCAAGAAGAAGGCTGTCGAGGCCAAGAAGAAAGCTGTTGCCCAGAAGAAGGCTGCCGCGGCGATGAAGAAGCCCGCAGCCAAGAAGAAGCCCGCAGCCAAGAAGAAGCCCGCAGCCAAGAAGAAGCCCGCAGCCAAGAAGAAGCCCGCGGCCAAGAAGAAGCCCGCGGCCAAGAAGAAGCCCGCGGCCAAGAAGAAGCCCGCGGCCAAGAAAAAGCCCGCGGCCAAGAAGAAGCCCGCGGCCAAGAAGAAGGCTGCTGCGAGCAAGAAACCCGCAGCCAAGAAAAAGGCCGGGAAGAAGCGCGCCGTGGCGCGCCTGACCGCTCGTACTCGCGGGCGCTAACATGAGCCCGGCGCGGATCGTGCTGGCCTCAGCGTCTCCTCGACGCAAGGAGCTGCTGGCCCGTGCCGGTGTCGACTTCGAGATAGAGATCTCGGATGTGGACGAGAGCCTCGATCCGGGCAGCGACCCCAGATTGGCGGCGGTCGAGCTGGCGGAGCGCAAGGCGCGCGCCGTGGCAGGGGCGCACGTGGGGGCCGCTGTGCGCGTCCTGGGCGCCGATACCGTGGTCTGCCTGGGCGGAGCAGAGGGCAGCACCCTGCTCGGCAAGCCCGCGGACGAGGCCGAGGCGCGTAGTATGCTGGGCCGCCTTTCGGGCTCCCGGCACAGGGTCGTCACCGGGGTGGCCGTGATCCGCTGCAGCGACGGGACCCTCTGGAGCGCTGCGGAATGCACCTGGGTCACGATGCGGGCCCTGGATCCGGCAGAGATCGATGTCTACGTGGCATCGGGCGAGTGGCGCGACAAGGCCGGCGGTTACGCCATCCAGGAGAGCGCGGACGCCTTCGTGACCGGCCTGGAGGAGGGGGGCTTCGACAACGTCGTGGGCCTGCCCGTGGGGCTGGCTCTGGACCTGCTGAGTCAGGCGGATCTGGAATAGGCCCGGTCCTGGGCTTGCCAAGCCTGCGCCTCGCGGGCTAATCTCTTGGGCTCAACTCCGACCTTCGGAGGCGTTGGGAAGCGTACGCATGGTCCCCGGTGGGTCATGGCTTCCTTGTTCGCCACCCGAAGATGGGCTACAGAGCCCAGCCCCGGAACGAGACTCGTTCGACAGGCCATCCGGCACAGACTCTGATCAACGCCTCGGGATCATGCCCGGGCAGTAGCAAAATGAAGACCGACATTCACCCGAAGTACATGGACTGCAACGTCCGCTGCGGTTGTGGCAACACGTTCGCGACACGCGCCACGACCAAGGAACTCAAGATCGAGATCTGCAACGTCTGCCACCCGTTCTACACGGGCAAGGACAAGTTTGTGGACGCCGCCGGTCGTGTCGATCGCTTCCTGAAGCGTTACGGCAAGACGCCCATCAAGAAGTAGTGCTCCGGCACGAGCAGCGACCCGTGATTGGAGCTGCTCGCGATTGCCATGGCCCTGTCCCCGTCTGTCGTCGAGAGCCTGCGCGAGCGGGCTGAGCGCTTCGCCGAGCTCACTGACGAGCTGAGCCGCCCGGAGGTTGCCAGTGACGCCAAGCGTATGCCCGTGCTGCTTCGGGAGCGCGGCAGCCTGGAGCGTTCGGCCCTGCTTCATGAGCGCATGACGGCACTGATCCAGCGGCGCGAGGAAGCGGACTCGATCCTCGCGGACGGGAGTGACGCGGAGCTGATTGAGCTCGCTCGCGATGACCTTGCGGCGCTGGAGGTGGACGAGGCGGCCATCGATGAGGACGTCAAGCTGGTCCTCATCTCCGACCCCACGGACGATCGGACGCGGGTCATCTTCGAGATCCGGGCCGGTACTGGCGGCGACGAGGCCACGCTCTTTGCGGCGGATCTCTACCGGATGTACTGCAAGTATTTCGAGTCCAAGCGCTGGAAGGTGGAGCAGCTGGACGCCCAGTCGACCGAGGTGGGCGGATTCAAGGAGCTGACCTTCGGGGTCGAGGGCGAGGGAGCCTGGCGCAGTATGCGGCTCGAGTCCGGCGGACACCGTGTCCAGCGGGTGCCCTCCACGGAGACCCAGGGGCGGATCCACACCTCGGCAGCGACCGTGGCCGTGCTGCCCGAGGCTGAAGAGGCCGAGATCGACCTGCGCGACCAGGACCTGCGCGTGGACACCATGCGCTCGTCGGGTCCCGGAGGCCAATCCGTCAACAAGACCAGCTCGGCGGTCCGCATCACCCATCTCCCGACGGATACGGTGGTGGTCTGCCAGGACGAGAAATCCCAGCACAAGAACCGCGCCAAGGCCATGCGGATTCTGCGTTCGCGGCTGCTGGAGGCCGAGGAGCGGCGCCTGCACGACGAGCGCGCCGCGGAGCGCAAGAGCAAGGTCGGGAGTGGGGACCGCAGTGCGCGTGTGCGGACCTACAACTTCCCCCAGAATCGGGTCACGGACCACCGCCTGGGCCAGAACTTCAGCCTGGAACAGGTCATCGATGGGCGCCTCGGAAAGCTCCTGGATGCCCTCGAGGCCCTGGAGCGGGAGCAGCGCCTGGCCGATTTGTAAGTCTGCGGATCTCCAATGCGTAGTCGTGTGGCGACATGCGTGGTAGAACCGAACGATGGCTCCCAGGGCTTAGGCTCCGGAAGACCACCGCTTTTTGCCCCAGCGAGGATCGAATGTCAGACTCCCTTCAAGATCAATCCACTCTCGAGATGCTCACAGAGCTCCCCCCCGAGGCGGTTCCGTTGAAAGATCACCCCCAGCCTTCCCCGCTCGAAGACCTTCCCAAGGCCGCCATCGCTCAGACCGAGGGTGCGGCGCCCGAGGTCCAGGCGCGCGAGCTCGAGCAGGCCCCGTTGCTGCTCCGCAAGGCCAGTAAGATCCTGCTGGCCGGTGCGTTGTTCCCGTACTTCGTGGCCCTCAAGGCCACGCCGCTGGCCGAGATTCCGTGGGGCATCCTGATAGGAGCCAAGGCCGTCGCACTCCTGGCGGCCTTCGTTTTCCACGAGGGCTTCAAGGCCACCCACGGGGGCAAGACCGACGGCCCGATCGCTAAGCTCGCATCGGCCCACAAGGTCGCTGTTCCTGTGGTCGCCGGCGTGCTGGCCCTGCTGGCCTTCGGCGTCCTGTCCCAGGCGACCCACGAGTCGTTCCTGGCTCCGGCTGCCGGTGAGGTCCTGACTTTGCTGCTGGCAGCCGTGACCTTTACCCACATCTTTGCCTACGAGCACGGTGGCAAGTTCAACCCGGTCTATCCCTTGATGTTCCTGGGCCCTGGACTCGCCGGCCTGCTCTCCGTCTTCGGTGGCGCAGCCATGCTCGGCGGTGACGCTGCGGCCCTGGTCGTGCTCGGCCTGGTCGGCAACCTGGTCGTCGCGGCCGGTGGCTTGATGGCGATCTACACCATGTACGTGGCGATGAAGCAGGCGAAGATCGAGGGCGACCTCAAGAAGGATGCCGCCCGCACAGCTCGCAAGGCGCAGCGTACGGCTCGCCGCAATAGCTAGCCGGCTGTCGAGAAGCCGGGCATTCAGACCCACCGGATGCCCGCAGACACCCACGGGAACCCATGAAGGCCGAACTCGCCCAACCGCGCACCGTCGCGGACATGGTCCAGATGGCGCGCGCCTTCCTGGAGCGCAAGGGTTGCGAGGAGGCGCGGCTCGAGGCTGAGCTGCTGGTTGCCAGCGCCCTGTCCATAGATCGCCTTGGACTCTTCTTGAGTCTGGATCGGCCTCTGCAAGCAGGCGAGATCGACGCCGCGCGCGACCTGCTCGTGCGCCGCGGTCGGCGCGAGCCTGTGGCCTACATCACGGGCATGAGGGAATTCTACGGGCGCGACTTCGAGGTCGATCGAAACGTCCTGATCCCGCGCCCGGAGACGGAGCTCCTGGTGGATCAGGCGCGCACCTGGGCCGCCGAGCGGGATGCGGATGCCACCCTGTCCGTGCTCGACATGGGTACCGGCAGCGGATGCCTCGCCACGACCCTGGCACTCGAGCTGCCCCAGGCTCGGGTCGTCGCGGTGGACATCTCCGAGCCCACGCTCGCGGTGGCGCGCGCGAACGCCGCGCGCCTGGCAGCCGAAGTCGACTTCCGCCTCGGGGATGGCTTCGCCGGGCTGGACGAGGCCTTCGACCTGATCGTCTGCAACCCGCCGTACGTCGACCCCGCGGAGCTGGAGGACCTGGCGCCCGAGGTGCGCGACTACGAGCCCCATGCGGCACTGTTCGCGCCCGCCGGCGACCCGGATCACTGGGTGCGGCAGCTGATCGAGGTGCTCCCGCGGTTGCTGGCTCCGGCCGGGCTGAGCCTGGTGGAGCTGGGCATCGGCCAGGCCGAGCGCGTGCTGCAGCTGGCCGAGGCGGCCGGGTTCGAGGCGCGCGTGGAGCCTGACCTGGCCGGCATCGAGCGCGTGTTGCAGATGCGCGGCCGCTGACCTGTACCGACCTGTATCAGGGGTGCGGCTGCTGTCAGCCAGCCGTGCTGTCAGGGCTGTCCGTCGGCTCGCCCACGTAGCTGGCGATGGTGGCCCGGTCGGGTTCCGCCATGTCCTGCAGGTAGACCGCGATCTCGTAATGGTCGATGGCCGCGCTGATCTTCTCGCAGCGCACGACGGCTCCGGAGCCGCGTACGCGCCGCCTTCCGCCCTCGACGGGCAGCTCGAACTGGATGCTGAGCATCGTCATCTCGGGCAACGGCCGGTCCAGGAAGAAGCAGACGCCCGCCTGGCTGACGTCGCGGATGCGGGCCTCGTGGGGGCCGTCAGCGAGCTGGACCGTGATGGGCCACTCGGCCCGGGCCCGTTGCCAGCGGCGGCGATCGTCACCGGACTCCTGGGCGGGTTGGGGCATCGAGCTGTCTGTGGGTGAGTTGGGGGTCATGGCGCGTGGTGTAGCGAGGCTCAGGATGTGTGGGTCCATTCTCGGGATCGACGGCCCCATGTCCAAGCTTTGTCCGTTCGGGGAGCCGCTTTCGTCCATTGGCGCTCCCACCTTGGGATTCCGTTGACAGGCCGCGTGCCAGACCTCACTTTTCCCGCCATGCGAGTCCGCCTATTCTTCGTCCCGCTCATCGCCCTGTTCGCCGCCGCCGTGGATGTGGTGCTGGTGCGCAGGAGTCTGCCCCACCGTCCGACGGACGTCACCCTGTTCCCGCAGGCCGCGCTGCTCTGGCTGCTCTTCGGTCTGGTCGCCTACTACCCAGCACGTTTCCTGGTGGCGATCGTCTGCCGCGGCGCGCGCCGGCCGAGCACCAAGGCTGCCTACGGTACCGAGGACGAGCCCGCGGGCGCGTGGGCCTGTGGCGCCCTGCTCCTGGCCGTCCTCACCACGTTGCCTGTAATCGCTCACTCGAGCCTCGCGCGCCACATCCAATCCGCCGATGACCTGAGCGCCCTGTACAGCGCGCGCCCCTGGGTCGAACTGGGTGCGACGATACTCGGGACCGCGATCGGGGCGATAGTCCTGGGCCGGATCGCGGCCAAGGTGCACGGAGGGCTCGCGATCGTGTTCGTGCTGGGCCTGGCGGGTGCGGTCGGTGCTGGCTCCCTGCGTCCGGCACGTCGATCCGATCTGGCTCCCACGCCCGAGATCACGGCACTTCCGAGCTCGGCTCTGGATCCGGCGCGACCGAACCTGTTGCTGCTCGTCTGGGACACGACGCGCGCCAAGAGCCTGTCGACCTACGGCTACGACCGCGCGACGACGCCGAACCTGGCGGCCCTGGCCGAGGGCGCGACGGTCTTTGAGCAAGCGCGCTCGGTTTCGAGCTTCACCTACACGTCGCACCTCTCGATGCTTACCGGCGTCTACCCGTCCCACCACGGCGGCCGGCTGACGCGCATGTCCTACGATCCCGAGCTGACGCCGTCGATCGCGAACATGCTGCACGATTCGGGCTATCGCACGGCTGCCTTCGTGGGAACCGGCGTGCTGCGTGCCAGCACGGGCATCGTCGAGGGCTTCGAGGTCTTCGACGACCAGGTCGATCCGCCCATCTGTGACACCCGCGCCTGGGCCCTGGTGCACGATGTGCAGGCGCTGCTCGCGAAGAAGGTGCCGATCTTCCGTGGCAACGGAAATCCGCACTGGATCGAGACCTTCCAGCGTCCGGCCGCGGAGGTGCTGGAGCGTGCGCAGGACTGGATCGTTTCGGACGATCCGCGCCCGTGGTTCTGCATGGTGAACCTTTATGACGTGCACTGGCCTTACCTGCCCGTGGGCCCCGGGCGCGAGCTGTTCGTGCGCGCGTACGAGGGGCCGGCCGATGGGTACCTGTTCCGAAGTGACGACTACGAGCCGACGCCCGGCGAGCGCAAGGGCGCACGCTTCACCGAGGTCGACGATCGTCACCTGACGGACCTCTACGACGCCGAGATGTTTGACCTCGACGCGGAAGTGGGAAGTTTCCTAGACGGCGTGCTCGCCTCGCCGGGGCGCGATACGGCCATGCTGTTGACCGCTGACCACGGCGAGGCGTTCGGGGAGAGCGACGCGTACGGACACCACGGTGTGCTCGAGGCACAGGTGCGCGTCCCGATGATTCTGCTCGGCGCCGGCACGCAGCCCGGCCGGGTGAGCTCGCCCGTCTCCGGGGTCGACGTGGGCAGCACCCTGCTGGCGGTCGCGGGCCTCGACATTCCGGGCCACATGACCGGGCGCGATCTGACCGCGCCCGTGGAGGCCGAGCGGGTCATCCTGGTCGAGCACCGGGATACGCCACGGGCCAGGGACGCGGAATTCTCGGTCTACCAGGGCACCTGGAAGCTGACCCGCAAGGGGCTGCTGGAGGATGCCGGGCCCGATGGGGGACACTACGAGCTTTTCGACCTCGAGCGCGACCCCGAGGCCCTCAGCGACGTGGGTTCGGAGCATCCGGAGCGCGTGCGGGAGCTCGCAGCGCTGCTCCAGTCGACCCAGGCACAGTGGGGCGGGGACCAGGAATCCTGGTCCGTCACGGGTCCGATCGCAGGCGACCACCTCAAGGCGCTCGGCTACGGGGGGGACGCCGACGAATAGGGCCGCCGCTGCCCCGCGGGCGTCGATTTTGGCGTCGCGGATCCAGACTTTGGTGCGGGCGGGCGCTAAACTGAGTATTCGGTGAATCACGATCGCAGCGCGGAAGATTCGCGTTCACTACAGCAAGGAATAGACGCCATGGCCTCCTTCAACAAAGTCATCCTGATGGGGAACCTCACCAGGGACCCCGAGATCCGTTTCACGCAGTCGAACATGGCTGTGTGCAAGGCCGGCCTGGCTGTCAACAGGCGCTTCAAGGACACCACCAGTGGCGAGTGGCGCGAGGAGGCGACGTTTGTGGACATCACGATCTTCGGCAAGCGCGGCGAGGCCTTCGAGAAGTATCACAAGAAGGGCCAGAGCGCCTTCGTCGAGGGCTCCCTGCGCTTCGACACCTGGGAAGACAAGAACGGTGGCGGCAAGCGCAGCAAGCTGTACGTCGTCGCGGACAGCTGGGAATTCGTCAACGGCGCCCGCGAGGGCGGCGGCGGTGGCGGCGGTGGTGGTGGGTCCTTTGGCGCGCCGGCCGAGGCGGCTGCACCGCAATCCGAGTACAGTGCGCCGGCTCCCTCGGGCGGTCCGGGCTTCGTCGACGCCGACGACACGCCCTTCTAGCAGGCCGTGCAGTTACGCGTCCGACTGTTTGCCGTCCTGCGCGAGCGGGCTGGCACATCGGAGCTGGAACTCGACAGTTTGCCCGAGGACCTCGATATCGGGGGCCTCAAGCGTGAGCTCGTGCAGCGCTATCCGGTGTTCGGGGATCTGTCCTATGCGGCGGGGGTGATCGGCGACAGTTACGTCCCGGACTCCACCGCCCTGAAGGCGGGGGACCTGGTCTCCTTGCTTCCCCCTGTATCGGGAGGGGCGCCCGAAGGCTCGCTCGAGGACGGACTCTTCGAGCTGAGCGCCGATCCGATCGACCCCGGCGAGATAGGCAGCCGGGTCGGGCACCCGGGCTGCGGAGCCACGGTGCTCTTCACCGGAACCACCCGGGACAATCACCGCGGCCAGACGGTCGTGCGTCTCGACTACGAGGCCTTCCACGAGATGGCGGGCCCAGAGATGCGGCGCATCTTCACGGACTGCAAGGAGGCCTGGGGCACGGAGGCGCCCGGCCTGCGCATGATCTGTGTCCACCGCCACGGCGCGGTCGAGGTCGGAAAACCGTCGGTCGTCGTGGCGGTCGCCAGCGCGCACCGGGACGCGGCATTCGGGGCGGCACGCTTCCTGATCGACACGCTCAAGGCACGCCTTCCGGTCTGGAAGAAAGAGATCTACGCGGACGGCGAGCACTGGGTCGGGGACCGGCCCTGAGTGCGAGTGGCTCCCGCCCGCAGACATTGCTAGTCTCTGGGTTCGCTAGCCCCTAAACGCCGCCCCTGGCGACCCCTCCCCTGGCCGTTCGGATGAGTCAACGATCCCTGTCCCTCAACTGTACCGACGTCGAGCGCGAAGAATTGCCCGTCGACGTGCTGCTCGTCGGTGCCGGGCCCGCGAGCCTGGCCTGTGCGATCTCGATCCAGCGCGCTTTCGAGGCGAAGGGGCTCAAGGACCGCTCGATCCTGGTGATCGACAAGGCCGAGGAGATCGGTCACCACACCCTGTCGGGTGCGGTCATGGACCCGCGCGGCATGATCGA
Organism: Planctomycetota bacterium; assembly: GCA_047618565.1. Taxonomy (GTDB): domain Bacteria; phylum Planctomycetota; class UBA1135; order UBA1135; genus JBLHKW01. The sequence continues at coordinate 31,977 of JBLHKW010000016.1, forward strand.
ACTCTTCCCGGACTGGCGCGAACGCGGCTGCCCGGTCGAGGCGGACGTCGAGGAGGACTGGGCCGAGATCCTGCGCCCGGGCGGCAAGCACATCGCGCTGAAGGGCCTGCTCACGCCGCCGCAGCTCAAGAACCACGGCAACGTGATCGTCAGCGTGAACAAGATTGTGCGCTGGCTTGCCGAGCAGGCCGAGGGCATGGGCATCGACATCTACCCGGGCTTCCCGGCCGCCGAGATCCTCTACGACGAGCAGGACCCCACGCGCGTCGCCGGTGTGGTCACGCGCGACAGCGGCGTCGCGAAGGACGGCACGAAGAAGAGCACCTTCGAGCCGGGCATGATCATTCGCGCGGGCGTGACGGTCTTCGCGGAGGGACCGCGCGGCAGCCTCACCAAGCACCTGATCAAGAAGCTGGGCCTGGACCAGGACAGCAACCCGCAGACCTACGGCACGGGGATCAAGGAGATCTGGAGCGTGCCGGAATCCACCGGCAAGTCCATGCTCGGGAAGGTCTTCCACACCGGCGGCTACCCCCTGGACACGCAGGCCTACGGCGGCTCGTTCGTCTACGGCATCGCGCCCGACAAGCTGGCTCTGGGCTTCGTTGTCGGCCTCGACTACCACGACGCGCGCCTCGATCCGCACGCCCTGTTCGTGCAGTGGAAGCAGCACCCGCGTATCCAGAAGCTGCTCGAGGGCGGCAAGGTCGTGCGCTACGGCGCCAAGGCGCTGCCCGAGGGCGGCTACTTCGCCATGCCCAAGCTGCAGGGCGATGGCTTCTGCATCGTCGGTGACTCGGCTGGTTTCCTGAACGCGGCCACCCTCAAGGGCGTCCATCTGGCGCTCAAGTCAGGCATGCTCGCTGCGGCGGCGATCGCCGATGCGATCGAGGCCGACGACACGAGCGCGGCGCGCCTCTCGAGCTACACGACCTCTTTCGAGGCCTCCTGGGCGCGCGCCGAGCTCTGGGGCCTGCGCAACTACCGTCAGGCCTTCGAGGGCGGGCTGTTCTCCGGCATCATCGACTTCGCTGTCCAGAAGATCACCGGCGGGCGCGGCCTGTCGAAGAGACGCCGGGGCCACGCAGACCACACCACCACGCGTCCCGTCGCGCAGTCCCGCTCCGTGAAGCCCAGCTACGACGATGACGCGTCGATGGACAAGCTCACGGATGTCTACCATTCGGGCGCCATCCACGAGGAGGACCAGCCGGTGCACCTGCTGGTCATGGACCCGAGTATCTGCGTGGATCGCTGTACCCAGGAGTACGGCAATCCCTGCCAGCACTTCTGTCCGGCGGCGGTCTACGAATGGCCCGATGCCGCGTCCGAGGTGATGATCAACGCCTCGAACTGCGTGCACTGCAAGACCTGCGACATCGCCGATCCCTACGAGAACATCGAGTGGGTCGTCCCCGAGGGCGGCGGCGGACCGAAGTACGTAGACATGTGAGCGTGCACGCCACGCTCAGAATCCTCCCAGCGCCTGACATCCGCCCGTAAACGCCCCGCTCTGCCCCGCAACGATTCCTACCCATGAAGCTGCTCCACAAAGAACTCGACCGTTTCGCCAAGACCCCGCTCGTCGTGAGCTTCGTGCCCAAAGGCAAGCGCGCCGAGCTGCCCGAGGGCGTCAAGGTGCCTGCTGCATTCCTGCGTGACTTCGGGGGCGAGTTCAGGAAAACGAGCACGACCTACACCAGCGCAGGTCCCGCGGCGCGCGTTCTGCTCGTCGGTATGGGTGTCGCCAGAGACATCGAGGAGGAGACCTTCCGACGTGTGGCCGCCCTGGCGGTCAAGCTGGGCGAGAGCATGGGCTGCGAGAGCGCGGCCTTCTACGCGGGCGGCTGCGTGGCCCACGCGGCGAGCCCCGAGCGCGCCGGGCGTGCCATCGCCGAGGGAGTGGTCATGGGCAGCTACGGCTACATCGAAGGCAAGAGCAAGCCCAAGGCCGCGGTGTTGAAGGCCGTCACCGTCTACGGCGCCGGGCGCGACTTCAAGCGCGGTCTCAAGGACGGCCAGGCTCTCGGTGAGGCCAACACGTTTACCCGCGATCTGCAGAACAAGCCGGGCAACCAGATGCGTCCGCGCGATATGGCTGCCGAGGCCCGCAAGCTCGCCAAGCGCAGCGATCGAATCTCGTGCAAGGTGCTGGACGAGAAGGCCATGGACGCCCTCGGCATGGGGCTCTTGCTGGGTGTCTCCCAGGGGTCGGTCGAGCCGGCACGCCTGATTCACCTGGTCTACAAGCCCAAGGGCAAGGCGAAGAAGAACGGCAAGGTCGCCCTGGTCGGCAAGGGTCTGACGTTCGATGCCGGCGGCATCAGTCTGAAGCCGTCGTCCAAGATGGACGACATGCGCTACGACATGTCGGGCGGCGCGGCGGTGCTGGGCGTGTTTCACGCGCTCGCATCGGTCGATGTCCCGTGGGAAGTACACGGCATCGTTCCGAGCTCCGAGAACTTGATCGACGGCAACGCCACCAAGCCCGGGGATATCCACACGGCCATGAATGGCCTGACGGTGGAGATCCTGAACACGGATGCCGAGGGGCGCCTGATCCTCGCGGATGCGCTGGCCTACACCGAGAAGAAGGTCAAGCCCGACACGATCATCGACCTGGCGACCCTCACCGGGGCGGTCGTCGTCGGCCTGGGCCACGAGTTGTCGGGGATGTTTCCCACCACTGACAAGCTGCGGGACGAGCTTCTGGCGGCCGGCGAGGAGACCGGGGAGCTGGTCTGGCCCCTGCCTCTGCTCGAGCGCCACAAGGAGTTCATGAAGGGCGTGGTGGCCGACCTGCGCAATATTTCCAGCCCCGCGATGGGCGCGGGTTCCACCGCCGGAGCGGCGTTTCTGGCCAGTTTCGTGGATCCGGATACCGAGTGGTGCCACCTCGACATCGCTGGAACCGCCTGGGGCGGCCAGGCCCGGGATTGGGTCGGCGGAGCCCATGGTTCGGGAGTTGGAACGCGCCTATTGATGCAGTACCTTGAGACCCGCAAATAGACGGGAATCGATCCGCGTCACGCACGTGCCCCGCGGCGCGTAACATCACTGTCCGAGAGCCCCGTTCGATACCGAACTACCGATCACCGCGATCACCAACGGTGAAGAGGAACAAGTCGTGCCCCTAGAGCAGAAGGAATTCGTCCCCGGCCTGGCAGGCGTCCCCGCAGCCGAATCGTCGGTCAGCTATATAGACGGGCTGGTGGGGATTCTCGAGTACCGGGGACATCGCATCGAGGTCCTGGCCGAGCGCAGTGACTACGAAGAGGTCGTCTGGCTGCTGCTGCACGACGCGCTGCCCACCCAAGCCGAGCTGGACGGCTTCCGTGCGCGCCTGGCGGAGTATCGCAAGCTACCCGCGGAACTCGTGGACGTGCTGCGCTCGTTGCCGATCGACGGGCACCCGATGGATGCGCTTCAGGTCGCTCTGGCTGCGGCGGGCATGTTTCGGCCGCGCTTCGACGTGATCCATGACGAGGCGGCCCGCAAGGAGGCCTCGCTGCATGCGATCGCCGTGACGGGGCCGCTGATCGCGACCTTCGAACGCTTCCGGCGCGGCGAGGAATACCTCGAGTCGGACCCCAGCCTCACCACGGCAGAGAACTTCCTCTACCAGATGAACGGTGTGAAGCCGGACGCGCAGTCGGCCAAGATCCTCGACGTGGCGCTGGTGCTGCACGCGGACCACACGATGAACGCTTCGACCTTCGCCATGCGCGTGGTCGCGGGGACGGAGACGGATCCCTACACAGCCTTCAGCGCGGCCGTCGGGGCCCTCAAGGGCCCGCTGCACGGTGGGGCGAACGAGCGTGTGTTGCGCCAGCTCGAGACCATCGGCAGCGCCGACAACGTCGCGGCCTGGCTCGACAAGACCCTGGCCGCCAAGGGCAAGATCATGGGCTTCGGTCACAGGGTCTACAAGACGAAGGACCCGCGCGCGACCATGCTCGAGGGACTGACGCACGAGCTGTTCGCGAAGCAGGGTTCGACGCCCGTGATCGACACGGCGCTCGCCCTGGAGAAGGCTGTCGTCGAACGCCTGGGCGAGAAGGGCATCCACCCCAACGTCGACTTCTTCAGTGGCATCGTCTACTCGAAGCTCGGCATCCCGACGGACGCCTTCACGCCGATCTTCGCCCTGGCGCGTGTCGCCGGCTACGCGGCACACTGGCGCGAGCAAATGGCCAACAACCGTCTCTACCGTCCTGGCCAGGTCTTCATCGGCTCCCACGGTGCGGAATACATTCCCATCGGGGAGCGCGGCTGAGCTGGCAGCCGGCTGACGACTCCGGTGGGACATCGCGTCCCTGGAGTCGTCCGGGTGGTAGGGATGCCGGGACTCGAACCCGGACGGCCCGAAGGCCTTCAGATTTTAAGTCTGATGCGTCTACCGGTTTCGCCACATCCCCGTCCCGGTGCCCGCAGAGTGTAGCGCCCGAGTGCCGCAAGTGTGCGCCCCCGCATTGGGCCTGGGCCCATCTGGGCCGATGAGCACCGCGCCTGACGACCCCGCGGACGAGCGGTCGCATTTCCTGCCGGTCAGCCTGGAGCTGCTGCTGGAGGACCTGCTCAAGACCGTCGTGGGGGCGAGCGAGCGCGCTGGATTCGAGCGCCTGGGCAAGCTCTGGTTGGCGCTCTTCCACCTGCGCATGCGTGCGGACCTGGAGGGCTTGCGCAGGACCTACGCGCCATTCGACCCGGATGTGGAACTGCTCGTCCCGGACCGGGAAATCGACCGCCCGGCGGCGCGGACAGAGCTCGAGGGGCGCCTGCGCACCCTTCTCGGCCGGGCCCATTTCACCGAGGCCACGCGCGCGGACCTGGACAGCGCCTTGACCAAGATCTCACCCCAGGGCCTGGCGGTGACGGTCGACCTCGACGAGCTCGATCTGTTCGCACTGTATTTCCGTGGTGTCTCCTCGCGCTCTTCCCGTCAGCGCGACCCCAGGGCCCTGTGGCTACGCTGGCGCGAACACGAGGAGACGATCTACCGCAGGGTCGTGCTCTTGATCGAGGTCAAGCCTTCCGGTGAGGGCGAGACGGGCATGGACGCGCGCCACGTCTACCTCAAGCTTTTCAAGGACGTGCCCCGTTCGGACCTCGAGATGCTGCTGCCGAACACCAAGGTCTGTATGCGCGCCTTCGACAAGCTGCGTCTGGGCGTGACCGGAGGCGGCGGGACCATCGGCGGAGTGATGGCTACCGTGACCAAGATCGGCGTGGCCGCGAGTCCTGTAACTTGGGCCCTGGCCCTGGCCGGGCTGGGCGCCGTGCTCTGGCGGCAACTGTCCAACGTGCTCTCGCAGCGCACGAAGTACATGGCGACCCTCGCCCAGCGGCTCTACTTCCATACCCTCGACAACGGCTTCGGTGTGCTGACGCGCCTGGTGCAGGTGGCCGAGGAAGAGGAGTGCAAGGAGGTCCTGCTGGCAGCCGCACACCTGGTCCAGGGGGGCGCCATGAGCGCGGAGGAACTGGACGCGCGTGCCGAAGCCTGGATCGAGTCCACCTACGGACTACATGTGGATTACGACGTACACGGCGGCGTGCAAAAACTACGTCAGGCGGGCCTGCTCGTCGCTGTCGTCGCTGTCGTCGACAGCGACGACAGCGACGAGCAGGCGGTCCAATTGCTGCCCCTCGAGCAGGCCCGGTGCCTGCTCGACCAGCGTTGGGATGCTGTATTCGACTGGAAGCAGCCGCCCGAATAGGCGCCGCTTTCGGTAGTCTCTCGCCTCGTACCCACCGGCAGGCATGCGTCATGTGGCGCGCAGCGGAGAGCATGGAATGAAGTTCGAGCGAAGTACGGTCAACACCTGGATCCTCGCCCTGGCGCTCGCCGGTGCATGTGCCGCGCCGGAAGCAGTGCACGACGATGGGCCGCGTGCCTCTTCGATCGCAAGCGCCGCGCCGGCGGCGTCGCGTCCCTGGGCGCACGAGGACTCGGACATTCCCGTCGACGAGCGCATTCATTTTGGCGTGCTCGACAACGGCCTGCGCTGGGCCTGGGCCGCGAACCCACGCCCCGAGGAGCGTGCCTACCTGCGGCTGCACGTCGATGTGGGCAGTCTCGCGGAACAGGACAGCGAGCAGGGCATGGCGCACTTCCTCGAACACATGGCCTTCAATGGCTCGAAGAACTTTGCACCCGGAACCCTGATCGAGTGGTTCCAGGAGCACGGCATGGCCTTCGGCGCGGATACCAATGCGCACACAGGTTTCAGCGAGACGGTCTACAAGCTCGACCTGCCCCAGGGGAACGAGGAGACCCTGCGCGAAGGCCTGCTGGTGCTGCGCGACTTCGCGGACGGCTTGCTGATCGAGGCGGAGGAGGTCGAGAACGAAAAAGGCGTCATCGACGGCGAGCAGCGCGAGCGCGATTCGGCCGGCTTCCGGGTGCAGGTCAAGCAGCTCGAACTCATGTTCGTCGGCACGCGCATCGCGTCCCGGATCCCGATCGGGAAGAAGAATGTACGCGACGCGTTCAGCGCGGAATCCGTGCGCGCCTTCTACGAGCGCTGGTACCGGCCGGACAACATGACCCTCGTGCTCGTGGGCGACCTGGGCGAGTTCGAGCCCCAGGATCTCTTTGACGAGTACTTCGCGGACATGCTCAGGCCCGCGTCAGCCTTGCCCGCGGAACCGGCGATCGGCCAGGCGCAGCGTTATGACCATGCGTTTGCCCTGCACGAGGCCGAGATCCCGTCCGTGAGCATCTCCGTCGAGCGCCTCGAGCGCTGGGAAGAGAGGCCGCAGACCGTGGCCGAGTGGGTCGACCGTATCCCCCTGAACGTCGCACACCAGTTGCTGGGTCTACGCTTCCGCGAACTGGCTAAACAGGAGTCCGCGCCCTTCCTGGGCGCATCGGTCGGTAGCGCTTCTGCGATGGAGGTCTTCGACGGGGAGACCCTGCGGGTCGCCTGCGTGCCGGAGCGCTGGGAGGAGGCCCTGGGCTTCTGTGAGCAGGAGCTGCGGCGCGCGATCGAGTTCGGCTTCCAGCAAGCGGAGCTCGACGAGATTCGCGCGGACGTCCTGCGCCAGCTCGATGAGTCCGTCCGGCGTGAGCCCACGGCCTCCAGTCGGGGACTGCTGGCCCAGATTCTGGAGGCCGCCGAAGAGCCCTCCGTGCCGACCGACGCGGCCACAGACCGCAGTGTAATGAAGCCGGTCATCGAGGGGCTGACTGTGGAGGCCTGCCACGCCGCCCTGCGCGAGGCGTGGTCGCGCGGTGAGCTTTCGATCCACTGCAGCGGCAATCTGGACCTGGGCCAGGACGGCGGCTCGCGGCTGACAGAGGTCTACTCGCGCAGCGCGGCCGTGGCCCTGGCACCGCCCGAGGAGATCGTCGTGCAGGACTTCGCCTACGCCTCCGACCCGGACGGGAGTGGTCAGGTGGTCGAGCGCGAGCACATCGAGGACCTGGACTTCGTGACCCTGCGCCTGGACAACGGGGTGGCGGTCAACATCAAGCAGACGGACTTCAAGGAGCAGCAAATCCTGATCTCCGCCAACTTCGGCGAGGGCCTGCTGACCCTGGAGCCGGAGCGCAGCGTGCTCAACTGGGTTGCCAGCCGCGTCTTCAATAGCGGTGGCCTCGAAGCGCATAGCGAAGATGACTTGCGCCGCTTGACGGCGGGCAAGCAGGTCGGCGTGGGCTTCCGTGTCGGCCCCGACGCCTTCTCGCTGGGCGGCTCCACGACCTCCGAGGACCTGCTGCTGCAGTGCGAGCTGATGTGCGCCTACCTGAAGGCACCGGGCTGGCGCGAGGACGGCCGCGTGCAGTTGATGCGCCAGGTACCGCTCTACTTCGAGAGCCTGCTACACCAGCACATGGGCCCCTTTGTGACCGAGTTCAAGCCGGCCCTGTTCGCGGGCGACGCGCGCCAGAGCCACCCGGAGCAGGCCGAGATCGAGGCCTGCAGCATGCAGGACGTGCGCGGCTGGCTCGCGCCCCAGCTTGCGGACGCACCCATCGAGCTGTCCATCGTCGGCGACCTGGATCTCGAGCAGACGATCGGGATCGTGGCGCGCACCTTCGGCGCGCTGCCCGCCCGGCGTGAGTGGCGTTCCCTCGATGAGCGCCGCAACATGCCCGCGCCCCTGGCCGGCCTGAAGCAGGAGCATGTGATCGAGACCCAGGTGCCCAAGTCCCTGGTCGTGATCGCCTTCCCGTTCGCCGACGGCCTGGATCCGGAGACACGCCGGCGCGGCAACGTCCTGGGCACGGTGGTCAACGACCGCCTGAGGCTCGAGGTGCGCGAGCGGCTCGGCGCCGCGTACTCACCCGGCGCAGGTGTCGACATGGATCGTGTGCACGCGGGCGTCGGCACCGTGATGATCCAGGCCATGGCGGACCCGGACAAGGTCGACACCCTCGTGAACGCCTGTCTCGACGCGGCCGACTCCCTCGCGACCGAGGGCATCACGACCGAGGAAGCCGACCGACTGCGCGAACCGATGCTGCGCCAGCTGCGCGACGGACAGCGCACCAATGGCTACTGGATGGCCGTCCTGGGCGTGGCCCAGAGGCGTGCCGATCACCTGGATGACGTGCGCGGCGTGGATACCTTCTACACCGGTTACACGGCCGAGGACATCGTGCCCCTCGCGGCGCAGTACCTGGGCCGGGACAAGGCGTCGGTCCTGATCGTCAACCCCGCCGCGGGCGCAGAGAGCGCGGATACGGACGGCTGACCCCCGCGCCATGACACATGGCGAGCCGGACCCCGGGGCCTACGAGATGCTGGTGCACGCCAGCTTTGCGCCGAGCGCCATCGACGCTCGGTACGAAGCCGTGCTGGCCCCGGTGCCGCCGGAACTGCGCCGTACGCTCGAGGCCGAGTGGCCCGGCCGCGTCGAGAAAGCCGCCAGAGAGGGCGTCCATCTGACCAACGGCCACCTGCTGCGCCTGACGGATTACCGTGCGACCGATTCCACGCTCCGTCTGACCCTGGGCGACACCACCTACGCCGAGTTCCTCGGATCCAACTGCGTTCCGCAGCGGCACGCCGAAACGCCCTGGTCGAGTCTCGCGAATCCCCTCGGGACATCCGCGTTGATCGTGACAGCGGACAACAAGCTCGTCCTCGGCCTGCGCGGCGACAAGGTCATGCACATGCGCAACCAGCTCCACACGATCGGGGGCATGTTCGAGGCCGCCGACCTGATCGACGGCGTGGTCGACGCAACCGGCAGTATCCTGCGCGAAGTGCGCGAGGAGCTGGGCGTGGGGGATACCGACATCGCCAACGTCGTCTGTCGCGGCCTGATCCGCGAGATCCAGCACCTGCAGCCCGAGCTGATGTTCGAGGTTCAGGTGAATCTGACCTACGCCGACGTGCAGGATACCTGGCGCGCGGCGGAGTCCCGTGACGAGCACGCGCAGCTGATCGCCATCCGGGACGATCGCGACTCCATTGCGGAGTTCCTCGCGTCCAACCCGATCATGGCACCACAGGCGCGCGCTGCGCTCGAGCTGCGCGGGGCTTAATCCACGCACCCGAGGGTGCAGAAGGTGGAGGCGGCACCCGGACTCGAACCGGGGAATGACGGATTTGCAATCCGTTGCCTTAGCCACTTGGCTATGCCGCCCCGTTTGGAGCCGAAGAAGGTTACCCCGTGCGGGGCGCGGGTCAAGGGGCCAATGACACCATCGGGGTCCATTGGGCCCTGGAGGTCAGATGGTCGCGGGCCGGCGGGCGCTCAGGCGGCCTTGGCCATGGCGACCAGGGCCTCGCGCACCTCGGTGGCGGTCAGGCAGGGTTGCTCGAAGGCGAGGTAGTGGACCTGGCCGTCGGCGCGCATGTGGCAGCCGTTGGTGTCGATCGAGAGCATCAGCACCTCGCCCGTTTCGGTGCCGGACTGGTGCTGGACGATGCGGCCCATGGCGTCGGCGTGGTCCTGGTTCATGTGCTCGATCATGCCGGCCTCCTGGGCGTGCCAATCCGGGGCGGCGGAGTTCCAGTCGCCCTTCTCGATCCAGAAGATCTGGCCGAAGCCGCGGATGTAGCGCACGCGTACGGGCTCGATCCAGTAGAAGGAGAAGGCGTGCGCCTGGCCGTAATGGCGGGCCTGGGGAAAGAACGTGTAGTAGCGTTCCTGGATGGCCTCGACGCTGTCATCGGGGACCCGGCGGGCGTCGCCGATCAGGGTCACGCGGCCCAGCTCCTGCTGGTTGCCCGCGCCGCTCTGCTGCACGCTGAGGCAGACCTTGGAGTCGGCGTCCATGTTGGCGGTGTGCTGGGCGATGTCGCTGACATAGATGACGGGCTTGCCGCAGTCGGAGGTGACAAAGGGCGTGACCGAGCCGAAGGGGTAGCCGTCGAGCTCGACAGACAGGGTCGACAGGATGCCTGACTCGGTTCCGCGCAGCAGGGTGCGGGCCAGGCTCAGCGGATCGGGTGTGGTCGTATCGGACATGATTGTGGGGTGCTCCTCTTGCTCCGTATTGGATCGCTCGGTCCGGGGCGTATCGACAGCTTTCTGCAGGCGTTTCGTGGGAAATCTGGATATCGGGGCTGGGGACAGCTGGTGGCGCGTCCTGCCAGCACTCGGGGCTTGCGGGGGCTCGCGTGGGGGGGCAGCATTGAGGTTGTGAAGAGTATTCGATCGATCAGGCGCCGGGGCTGGTGCTGGAGCTGTGGCCTGTTGCTGCTCATGGGAGGCTGTTCGGGGCGCGCTGACGGGGACCGCCCTGGCCGCATCATCCTGTTCAGCATGGACACCGTGCGCGCCGACCGCGTCAGCGGGTACGGCGACGCGGACACCATGCCCGCGCTGGCGAAGATCGCTGCAGAGGGGGCGCTGTTCGAGCGCTTCTACGCGGCCTCGACGTACACCATCCCGTCGCACATGTCGATCATGACCGGGCTGGACCCGGCCGAGCACGGCGTGCTGGTCGAGGGGGCGCGCCTGAGCCCATCCGTTCCGACCCTGGCGGAACTGCTCGAGCAATCGGGCTATCGCACACGCGCCTTCACGGAGGGCGTGTACATCGGTGGTCGCTGGGGTTTTGACCGCGGCTTCGAGGAGTACGGCGAGCTGCCGCGCGCCTCGGTCGTGGGTGAGCGCTTGCCCGAGATCCTGGACTGGATTCGAGCCGCGCCGGAGGATCCGTATTTCCTGTTCTTGCACAGCTACGCGGCGCACTTTCCCTACGGCGGTTACCGGGGTTACCGCTCGTCAGTGCCGGAGCGCGGTCTCTTGAGCGATGCACAGCTCCAGGATCTCTACGAGCGCGCGCGCACGGGCGGGTTCGAGTCCCTGTCGAAGGAGGAGCGCGACCTGTGCCTGCTGTTCAACCACATGGTGGCGCGCCACGAGGACATGTTCCCCGTCGAGGACAATCGCATGCCCGCGGACTTCTCGAGGTCCCGTTACTTCGAGCAGGACCGCGCCGCCCTGATTGCCAGCTACGACGCGCGCCTGGCGTCCATCGACCGCGCCATCGCGGAGATCCAGGCCACCCTGGTCGAACTTGGGCAGTGGGAGGACACCCTGCTGATCGTGCTCTCGGACCACGGCGAGGCCTTCTTCGAGCACGGTGCCGGGCGGCACGATTACCTGCCCTTCGACGAGGTGCTCAAGGTCCCGCTGATCGTCTCCTACCCGCGCCTGTTCGCCGAGGCCGGACCGCAACGGCCGGATGGGCTGGCCTGGCATCTGGACGTTCTGCCGACGATCCTCGGCTTCGCAGGCGTCGAGTTGCCGTACGAGTACGCGGGCGTGGACCTGTCGGCTATTCTGCGCGGGGCGCCAGCGGATAGCGGCCGGAGCTTGCACCCGGTCGTGGCGCGTGCGCCGAACCGCAAGCCCGGACGTCCCCTGCGGCGGGTCGTCATCGAGGGTGACCAGAAGTACATCGAGGGCCACGAGGCTTTCGGTGACACGCGCGGCCTGCTTTTCGACCTGGCCAGCGATCCGCACGAGACGGCAAACCTGCGCGGTGAACGGACGGAGCACCTGGCGCGTCTGGCCGAGGCCGCCCGGCTGCATGTCGAAGGGCTGCGTCTGCGCACGCCGGTCCACCAGGAGACGGGACGCCCCTTGGATGAAGGCGGCGAGGCCGTCGACCTGTCCCTGGAACAGATCGAGGAGCTGCGCGCGTTCGGTTACCTGGGGACCGACGGGGACGACGATTGAGCTCGATCGACGGGGAGCCGGCGCGCGGACGCTTCTTCCTGGGCCTGCTCGTCATCGTGCTCGTGGCCGCCGGTCTTCGGCTGGGCTTGCTGAGCGCGTTCTTCCCGTCGCGGCCGGTGGGGGACGAGTTCTACTACCTGCAGACCGCGTCGGAAATCGCGGCCGGCAACGGGCATACGCGCGACGGTGTCGCGCACGCCAACTGGCCCCCGGCGCATCCGTTCTTGCTCTCGCTGTTGATCGATCCCGACGCGGACCCGGGCACGCGCCCGATCGTCAAGTTGCTGCGCATGCAGGCCCTGCTCGGGACCCTGCTGGTGGTCTGCACCGCGCTGCTGGGTCGCGGACTGTTCGGCGCGCGCACGGGCCTCCTGGCGGGGGCCGTCGCCGCGATCTATCCGACCTTCATCGCGTTCAGTCACTTCCTCTGGTCCGAGATGCTGTTCGTCACGCTGCTGACGGGCGCCCTTGCGGCGGCGGTCCAGGTCGAGCGCTCGCGGCGCATCGGATGGGTCCTTCTGGCGGGGGTGCTGTTCGGGTTCGCTGGCCTGACGCGCGAGATCGCGATCCTGATCTCCGGCGGAGTGGCGGTCTGGTGGGTCATCACCGCGCGTGCCCAGGCCCGCGACGGCCAGGAGCCGGCTCCTACCGGGCGAGTCTGGTTGCAGAGCGCGCTGCTGCTATGCGTGGCCGCATCGATTGTGCTGCCCTGGACCTATCGCAACTACAAGCTCTTCGACCGCTTCGTGCCCGTCTCGAGCGTGAGCTGGATGGCCATCCGGCAGGGAAACACCTTCGCGAAGCACGACTGGACGCGGCCCCCAGTGGGACGTGTGCGGACCTTCGTCGATGCCTACTATGCGGACCCCGATGAGATGGGGCGCGCCGACCGGGCCAGGAAGGAGGCCCTGGCGCTGATCCGCAAGGAGCAACCGACGTGGGCCTTCAAGAAGGTCGTCCGCAACTCCGCGATGCTCTTCAACCCGGACTCCTTCCTGTTCAAGAAGATCAGCCGCGGCACCTATCCGAGGTTGAGCCTGACGCAGATTCGCGTGGCCCTGGTAGCGTCGATCCTGAGCTACGTCCTGATCATGATCGCCGGCGTGATCGGTATCGCCGCGGCGCGCGGCCGCGGTCGCCGCATGCTCGCCCTGGGGGTGATCGGCGTCGTGGTGGGCCTGCACCTGTTCGCGGTCGCCTCACCCCGCTACAGGATGCCCCTGATGCCGCTGTTCGTGATCTACGGCAGCCACGCGCTCTTGCAGCGCCGGGAACTGGGCCTGACGCGACCTGGCAAGTGGATCTCGGCGGCGGTTCTGGTGTTCTTTGTGGGCTGGTGCGTGCCCTATTTTGCACGTGATGCGCGCTCGCTCTGGGAGCGGGGCACCTACGTCGACGCGGAGCGGCCCTGAGGCTGAGGGGGCCGCGCGCCCCTTCTGAGCGGCGTGCACGGGGGCT
>JBLHKW010000017.1:0-43252 GCA_047618565.1 Planctomycetota bacterium
ATGAAGTCCGGGAGCTGGAGGTCAAGCTCGAGCTGCTCCATCCTGACCGCGATGTCATCCTGCACAGCACGACGCTGACGCTCACGGTCGTCGACGGGAATGCGAAGCACGTGCGCACCTTCGTCAGCCAGATCGACACGAGCGTGCAGTACTTCGGCGTGACGCCGCCCCTCGAGCCGCGCGCGTCCGGCGAGCGCAACGCCATGTTTCTGTCCCTGCATGGCGCCAGCGTCGAGGGTCGCCGCCAGGCATTCAGCTACGAGCCCAAGGCCGACGGGGTCGTGATCGCGCCGACCAACCGACGCTCCTTCGGCTTCGACTGGGAGGACTGGGGTCGCCTGGACGCGCTCGAGGTGCTTTCGATCGCCGAGGGCATCTTCGATACGGATCCACGGCGCACCTACCTGACCGGGCACTCGATGGGCGGCCACGGTACCTGGCAGCTTGGCGCGCATTTCCCCGACCGCTTCGCCGCGATTGCGCCCAGCGCCGGATGGAGCGACTTCTGGAGCTACACAGGTCTGGCCGAGTTGCCCCAGGACGACCCGATCGGCGCTTACCTGGCGCGTTCAATCAACGCCAGCAGGACGCTCTTGCTGCGCCGAAACCTCGTCCATGGCGGCGTGTATATCCTGCACGGTGACGCGGATGACAACGTACCGGTAAACCAGGCACGCAACATGCGCCGGGAACTGGCCAGCTTCCACCCGAACTTCGCCTACTACGAACGGGCCGGGGCCGGGCACTGGTGGGGCAACCAGTGCATGGACTGGCCGCCCCTGTTCGCCTTTCTGCGCGAAAACGTGACGCCCGCGCCGACGGATGTACTCGAGGTGGATTTCACGACGGTCAACCCGGCCATCTCCAGCACCTGCCACTGGCTCGCGGTCGAGAGTCAGCTAAAGCCGATGGAACCGACCCACGTGCACGCCAGGCTCGACGTCGAGTCGCGCACGATCCAGCTGGAGAGCGAGAACCTGGGCCGCATCTCGTTCGACCTGACGTCATTCACTCAGGCGCAGGCCGAACAGCCCGCGCTCCTGGCCTCCGACGGCCCCCTGCACCTTGTGATCGGCGAGGAGCGCCAGCCGCTCACGCGTGGCAAGGACGACCGCTGGCGCGTGGGCCACCCGGGCCCGGAGTATCGACACGCTCGGCGCAACGGGCCGTTCAAGCAGGCCTTCCGAAACCGCATGCTGTTCGTCTACGGCACCCAAGGCACGCCCGAGGAAAACGACTGGGCACGCAACAAGGCGCGCCTGGACCACGAGCGCTGGCGCTACCGCGGCAACGGGTTCGTACAGGTCGTGGCCGATACGGAATTCCTGCCCGAACTCGACGCCGACCGCAATGTGATCCTCTACGGCAATGCCGACACGAATCGCGCGTGGACGCTGCTGCTCGACGCGCACGCATTCGAGGTGCGGCGCGACTTCGTTCGCGTCGGTGAACGCACCGTAACTGGCGACGACCTCGCCTTGCTCGCGGTCTACCCGCGCAAGGGCAGCGACGTGGCCAGCGTGGCCGTGATCTCGGGTACGGGCCTGCCTGGATGCCACACGACGGATCACCTACCGTACTTCGTGTCCGGCGTCGGCTATCCCGACTGGACCGTGCTCGGCACGGAGTTCCTGACAAAGGGCCTGGAAGGCGTGCGGGGCGCGGGCTTCTTCGCTGACGACTGGTCCGCGGGCGATGGCGCAGAGGCAACCTGGCGCTAGATTTCAAGACCATGACCCCCCGGCACCGACTGACGCGCGCGATCGTGCGCTTGATCCTGCTCGCCGCAATCCTGAGCGCTCCCGTGTTTCTGGTCGCCGAGGAGTTCGACGCCAGGCATTCCCTGATCGTCCTGGCCTCGAACGGCGTGTGCGCTGCGCTGTGCGTGCTACTCCTGTGGCGACTGCGCCTGGGCCAGGTAGACCTTGCCGCACGCGTCCTGGTCTGGGGCCTGCTGATCCTCGTCGCCACCCTGGCCAGTACCAACGGTGAGGGTGTGCACGTGAACGTCGTCAACTTCATCCTGGTGACCGTGCTCGCCAGCGTGCTGCTCGGGCGGCGGGCATTGCTCGCGATCGCCGGATTTTCGGCCTGCACGATGCTCTCGATCGCCTGGAGGCAAGCCCTGCCGGCGGGCGGAGAAGAACTCTTCGAGTACCGCCTCGAGACCATCGCGCAGTTCCTGCCGACCTACCTCGTGGTGGTGGCCATCCTGTGGCTGCGCGAAGGGGGCGCCACCGAGCCCGTCACCCCGGGGCCGGACGGTCCCCAGCGTTAGGCGGCACGAGGTCACCCGCGGGGCGTTCGCGCAACCTCTGCTTGGGGCCGGTGTATCCGCGAAAGAGAGCCTAGTGGGCCGTCAGGCACGGCCCTTCGTTACGCGTGTAGTACTCGCTCACCCAACCCAACAGGAACTGGAGCTGCTCGGCCTGCGACGCGTACTTGTGGGGTTCCCACGGCTGGCTTCGCTAGTTGGCCAGGCAGGCCTCCAGGCCCGGGTCCATGAACAGCAAAGTGGGCCCGTGGTCGAGCGTGGCCGCGACCAAGTCCGCGTAACAGCCCTCGACGACACAGCTTTGTCGCCCCTCGCAGAACGCACGCACACCCGCAACGGCCTCCTCTGGATCGCGAGCGACAGCGATCTTGCCCACCTCCCAGGCGACCGTATCCAGGTCCAGGGTCGCGCAGGCATGCTTCTGCGCCAGCTGACGCGCGACGGTGGACTTACCCGAGCCAGAGTTTCAGAGGATCACGAGTTGCATGGGATGGGCCAGAAATCATAGGCGTTGATCTGGCAGGTGTCGACGCGCCGCGGCACGTGCAGCGCTATGATCGGGCAGCGCCCACACGCCGATCCGATCCACTGTCCGCCCATGACCCCATCCACAACCAAGTCCAGCTGGCGCGCCCACGCGGCCTGCGCGGCCCTGATCATGGGACTGGGCGCGCTCGCGGGCTGCGGCCGGACCGCGCTCCCGACGACCCAGCCACTGGCGTCGCCGGGGCATGCGCTGACGGCCTTCGTCTTCCTGAGCACCGAGTGCCCGCTCTCTCAGAACTACACGCGCCAGCTCGATGAGCTGCGCTCCGCGTACGACGCCACGGCGCTCGACATGGTCGGTGTGTTCCCGCTGTCCGATGACGATGAGGCGCGCGTGCGAGCGTTCTGCGAGAAGTACCCCGTCGGGTTCCCGACGCGACTCGACCACGAATACGTGCTGGTCGATGCGCTCCACGCGTCGGTGACGCCCGAAGTGTTCCTGCTGGATGCACAGGACACGCTGATCTACAGCGGTAAGATCGACAACTGGGCGGTGGAGCTCGGCCAGACACGCCGCGTTGCCACCGTTCACTATCTGAAGGATGCCATCGACGCCCATCTGCAGGATTCGCCCGTTCCGGTGGACCACATCGACCCGGTCGGCTGCTTGCTGCCCGAGGATCCCTACATTGCACAGACCGAATAGAAACCGCCGCGCCGGACTGAGCTGGCGCGCGGCATGCGTGTCGTTGCTCGCATCGATGATCTGGGCCTGTGCGCCGGCGAGCCACGAGGAATCCGCAATCGAGATCACCGGTCCGGTGACCTTCAACCAGCACATCGCCCCGATCATCCACGGGAACTGCTCCATCTGCCACAACGAGCTGGGTTCGGCGCCCTTCCCGCTCGTGGAGTACGACGACCTCGCCAAACGTTCGCGCTTCATCAGTGCGGTGACCGAGTCGCGTTACATGCCTCCCTGGATCGCCGATCCGGACTTCAGGCACTACGCCAACGAACGGCTGCTCGAGGAGCGCGAGATAGCGCTCATCCGGGAGTGGCATGAACAAGGCGCGCCCGAGGGGGATGCGCCCGCTCCGACGGCGCCCACCTTCCGCGCCAGCCTCAGCCCGCGCGCAGCGGACCTACGCCTCGAGATGCCGACCGCGTTCGAGATTCCGGGGGATAACGAGGAGTACTTCGTCACCTACCTCGTGTACATGGAACTCGACGAGCCGCGGGGCCTCTCGGGGATGGAGTTCATCCCGGGCAACCTCAAGGCCGTGCACCACGCGAACTTCGCCTTCTACGCGGTCGACGACGAGTCCGATACGACAGGCTTCAACGGCCCCTTCGTCTTCAGCAACCCAGACCACGCCGAGCAACTCCTGCAACGCTACGCCGAGTTCCAGGACAACCCGCTGTATGTCGACGGCTGGGTGCCAGGAAAGAGCCCGAACCACTTCAAGAACCGCATGGGCGCGCGCTTCCCGAAGAAGTTCGTGCTGGCTTGCCAGGTGCATTACGCACCCACGCCGGTCGCCACCAGCGACCGTTCGGCCGTCGACCTGTTCTTCTACGAGGAATCCATCGTCACCGAGATCCTGGCGCTGGCGATCGGTCCTGGAAAGGGCGGGGTGGTGACGCCGCAGTTCGATCTCATCGAGCCGAACACGACCCCGTCGTTCGAGGTGGTGTTCGACGTGGGTCAATCGGTATCGGTGATCTCGCTCTCGCCCCACATGCACCTCCTGGGCCACACGTTCAAGGCACGTGCCCTGACACCGGATGGAAAGGAAATCCCGCTCGTCTCCATCCCCGCGTGGGACTTCAGCTGGCAGGAGAACTACACCTTCGATCGGCCGCTGCGTATCCCGCGCGGATCCCAAATCTTCATCAATGCCAGCTTCGACAATACGGCCAACAATCCCTCCAATCCCTTCGATCCGCCGCGGGCGATCGTGTGCGAAGGAGACGTGATGAAGACCGACAACGAGATGATGGTCATGACCATGGTCTACTTCCCTCTCCCGTTCTGAGATCCGACCCGATGCTAAGCCTTCTCCTTGCCCTCAGCGGCGCCCTGCAGGTCGACTTCGACGCCCACTTCACCGGACGCTCGCTGCGCTTCGACTACTCACACACGGGAACGGCCGACGAGGAGCACATCGCGCTCGACCGTTTCAGACTCGAGGGGCAGTGGTCGGGCAGCCGCGTGCACCTGATCGACGATACCAACCTGGGCAAGTACCTGTTCTGCGTGGTCGATCCGCGGACCAACCGCACGCTCTACTCGCGCGGCTTCTCGAGTATCTATGGTGAGTGGGAGACGACCGCTGAGGCCAGGGATCGCTGGGGCATCTTCCATGAATCCCAGCGCCTGCCGGAGCCCAAACGCCCCGTTCAGGTGCTTCTGAAGAAGCGTGGTCCGGACGGAAGCTTCCAGGAGTTTTACTCGACTGTGGTCGATCCCCAGAACCGCTTCGTGGACCGCTCCGAGGTTGCCGGCCTGGGCGAGACCTGGAAATGGCAGTACGCCGGCCCCCCGGCGACCAAGGTCGATCTACTGATCGTCGCCGAGGGCTACACCGCGGACCAGAAGGACAAGTTCCAGGCCGACGTCGACCGGCTGGCCAGCACGCTCTTCGAAACCGAGCCCTTCAAGGAACGCCGTACCGACTTCAACGTGCGCCTGCTGTTCGTGCCCGCGGCGGCGGCGGGCATCTCCAACCCGCGCGCGGGCATCTGGCGCGACTCACCGTTCGGCCTCTCGTTCAACGCCTTCGACAGCGATCGCTACGTGTTGACCTACGACAATCAGACGTTGCGCGAGGCCGCCGCCCAGGTTCCCTACGATGCGCTGATCCTGATGTTCAACGACCGCAAGTACGGCGGCGGTGGGATCTACAACCTCTGGTCGACCTGTGCCGCGGACTCCAAGCCTGCGCCCTACCTGATCGTGCACGAGTTCGGCCACTCCTTCGCGGGTCTGGCCGACGAGTACTACACCTCCCAGGTCTCCTACGAGGGCTTCACGGCCGCGGGAACGGAGCCGTGGGAGCCCAACGCCACGGCCCTGCTCGACCCCGAGCGTCTCAAGTGGCGCGACCTGGTGGCCGACGGCACGCCGATCCCGACCCCATGGAGCCAGGCGGCCTACGACGATGCCTCCTACGCGTACCAGAAGAAACGCACCAAGCTGCGTGCCGACGGAGCCAGCGAGGCGGACATGGAGGCGCTCTTCGACGAGGTCAAGGCCATCACCAAACCCATGCTCGAGAACGAGAAGCACGCGAGCGAGGTCGGAGCCTTCGAGGGTGCCGGCTATCAGGCCAAGGGTCTGTACCGGCCCGAGGCGGACTGCATCATGTTCACCCGCAACCCGAAGGACTTCTGCAGGGTCTGCTCGCGCGCCATCGAACGCGTGATCGATCTGTACGCGGAGTAGACGTGAATCTCGACGCCGAGCAACTGCTCGCGATCATCGCCCGCGGCGAAGGGCGTCAGATCGAGTTCAAGCGCGGGCTGCCCGGCCCCGAAAAGACGGCCCGCTCGATCTGCGCCTTCGCCAACACGAGCGGCGGCATGCTGATCGTGGGCGTGACCGATCAGGGGCGCGTGTATGGCCTCGAGAAGCCGCGTACCGTGGTCCATGAACTGCGCCGTATCTGTGCCGAGGTGCTGTCGCCGGCTCTGCAAGCGGAGGTCCTGTCGGTCACCATGGACGAGCACAAGGTGGTCGTGTGCTCGGTGCCCCTCTCGGGGGCGCGCCCGCACGCGGTCCTGCACCCCGGCGGCGAGCCAGAGATCACCGTGCGTGTCGGCTCGAGCAATCGCCGGCCGAGCGGCGCGACGCTCAAGGTTCTCACGAGCAGCCAGCATTCCCGCAAGAGCCCGGATGCGCTTCAGCACCGGATCCTGCAATGGGTCGAACGCCATGCGCAGCGCAGCAAGCGCCCCGAAGGGGAATCGACCGTCAAAGGCTTCGCCAGGGCCAACAATGTCGGCGTCCAGCGCGCACGCCGAGCCTTCACCGAACTCGAACGACAGGGACGCCTGGTCGGCCACGGCCTGGGAACCCAACGCGTGTTCCGCGTGGCCTGACGCTAGCAGCCCGTGGTGAAACTCACGACGCGCTGCTAGGAGGCCGTTGAAAAAGTCCCGTAGCGAGACGAAGCCATCTTTCGTCGCAGCAATGAGTGCGAAGTCGAGACGGCGGAGGCGGCCCTGTAGGGCCGCTGAGCACGGCTCGACGAGCACGACGCAGCTGCGGCGGAGAGGGCGAAGTCGAGTAGGGAGTTTTTCAACGGGCTGCTAGACACGGAGCACGCCGGCGATCATTCGTAGCCGATGGCCACCGCGATCAGAAGCGCCGCGACCGCGACCGCGAAGAGTTTCACCAGCAGCGGGACGATGAACGACAGCCAGCGCGTGTAGGGGATCCTTCCCAGCCCCAGCATGCCCATCAGCAAGGCATTCGTGGGCACGACCATGTTCATGAACCCATCCCCCATCTGATACGCGAGCACGGAGGTCTGGCGCGTCAAGCCGGTGAGGTCCGCGAGCGGCGCCATGATCGGCATGGTGACGTAGGCCTGCCCGGATCCTGACGGGATGAGGAAGTTGCAGAAACTCTGTACAGCCAGCATGCCTACCGCGGCACCGCTCGAACCGACCTGCGCGAGGGGCTGGGCGATCCCGTGGATGACGGTGTCGATCACCTGGCCATCGCTGAGCACGAGTTCGATCGTTCGCGCAAAGCCGATCAGGAGCGCCGTCGTCGTCATATCCGCGGCACCGCTGCAAAATTCACGGGCCGTGGTGTTGGGCGAAAGCCTGCACAGCACTGCCGCGAGGACGGCCAGGCCGAGGAAGATCGCGTTCAGCTCATCGAGATACCATCCATGGGCGTTGATCCCCCAGACGAAGGTGCAGAGAGCCAGGACAAAGGCCACCAGGACGCCAATTCTGCCGGGCGTGAAACGGGTGTCTTGCGGCAGATCGAAGCCCGCCGAGTAGTCCACGTCATGTACCAGGCTGCTGGCCGCGTCAGCCTTGACCCGGCGCGCGTAACGCATGATGTGATGGACCCCGACGATCAAGCAGACCGCCAGCAAGATCCAGCGAAAGCCCTGACCGGAGGCTGGCTCGAGGCCGGCAAGCTTCTGGCCGATGATCACCGTGAACGGATTGAATGCCGCGCAGCCGTACCCCACGCCGGCACCGACGTAGACCATCCCCACGGCGACGATGGCATCCATGCGCAGGGCCAGGCACATGGTGACCAGGATGGGGATGAAGGGCATGTACTCCTCGGCCATGCCGATGGTGGACGCTCCGAGGGCGAACAAGGTCGTCATGCCCGCCACGAGGAGTATCGGCCGGCTCCCCATGCGACGGATTGCGGTTCCGAGCAGGGCGTCGATCGCGCCCGTCCTGCGGATCACGCCGATCACGCCTCCGACGAGGAACACCAGGAAGATGATGTCGGCGCCTTCTTTCAGGCCGCGCGGGATGGCCATCAAGGCCGTCGGCAGGATCGACACGATCTCTCCGACGGGTGTCTGCAGCCATGCCCCGTCGCCCGCGTCAGCGGACTGCGCAATGGGCGCGTAGGATCCGGGAATGACCGTCCTGCCGTCCCGTTGAAACTCGCCCGCAGGAAGGACCAGGGTCGCGATCTGGGCGAGCACGATCATCCCGAAGATCAGGACCAGGGAGTCAGGAAAGCGGCTCTTCTTAGTCATGGTAATCCTGTCTCCTGCCGGCTGCATCAGAGCCGCTGTTCGAGCATCGACACGCCCCCGCACCTGTCGAGCGACGCGGCGTCCAGCCTCAGTACGACCCAGACGGGACCGGCGCAGCCCGCGCCGTCCTGTTGCTCGTCATCGAATCCGATTCCGAGAGAGATCAGGAGCGCACGCACGTCATCGGCGCGTTCAAAGGGGAGCACAAGATACGGCCCGCGGTCGTCATGGGAAACCTGCACGTGGGCGGCACCCTACCAGAGTCGGCGCGCGAAGCAGACCGGGCGATCAGGCTATCACTCGTCCCGCGTAGCGCGCCTGCTCGTGGGCTCGGGTGGCATCGAGCAGCGCGGTCATACGCTTCGGCGCCAGGTCGAGGCTGCGCACGCGATCGAGCAGTTCGCGCGGCGTCTCGCCCGGGAGCGTCCCCACGCCAGCACGCTTCAAGGCATGGCGATAGGCCACCAGGGCACGCTGCTGCCCGCGACCACGGCGCAGACGCAGGGCCGTGAGCCACAGGCCCATGGCCAGACCGAGCATGAGCGCGGAGCGCGGGTTCGCGCCGATCCACGCCCAGCATCGCCGTGGCAGGCTGCGCATCCAGGCCAGCACCCCGGCGCGACCCTCGGAGTCGAAACTGGTCAGCCGGCCCCAGAGTTCGGCGAAGGCCACCCGCGTGCGAGCCCACAGTCCGGGACCGCCAAGGACGGCCGGCGCCGGGTTCGGGTCGACGCTGTACCAGCCGGACAGGGGGTCGTGCACCTCGACCCAGGCGTGTGCGCCACGACTGCGAAACGTCAGAACATGCGCTTGCGGATCCCATTCCTCGCTGCGATAGCCGGTGACGACGCGGCACGGGATCCGGCGCGAACGCAGCATCGTGGCGAGCGCTGAAGCGAACAGCTCGCAGTGCCCGCCCGCGCCCGTACCCAGAAATTCGTCGAGAGTCTCCGCTGCACCGTCAGCGCCGGGTGCCAGGTAGGCGTGCTCCCGCTCCAGGTAGTCACTGAACTCGGCCACGACCTGCTTCTGAGTCGCGTCCTCCGGGAGGTCAGACGCGATCCGCTCTGCCAGACTGCGCGCGCCGCGCAGGCGTTGCGCCACGGGCAATGCGATGAACCGCGCCTGCAAGGCATCCGTCCATCCTGGAAGGGCGGAATCACCGGGGTCACGCGCCGCGCTGAAGGCGATCTCGTAGTGAGCGCCCGTGCGTGCTCCACTCCGATCGTCATAGGTCAAGATGCCGCCCGCCACCGCCCGGATGCGATCCACGTGGAGGCCTTCCCCTGGAACAAGGCGGTCGGCCACGAGCGGCGTGAACAATCGCCCGGCTTGCAGATCCTTCAGCTCCACTGCGAAGCGCAAGTCGCTGCCCTCAGCGGCCGTGGCTCGCACGAGCTCCCGGCCGCGCTGGACCCACTCGTCCTCCACACTCGATGCGACCGCAAAATCCCCACTGGCCGAGGACCACCATTCACGTCCGTCGGTCGTATCGAGGGAGGCGCCACGCCAGAGAGAGGGAATCAGGTGCCCGGCGCCCACGACCAGCGTCGCGCTCATCACGATCCGATCCGAGACCTGCGCCTTGCCGCGGCGTTTCAGCTTCAACTCGTCGGAGAATGCGACCTCGGTCGGGCCGCTCGAGGTGGCGAAGTCGAACTCACCCAGGAAGAGGCTGCTGCGCTGGAAGTCCCGTGGCCAGAAGATGAAGACGCCCATCGTCAACACCAGCAGCACGGTTGAACGCCGTAGCCCATCTCGCACGACCGCGCGCGTCACGCGTGGCTCGAGGAGGTGTCCGTCACGCGTGACACTCATCAGTTGCAGACCGATGATGAAGAGTGGCACGAACGCCAGAAAGGCCACGGGATAGGCGATGTCCTGACACAGATAGCCCGTCGCCACTGCGATCAGGAACGCGTTCAGGAACAGCAGGTCGGGGCGCTGCTCCTGGCCGAGGTTGTTGAGCAGGTGTACCTGGCACAGAGCGGCGAGCAACAGGCCGTCCTGCAGCACGAAGCGCAGGTCGTGGCCGGCGGCGTGACTCACGAGCATGCTGAACAGACCTACGACGGCCAGGTTCCAGGCGCAGCGGTACGCCAGCCACTTGCGCAGGGGCGCCAGCAACGGTGCCAGGAGCGTCAGTCCGTAGAGCGGTAGCAGCCATGAGACCTGGGCGGCTTCCGTCAACTGGACGAAGAGCAGGTTGATCAGCACCAGGCCCAGCATGCACATGCGCAGTGCATCGAACGATGTGCGCGAGGGGCCGCCCGCGACCGGCTGAGCGCTAATGTGCATGGCTCCCCCCCCTGAACATCGGGTTCGAGTGGGGTAGGCGCTTCACCGAGGGCGAGACCGAGGGCGGCGCTGACGCGCTCGCCGGGAGTATGTCCGCCGCGGCCAGGAAACGCAGAGCCTCGTTCCAGGAGCGGTGGCCCTCGCCAAAGGTCGCGATCAGGTCCTGGCTGTAGATTGCCAGCACCTCCTTGTTCGCACGCGCCAGCACGATCAGGGCACTGACGAAACTGAACGCCTGCTCGAGTTCCTCGGGTTCACATCGGCGATCGATGAGCACCTCAAGGCCCTGGCCCGCTCCCCCTTCCCATTCGCAGACCACCAGCTTCCCGCGTCGCGCGGTCGCACGCCAGTGCACGGAGCGCAGCTCATCACCATCGCGATGGTCGCGCAGGCCGCTCGGCTGGAGATCACCCTCGCCCGCGACCTGGTCGCTGAGCAGCTCGGCCAGGGCCCCGGCGCCGGTGCGCGCGCTGACGAGCTCGGTCGGTTCTGGATAGACGACCAGTTCGGTCGGGCCGTCGATCCGGCGTTGCACGCGCAGTACACCGAACGGGTAGGTCGAGCTAACGCTCGAGCGACGCACCGGGTAGATCCCGCGCGGGAGCGGCGGTACATCCAGCGCTGGGTGATCGCTCGCCGTCAGGCTGTCGACCTGTGTCGTCAGCCATTCTCCCCGCTCAAGCTGAACGCTCACATGCACCTGGAATGCCTGCCGGCGGCCACGGATGGACGCTCTCGCCCCCAGTACCCCCGCGGACCGCGCCGCCATGGGCGTCGCATCCTCGATGAATGCGTGTACGCCATGCATGTTGCTGCGCGTCCACGCGAGCCCCGCGACGCCGACCAGCGTCAGGAAGCCGAGCAGCAGGAAGAACAGGTTGGAGTACGGCGAGGCGAAGAACGCTCCGACCAGCGCCACGTAGAACGCGAGACTCTTGGCTCCAAAAGACGTCAGCCGCAACTCACAAGTCCACGGGCAGCGTCGCCGTGAGCTCCTCGATGAGCGAGCGCGCGTCGCTGCCGTCCTTGAGGAACACCCGGTGACCCAGCACGCTCTGCGCCAGGCCCTTGAGGTCATCGGGTACCACGTAGGAGCGCCCGGACATGAGCGCCAGACCCTTGGCAGCCTTGATCCAGGACATCGCGGCACGCGGACTGACCCCGAGAGCGACCGCAGGATGCTTGCGTGTGGCATCGGCCACGCTCAGTGCGTAGCGGCAGATCGGCTCGCTGACGGTGACGTGCGGAACAGCCGCGCGCAAGGCGATGAGAGTCTCGCTGGACAGCACGGGCTGGAGCTCGCTCAGCACCTCCTCCGGCGCCTCACCCATGTACAGGGCGCACTCGCTCTCGGGATCTGGGTAGCCTAGTTCCACGCGCACGAGGAAGCGGTCGAGCATCGCCTCGGGGATCGGGAAGGTCCCGTGGAACTCGATCGGGTTGCGGGTCGCCATGATCAGGAATGGATCGGCGAGCGGCATCGCGCGGCCCTCGACCGACACGCTGCCCGCCTCCATCGCTTCCAGCAGACACGACATGGTGCGCGAACTCGTCCGGTTGACCTCGTCAGCGAGGATGATGTTGCCGAACAGCGGTCCGGGAATGAACTCGAAACGCTCCTGCGCTGGGCGCCAGATTGAAGACCCGACGATGTCCGAGGGCATCAGGTCATTCGTGAACTGAATGCGCTTGAAGTCACAGTCGAGGCAGCGCGCGAGGGTGCGCGAGAGCAGCGTCTTGCCCGTGCCCGGAATGCCCTCGATCAGCACGTGACCGCTCGCCATGAAGGCAACGAGGATCGAGTCGAGGATCTCATCCGATACGGAGATCACGCGCCGGATCTCTCGGCGCAACTTCTCGTTCAGATCCTGCGGATCCTCGGTCGGGGTCACTGTTGAAGCAGCAGCAGAATTCACGAATCGATCTCCTGGCCTGGGAACACGGGCACGGGAGACTGATCGACCACGGCAATCCTGGAACTGGGGCGCAATCCATGCCTCTGACCGGTGGATCACGAAAAAGGGGCAACCGGGGCCCCTGCAGGCCTCTTTCCAGGCCGGTGGCGCGTCGCTACTCGGCGTAGCCGATGGCGCGCAGATGCTCGAGGTCGTCGGCCGAAAGACTGGCCGAGTCCGCGTGGCTCCAGACGCGACGGGCGAGCAGCTGGCGACAGAACGCGCGCAGCTCCTCGCTTCCCTCGGACGACTTCAGGGCCGCTTCCAGCTCCTCCGGATCCAGGTCGAGGTCACGCAGCCCGTACTCGCTCAGGATGCCCGCCTTCGCCTCCGGATCCATTCCGAGCCAGGCCACGACGAGCTCGCGGTCGAATCGCTTGCGCGAAGCGTCTCGCTCGAGCTGCACCTCCGGATCGAGATCGAGCCACAATCCGCCGAGCTCCATGCGGCCATCCTCGACGCGACCCACCACACCACGGATCTCGCGCTCGGGCTCCTGGTCGGGCCCGTAGACCTTGATCCTGCCGGCCATGAACCGGCCCTCGGCGTCGAAGGTTCCACGCGCCTTCGCCATGCTGCCGACGACGATCTCCTCGCCAGCGCCGTCGCCGTACAGTTCCGCCGCGGGCGCCCTGTGAATCGACACGCCGTTGACGCGCAGGACGTCACCGTCGACGTCCTCGACGGGCCCCTTGATCTCCGTTGGACCGCTCGGATCCTGTGCTCGAGCTCGCAGCCTCACGACGCGCAACCCACCCGGCTCGCCCTCGACGCGCGCCTCCCAGCGTGAGCCCGGACGCACGGCGGCCAGGTGTTCTTCCACGGAAACGGCAGCGCCGCTCTCATCGATGATCAGCTTGCACTCGAGCTTGGCAGCGTCCCTGCGCCAGCTGCGTCGATAAGAGCCGGGCTCCAGGTGCTCCGCAAAGATCGGTCGCGATAGATCGGGCTGGGTCAGTCGATCGACACCCTCCATCTCGCGACCCGCATCGAGACCCGCTGCGGACAGGAGTGTCGGGAACAGGTCCACAAGACTGCAGGGAGCTGCTTGCCGCTCGGCCGCACGGCCGGGGATGTGCAAGATCCAGGGCACGGAGAGCAGGTTCTCGTACAGGCCATGACCATGCCCGATACGGCCGTGTTCGAGGAACTCCTCACCGTGATCGGCCATCACGCTCACCACGGTCTCCTGGGCCAGGTCCAGGCGTTCGAGAACGCCGAACAGGCGACCCAGCTCGTCGTCGATGTAGCGAATGGAACCGTCGTACAGCGCCAGCAAGCTGGCGTGCTCTTCCGACGTCAGGGAGCGTCGCCCATGGTTGATGTCGTCCCGCAGTGCGCGCCAGTCCTGACCACGGAAGCGCTCGACCTCTTCCTCACCGGCGAAGAGTGCCGCGTACTCATCCGGCACGGCGTAGGGCCAGTGCGCGTCAAGAAAGTGCAGGTACAGGAAGAAGGGTCGGTCAGGATCGCGCGCCTCGAGCCAGTCCGTGGCCCACCAGCGGATCTGTCGCGCATCGCCCGCTTCATCCTTGTAGAGATCGAAGCCCTGCTCGAAGCCCTGCCCCTTGCGCAGCTGGGCATTCTTGACGAACGCAGCGGTCGCGTAGCCCTGCTCCGAGAAGACCTCGGCCAGGGTCAGCGCATCGGCCGGCAAGACGTCGCTCGTGACGCCGTTCTCGTCCCTGGAGCTGCCGCGATAGACGCCGTGTTCGAGCGGGTAGGTGCCGGTCAAGAAGGACGGCACCGACGGCTTGGTCCAGCCGGCCGTGGCCGAGGTGTCCAGGAATACGGTCGACCGCTCGGCCAGCTCGTCCATGGCCGGAGTCACGGAGCGCAGGTCGTATCCGTAGCACCCGAGGTGATCCGCTCGAACCGTATCGAGGCAGATGAGGATCACGTTCGGGGGCCGCTCGGGGTGCGCGGCCCCTCCACAGGCGAGAGCACCCATGAGTACGCCACACAACGCCAGGCTCTTCATGATCGATCCGGATGAGCGGCAGGCCATCGAGTTTTGTTCAGTTACCGGTCAGAACACGCACGGGGAACGCGGCTGGCACGCCAAGCGCAACGCCAGCGATCGACTGCAGGCCGCGATGGAACTCCACCACCGACCCATCGACCCAGCCACCCGCGGGCGGATGGACGACGATACCATCCGCGACCCGTGTGAAGGTGATCGGAACACTGCCCACGCCGGTCTCGATCGCGAAGATCGACGCGGCGAAGGTCGCCGGGTCCGGGACGCCGCCGAGGGTGCACACGTCAAAATCGTCCATCGGCCCGATGCGTACGTGCCACTTCGGAAGGCGATCGACAATCACGAACAGCTCAGCGGGCAGCAGGGCCAGCTGTCCGGGCACACCGGGTTCGGGCGCACCGAAGACGCCCGCGTCGATCGGCGCTCCGAAGGGCAGGGCCATACCCGTCCCACGGGCAAGCGAAGCGGGTGTGAGTTGATAGTCTTCCACCACACCGGCCGCCGAGGGCGCGAAGATGGCGATGCTGAACGGCGCGGTCAGGGTCCCCACGCCCGGGTCCACTTCGATGCCGGTTGCGGAAACCGCCGTCACCTCGCGCACGGTGCGGTCGTCCAGTACCTCGACCAGGTCACCGACCGCCACCTCGGGCGACGAGCTCAACCTCAGCTCCGATCCCTGGATGCTCGACACCGACGTGTAGTACTCTGGCGCGTTCAGAAAGGCCTGTCCATCCGTACTCGCCGCCTCGACGCTGCTCCACAGGACGACACCGGTCGTCGGGGCCGGCTGCTCGTAGAAGACCGTCGAATGTGCCAGGGACTCCACCTGCTCGCTGCGTAATCCGCCACCGAGATTGCCCGCCACGATGCAGTGACCGAAGACCGCGCCGACGAAGCCCGACGCCAGGCGCGCCCCCACACCGCCGTTGCCCACCAGCGTAGAACTCGAGATCGTCAAGGTGTCCGCGTGCAGCTCCGAGGTCACGAGCAGGCCATCCCCACGATTCGCCGACGACGACAGGCGATGCACGAGCACGTCCGCCTCGGAATCAAGATCCAGCATGCCGCCATTGGACCCATTCGCACGCGTCTCGCATCCGAGCACAAGAATCTCCGCCCTCCACAGGGGCGCCAGCTCGTAGTCGATATCGATCAGGAAGCCGTTCGACAGGTTTGTCTCGAAGGCACAGTCCTCGACGCGTACCTCGAACGTGCCCCCGGTGAGACCACCGGCGAGCGGCGCGTTGAGGTCGATGTCGAGGCCATCGGCCCCATTGCCCACGAAGACACAGTCGCGGACGGTGATCTGAACGCTCCCCGCATCCGGAGCGATGAGGGGGCCAGCATCGAAGCCCTCCTGACTGTTCCTGCTGAACTCGCACGCTTCGGCCAGAAAGTCAAAGGACCCCAGCACGGACACGCCCTCGGTCGAGTTGTCATTGAATGAGCAGGCGACCATCTTCTGGCGCAGCACGCCGTCAGTCAGCCCGGCCCTGAACTTCCCTCCGAAGCCGCTGCGTATGGAGACGACACTCCGCAGCTCGACCTCGGCGCCGTCGATCTCTACCCCGATGGATGAGGACCCCAGGCCGTCCAGGGTGACCCCGTCGAGGATCGTCCGCTCGTCGCCCGGGAGGAAGGCCACGATCGTCGCGCCGGGCCGGCCGGTCAGGGTCGTGGGCCACGCCACGGGATCCCGATCCGCGCCCGTGAAGCCAGGCGGAAAACCGCCGAACAGGTGGATCGTGGTCGGCAGACTGATCAGCTGGTCGGGATAGACCCCCGACGCGATCCAAACGTTGCCACCGCCCGCCAGGAAGGCAGTGATGATGGCTATCTGAAGATCGGCGAACGCGGTCGCGGGAGTCAGCCCATCGGCAGCCGTTGCGGTCGAACTCGCATCGCAGTAGATCGGCGCTCCCGTGCGCGCACGCAGGACCGGCCCGGATTGCACCAGATCGCCATGCTCGTCCTGCACGCTCAGGCCAATGAAGTGCTCGGTATCCGCGACCAAGCCCTCGAGCAGCGACCGCCCCTGCTCCGGGTCCACCATGTTGGGCGTCCCGTCGAAAAGCGTCGAGCGTGTCGTGCTGATGAACAGGGCGACCGCCGGCGGAGTGCCCGTGATCCCGTCCACGCGCCAACCGACGCCCACCGAGTCCACGTCGGGGTAAGCCGACGAGAGGCCGATCGAAGGATGCGCGAGCAGACTCGAGCCACCGAGGTCACCCGTCTCGGTCGAGACGACGGTTGATGCGGAGCCGGGTGCGGACAGTCGTCCACACCCGGCTCCGAGCAAGAGTCCTCCCAACGCCCCCACGCAAAAGCGGGTTGGGAACGCCCTCAAGGTCCGGTCTGCCAGATCGGACCTCACTGCCAGATTACGTTCAGCCCGTCGCTGAGATTGAAGCCATTCGGGCCGCCAGCCTGGTCGCGGTACCAGAACTGGAAGTTCAGGTTGGCGCCCATGATGACGCTGTCTGAGATGGTCGGCGTCGTGAAGTTCAGGAAACGCTGGGCCGTTCCACCGTTCATGCCGAAGGCGGGCGGCTGGATGCGTTTCGTCGATCCACCGACGCAACGACGACCTTCGCCAAACGGCGCCTGGATCTGGTTCGGCCCGAAGAAGAACAGCCCGGGCACGTTTCCGGGCAGGTCCCGAACGACGAGCTGGAAGCTCTGATCACCCGATACGGTGCTTCCGTTGCCACTGATGCTGGCGACCGTGCCACCCGAGTTCGGCAACGCGTTGCAATAGCGAGTGCAGAGGCAGCCAGGCAGCCGGCCATCGACCGTCGTCGCACCGGAGATGTTCACGTTGCGGACCTTGGCGATGCCGACAGACGGATCCGCGGGCATCGAGAAGTAGACGTCAAAGACACCGATCGGAACGATCACCGCGTAGTTGCCGGCTCCGTTGGTATTGTCATTGCAGGTCACCACAGCCACCTGGCTCGACGAGTCGCGCACGTCGATGTCGCCACTGGCGACAGGCATCCCGTCCGCCGAGAGCAGCTGGCCCGAGAGAACGACGCCATTGACCAGAGTGATCACGCCCACATCCGTGTCGGACGCGACGGCGACATTGGCGGCCCGCGCTCCGACGAGCATGGAACCATTCGGAGGGCAGATTTCCAGGTCCAGGATGCCGGCCGGAACGACAACGTCCACGAATCCGTCGGCGTCGGTACCATCGCCGGGGGTGAAAAGCTCTTCGCCGGTCGAGGTGTCGAAGACGTCTGCATTGCCACCCGAAACCGGATTGCCGTTGCTGCGCTCCGCGACAGCACACAGGAAGAACCCGTTCTCAACGACCAGGTCACCGAGCGCGGTATTGCCCATGAGATTCAGCTCGATCCGGCGCGGAGCGTAGAGGGGGCTCGCTCCTTGGGAGGGCCGCACCTCCATCTCGAGCGGGCCGGCGGGTACGGCAACCAGGAAGGAGCCGATTGCGCCCGAGTTATCGCCGGGGATAACGAGCTCGTCTCCGGTCCCGGGATCAATGAAGTCCAGGTCGATCGGTGGTGTCGGCACGCCCCCACTGGTCACCAGGCGGCCGCTCAGAGAGACGCCAGGTAGCAACTGAACCGTGCCCATGGCGGACGCGCCCGAGACGAAAACGTTCTCGACCATGGTCACCAGGTGAGTGGTCGTGGGCGGAGCGGGGGGAGTGAAGATGACCCGGTACAAGCCCGACGGCGCGCTGAGCAGAAAGTCACCGTTGATGTCGGTGCCGCCATTGAAGATGGTCACGGGGTCACCGGTGATCATGTCCTCCACGTCGATATTGACGCCCGCCACTCCGGCGGCGCCAACATCCTGGACATGGCCCGAGAGGGTGTCGGCCCAGAGAGGAGACGAGAACGGCGCGCCCGCGAGGGCGACGGCCATCAAACCAAAGCGAAAGAGAGTCATTGGGATTCCAGTGGAGATCGAAGAAGTGTGCGGGAAGGCCCTGCCAGGCTCAGGCCTGAGCCTGGGCGTGATGGCCATTCGGATGGGCCGGTGGACGATCCACCACCCCAAAAGTATCTCTGAACCACCGGAGCCGGAACCCGGCCCGTCTGATACGTGGAGCGAAGAAATTTCTGGTTTCCCTATCTGAGCGACGCCTGGGGTACTCATTGAGGAGCCCTACGGTCGGGCACCCTCCCCATGAACACACCGTCGAACCAGCCCCCGCGCGCCCTGGGCACGCCCTTAGGGCCATTCTGGCGCCCCCTGGGCCAACCACCTCTATCATATCCCGGGTCGTCTGGAGCCGCGACCACGAAGGGCCGCCACGCCCGGATCCAGGCCCTGCCCGCCCCACTGCCGCCCAGCGCGAGCGAATCCCAGGTCCCCCGCCAGTCCTCCGCTCCACGCCAATGCCGCCTCCCGGCGCGCCCCGCCCAATGACGCCCCCTCCGCACCGCATCGCCTACCTGCTCAAGAAGTTCCCCCGACTCTCGGAGACCTTCGTACTGAACGAGATCCTGCACCAGGAGGCCCTGGGCCAGGACATCCACATCTTCTCCCGGCGTTCCGTCGACGACGAACCGACCCACGAGCAGCTCGCCTCGCTGCGGGCGACGATCGAGACGCTGCCCGGCACGCACACGCTGAATCCGTGGGGCGAGTTGTTCGTGGAGAGCGGAGCGGCGGTTCCGATGGAGAACCTCGCAGCACTCGTACGCTCCATGAAGTCCTTCCAGGGCGTACGCATGGGACGACTCGTGGCGGAGGCGATCTACCTGCATCGGCGCGTGCGCGAGCTCGGGATCGGTCATGTGCACGTCCACTTCGCGACGGACTCTGCCATCGTGGCGATGATGCTGCGTGCCCTGGGTGGACCGCCCTACAGCATCACGGCGCACGCCAAGGACATCTACCGCACGACCATCAATCCGTTGCTACTGGGGCGCATCATCGCCGACTCCGAGTTCACCGTGACCGTATGCGACGCCAACGTGCAGCACCTGAACTCGATCCTTGCGCCGGACGCCTCCGCCAAGCTGCGTCGCCTGTACAACGGCATCGACCTCGAGTCGTTCCGGCCCAGCGGCGTCACGCGTGACGAGAACCACATCCTGGCTGTCGGCCGGCTGGTACCCAAGAAGGGCTTTCCCGTCCTGCTGCAGGCGCTGGCACAACTACGCGCAAAGGGGAGCGATTGCCGCGCGACGATCGTCGGCGACGGCACCGACCGTGAGGCTCTCGAGCAGCTCACAGGCGAGCTGGGCCTGACCGAACATGTCACGTTCACCGGCCCCCAGACCCAGGCGCGCGTACGCGAGCATCTGGAGCGAGCGACGGTGTTCTGCCTGCCCTGCGTGATCGACTCGGATGGCAATCGGGACGCGCTGCCGACCGTTCTGCTGGAAGCTCTGGCCGTGGGCATCCCGGTCGTCTCGACACCGGTCACGGGCATCCCCGAGATCCTGGACGACGGCAAGGCAGGCCTGATCGTGACCGCCGGTGACGCCCGGGCCACGGCCAGCGCACTCGAGCGGCTCCTGGCGTCGGCCGAGGAGCGCAGCGCTCTCGTGACCGCGGGCCGGCAGCATGTGCAGGAGCGCTTCGATGCTCGCTCCGTCGCAAAGACCCTGGGTTCCTGGCTCACGCCCCCGACGCCCGTGGCGAATTGATGCGTATCGCCTTCGTCAACCAGGACGCCGGGATCGACCCCGACCGCAAGAAGGGGGCGGCCGTGCATCTGCGGGCAATGCGACGAGCTTTCGAGCAGGTCGGAGCGACGGTCCTGGCGATCGATCACCCGGACGACGACAGGACCGAAGCGGAGCTGCGCAGGCACCTCGATAACGGTGGGCTGAACCTCATCTACGAGCGCTACTCCGCGCGCGGCTATGTGGCCAGCCGGATTGCGCTCGAACAGGACGTGCCGCACGTGCTCGAGATCAACGCACCGCTCGTCGAGGAGTCCCGGCGCTTCCGGCCAGACGCAGCCCTCAGCGTGGACGAGACCGCAGAGCGATGCCTGTTTTCGAACGCGCACATCGTCGCCGTCTCCGAAGCCATGGGGACCTACGCGCGCGACCGGGGCGCGCACGCCGATCGTGTCTGCGTGTTCCCGAACGCGGTCGATAGCGAGCTTTTTTATCCCCGAAGCGACGACCAGGTGCGCGACCGCTTCGTGCCGCCTGACCGATTCGTACTGGGCATGCACGGTCGATTGCGAGAGTGGCACAACTTCGCCATGCTGGTGCGCGTGACCGAACGACTACTCGCGGAAGGAGCGCCAGTCTTCTTGCTCGTGGCCGGGTACGGCGATGGAATCGATCAGCTGGAGCGCCTACCTGCGGACTCCTACGAACACATCCCGTGGTGCCCGCACGAGGAGGTGGCCTCCATCGTCGCCTGCTTCGACGCGCTTCCGATGACCTACGCGCCCCAGGAGAACTTCTACTTCTCTCCACTCAAGCTTGCGGAAGCGATGGCTTGCGGCGTCGTCCCGATCGTGCCGGACCTGGGCGACCTGCCTGACCGGGTGGAGCACGGAGTTACGGGGACCGTCTACCCGGCGGGCGACGAGGACGCGCTGACCGATAGCCTGCAGTGGCTGCTGGCCGACATGCCCAGAACACGTCGCATTCAGGCCCAGGCCGCGGCAGCCGCGAAAGACACAACCTGGCTCAGTCTCGCCCGACAACTGCTCGATCAGGTCCTCGTGCCCTGATCCGGAATTGTGAGCAGCTGTATCAGGGCCATGGATAGCGCGCAATGAAGTTCATCGACCGCATCTCCGGGAGCGCGCGCATCGCCCGGCGCTTCTCGCCGCAACTCGCCGGCCAGCGGCGTGAGCTGTGGTGGGTCGCGGCTCTCTCGCTCTCCGCGATCTCGATGGAGATCCTGCGGCCCTGGCCGATGCAGTGGATCATGGACCGCGCGCTCGTCCCGACGAGTCCACAGGAGCTGTCCGTCACCACGATCATCGTCATCGGGGCGATCGCCGCACTCACCCTGGCCAGCGTGCGCGCGGTCCTCGAGTACGCATCCACCCTGCGCTTGACGGCCGTCGGCCATGCGGTGACGCGCAAGCTTCGTGAGCATGTCTATCGGCATCTGAGCGAGCTCTCGCCCCACTTCCACGCGCGCCACAAGTCGGGTGACCTGCTCGTGCGGCTCATGGGCGACGTCCCGATGCTGCGCAGCATGCTGGTGGACGCATCGGTCCTGCTGGCCACGCGCTGCGTGCTGATCGTCTTCACGCTGGCGGTGATGCTCGCCCTGGATCCCGTGCTGACCGGCGCAGCGCTGGCCGTCGTGCCCCTGCTGATCCTGTGCGTACGGATCTTCTCGAAGCAGCTCACGGTCGCGGTCCGCAAGCAACGCCGCAAGGAAGGTGCGCTGGCAGACTTCCTCGATGAGGCCATCAGCTCCACCAGCCTGATCCAGTCGCTCGGACGCTCGGAGCATACGGTGCACGAGTTCAAGCGCGGCAACCGGCGCACTGCGCGCGCAGGCCTCAAGGCGGCGCGCGCGACGGCGCGCCTGCAGCTATCGGTCGAGGTCCTGCTCGGCGCTTCGTTCGCCGTCACGCTCGGATTCGGAAGCACGCGCGTCGCTGCCGGTCAGCTATCCCTGGGCGAACTGCTGGTCTTCCTGTCCTACGTCCGCACGCTGCTCAAGCCCGTACGCTCTGCCGCCAAGAACTGGGCGCGTGTTGCCAAGGGCGCGGCCTGTGGAGAGCGCATCCTGGAGGTGCTCGACAACACAGATGTCATGCGCGATCGTTCGGGCGTGATTCCCGCTCCGGAGCATCCCGCAGAGCTGCGTTTTGCCGGCGTGAGTCACCGCTACCCGGATGGAACGCTGGCGCTGCAGGGCCTCGATCTGAGCGTGCGCAAGGGTGAGCTGACGGCCCTACTGGGGCCCAGCGGCGCCGGCAAATCGACTCTGACCGGCCTCGTCCTGCGCCTGTTCGACCCGACCGACGGTCAGATCACGCTCGACGGGACAGACATACGTGAGCTGGATCTGAACTCCCTGCGCGCCTCGATCGGGCTCTCGATGCAGGACACCGTTCTCTTCGGCGAATCCGTGCGAGAGAACCTGCTGCTCGGCCGTCTGGATGCCAGCGACGAGGAGCTGCGCACCGCACTCGATGCCGCGTGTGCGCTCGAGTTCGTCGAGGCGCTACCGAACGGCCTGGATACGGAACTTGGATCGGGCGGTGTCGGTCTTTCCGGTGGCCAGAGCAAGCGCATCTGCCTCGCACGCACCTTGCTCAGGAACGCGCCGATCTTGATCGTCGACGAGCCATTCGCAGGCCTGGACCACCAGACGGCGGAGCATGTTCTACGCTCCCTCGAACAGCAGGGCCGCGATCGGCTCGTGGTGGTGGTGACCCATGACCTCAGCACCCTCGAGCGTTTCCCGCGTGTCGCCTTCCTGCGCGAAGGGCGCATCGTCGCACAGGGTTCACACACCGAGCTACTGAGCTCGCGACCCGATTACGCCGAACATTGCCGCAGTGGCACTTCCGTGACCTGATGACCGGGCTCAAGAAATACGTGCGCGATCCACGGCTCCCGGCGCAGGTAGGGGACGATGCGCTGTGCGTGCCGTCGGAGCGCGAGGTTCGCGAATTGATCAACAACCACCTGCGCATCGAGAACGCTCCTGAGGTCGCAGCGCTCACCCTGGACTACGCACGTTGGAAACCAGGTCGATCGATAACCTGCACGTTCGGCGTCGAGCTGACGGATGGTCAGAACGAGATCGTGGTCCTCAAGAGATACCTGGATGGCAAGGCCGGGCACGTTGCGCGGCATTTCGACCCGGGCCCTCACCTCACAGAACTCGAGAGCAGCCTGCGGCCCTTCGCTGTCATCGAGGACCAGGGCCTGTGCCTCTTCCGCTTTCCAGCAGACCGGGTTCTGCGCGGCGCGGCGCGCGTGCTCAACACCCGGCGCCTGGCACGGCGCATCGACGGATCCGGGTGCTTCTCACCGTTCGTCGTACGGCTGCGCCCTTCGACGGCCACGCTTCTGCGTTTCAAGCCGGAGCGGCGCGCAGTCTTCCGCTTCACGGCCAAGCTGCGCGGACCGGACGACGCGCGCGACATCCAGACACTGGGGGTGCGCGTGCTTCCGCCCGACCTGGCGCAGGTCGTCGCCGCGCGCCGATCCACCCTTGCCCAGACGACAGGTCTCTGCCCGCGCTTGATCGACCTCGACGCCGAGTCCGGCGTGCTGATCGAGGAGTGGCTGCCCGGGGCGGTCAACGCGGAGGACGACTTCGGTACGGCACACGATGCCGGAGCTAGCCTGGGCGCCTTCCATCTCGGTGCCGCATCCCCCGCCGAGCCACGCGCCGACAAGAACCTCGATGGGCTGGCCACGTTATTCCGTGTGGACACGCTGTTGACGACGCTGTGGGAGCGCGTGCGCCTGTCTCCGCCGGAACCCGCCACGCACCTCATCCATGGCGATTTTCACCCGGACCAGCTGATCCACACGCCAGGCTCGCTGCCCGCCTTGCTGGACCTGGACGCCATCGAGCCCGGCCATCCGGCCGAGGACCTCGGCAGCTGGATCGCCGATCACCTGACCGCGGACCCCGAGGTCAGCTTCGCTACGGCGGCCGAACCGCTACTCCGAGGCTACGCATCACAACTTCCGCCGCCCGCGATCCGCGCGATCTACGACACGACCCATCGTCAGCTCGTCGAACGTGCCGGCGCCGGAATCCGACGACTGGAGCAGGGTGCCATCAGCAGGGCGCGGCGGCTGCTCGAAGCGGCGCTACACCTTCAGTCCGGAACGGGAGGCGGAGCGTGACCGTGCTGCAGGGTGGCCTCGCCCTCGTCGATGAGGCCATGGAATGGGGCCCGCAGACGCGGGACCTCGAGCGGGTAGAGGTGCAGAAGACCGGAGGCGTGCTCTTCACCGCCATCGCCGAGGGTAGTCTGCGCTGGTTCGCGTTCGACTCGGGGAGCTTTGACGAGCTACACCCGCATGGGGATACGCGCGTTGATCTGTGCCGGACGCTGACGCCCGCCGACGCCGGGCGCATCGTCAGCTGGCGGCCCGGAAGACGCGTCTGCCTGCGCTCGGAGCGGAAGGGCCAGTCGTGCTTCCTGAAGGGCTACCGCAAGCGCAAGGCAGCGGCGGCGCTGGCCAACCACCAACGTGCTCAGGTCGCATGCGACACCCCCAACGGGTTCGTGGTGCCACGCGTGCTGCACAGCGATGGAGAGCAGGGTTCAATCGTCATGTCTGCCCTGCAGGGAGCACCCCTGGCCGTGAAGGCAGACCAGGTCCACAGCTTCGTGAGCATCGGTCGCGCCCTGCGCGACCTGCAAGCCACACCCGCCATCCAGGACCTCGCTCAGCATGGCGCGCCCGAGGAATTGACGCTGCTGGAGACCCTCGCGCGGCGAACGGAGCCTGTCCTTGGTTCGCTCCCCGCGGAGTGGGCGGCCACCCTGGCCCGTCTCTCGCTCACGCCCCCACCGATAGCGACCACGGTTGCGACACACCGCGACCTGCACGTCGGACAGTTCCTGCGCATGCAAGATGCGGTCGGACTCCTGGACTTCGACCTCATGTGTCAGGCTCCTCCATCGCTCGATCTGGGCAACCTGATCGTGCATCTGCACTTGAAGGCCCTGCAAGGCCTCGATGGATGCACGGATGCGGACGCGGACCGTTGCATCGAAGCATTGCTCGAGGGCTACGGCGGGTCGCTGGACGGCGAGGATCCGAACGCGCTGCGTTTCTTCAAGGCCACTACCTACCTGCGCCTGGCCCTCATCTACGCGATCCGGCCCCGCTGGGCGTCACTCGCCGATCCATTGACCCGGCTGGCCAAACACTGCATCGATGAACAGGTCTGAGAACTTCGCTGTCCTCGCCCGGGCCCTCTGCGTGCTGGTCCTCGCGCTCTGCACAGACAGCGCCCTGGCGCAGACGGCATCGGACGTGTCCGTGGGCCACTGGATCGAGGTCAAGGGCACGTTCGAGCAGGGGCGTTTCTTCGCGGAGAGCGTAGAGATCGTCGAGCCGTCCGACCGTGAGTCGATCATCGGCACGGTGACCGAGGTTGCGGAGGACTCCTCGTACTTCGTCATCCTGGATCGACGCATCTCGGTCTCCGGCAGCACGACCTGGCGTGACGTCTCGCCGAAGGAGCTTCTGGGTGCGCGCGTAAAGGTCGAGGGCCACTACCGCGGCCCCAGGAAGTTCTCCTCGAGGAAGGTCTCTCGACGCAATCCGGGACGGGAACGCCTCAGCGGCCGCGTTGACGACAAGCGACGCGTCGATTCCGTGGAAGAGCTGAGGGTGATGAACTTCGTGGTGTCGACGCCCCGTGAACTGGCGATCCGTCACGAGCTACCCCTGCGCCGCTACACGATCGCACCGGCGCTGCTCGAGAGAGCCGACGCGCGCCCGACAGTCCGGCGCAGGGACGATGACAAGAACATCCCGGTAACCCTGAACCTCGGCGACGAAGTGAGCGTGGGCCTGATCATCGACTGGGAGGGCCTGCACCAGGACAACTTCAACCTGACCGGAGGCGATCGCGCGAACCGCAGCGACAACAGGTTTGGCCTGCGAGGCGAGCTCATCTGGCAACCGAACGATCGCTTCTACGGCCTGGCCGGCTTCCGCTACCAGAAGCTCTATCGGGATGAGGAGGACGACGGGTACTCCACACCCGATGACAGCCAGCTGCGAGAGGCGTTCGGGTACTTGCGTGATGCGGGCATCCAGGGGCTCGACCTGCAGGTCGGACGCCAGGACTTCGACGAGGACCGTGAGTGGCTCTACGATCAGATCCTGGACGCAGTCCGAGTGCACTACACGCGCGAGTTCTGGCAGATGGAGCTATCGGCAAGCACCACACTGGCCGATGGGTCGCCGCGCAACGAAGGTACCGACAACCTGCTGGGCTACGTGTCGAACAGAGACGAGGACCGCCATCTCGCCGCATACGTGCTCGACCGGCGCGATTCACGCACCGGGCGGGACTATCCCATCCACTTCGGGATGCGCGCGATTGGCGAATGGATACCGGATCACGACATCTGGTTCGAAGGCAGCGTGCTTCAGGGATACACCGACGACACGGACCTGCGCGGTTATGGCCTCGATTTCGGGACGACCTGGTCGCCCGACTTCCTGGGTCGCGCATACATGAACGTCGGTTATGCCTTCGGGTCCGGCGACGCCACCCGTGGCAGTGGACGGGACCGCAACTTCCGCCAGACGGGCCTGCAGGACAATACCGACAAGCTCGGGGGCGTGACCTCGCTCAAGTACTACGGCGAGCTGCTCGACCCGGAACTCTCCAACATGGGCATCCTGACCCTCGGCATCGGCACCCGGATCGGAAAGCGCAACTCCCTCGACCTCCTCTACCACAGCTACCGACAGGACGAGGCCGCCAGCTTCCTGCTGGACACGGACATCGACCGGCGCCCTACGGGGCTCGACCCGGATCTGGGCTGGGAGCTCGACCTCGTATTCGGTAGCCGTACGCACAAGATG
Organism: Planctomycetota bacterium; assembly: GCA_047618565.1. Taxonomy (GTDB): domain Bacteria; phylum Planctomycetota; class UBA1135; order UBA1135; genus JBLHKW01. The sequence continues at coordinate 27,237 of JBLHKW010000017.1, forward strand.
CTCGACGTCGAGTTCGTCCTGGCAGCCTTCGAGCCGGGCGCAGCCTTCGTGCAGCAGGAAACGGCCTACCTGGTGAAGATCCAGCTACGCTGGAAGCTGTGATCGGGCCCGCCCCCCCATGGCGGGCGCAAGGCACCCAGAAATGGCCCCGTGGGCCCCAACTTCCAGTTTCTTGTATCCCCGCACTCTCCCGCGGCCTCTGATGAGCATGCAAGTCGCAGATCCGGCATGCAGCGGAGACCCCACCAGATGAATTGCCCCGACTACGAGACCCTGGCACACGCGGCCTTCGCCGAACAGGTGCCCCAGGCCACGGCGGACCACCTGCAGCAGGGTTGCAGCACCTGTGACAAGCGCTGGACGCTCCTGCTCCAGATGCGAGAGGCCCTGGTCGCCGGCGAACTGGCCGCTGTTCCGAAGCACCTGCAACGCGCCGCGCAGCAGCTCGGCAGCACGACACAATCCCGGCCACCGAGCTTGCTCTCGGCGCTCAAGGTCCTGGTGGCCGAACTCATCCCGCCGCCGTCGCAGAGCCTGATGCCGGCAGTCCGACGCTCGTCTGCGCGCGAGGTGCGCAAGCTCTACCGCGCGGGATCCTGTGACATCGACCTGGTGCTCACCCCTGAGAGGAAGCTCATGGGGCAGATCGTCATGGATTCCGACATGGCATTCGAAGACGCGTGGTGCTCGATTTCACCCGGGTCCGAGGGTAAGCCGGAGGACCGGGTCGCCCTGAGAGATACGGGCGAGTTCGCATTCGATCGTATTGCACCGGGCCCGATCTCGCTTACGTTCGAATGGGGCGATACTCGCGTGCTGGTTCACGATGTGGAGCTATCCGGCTGAGCCGCGGGACCGGTTCGCGGCCGGCCTGGAAGGCGATCTTGATCGCCTTCACCCGTTAGAGCAGGTTCCCGCGTACAATGGCGCACCCGTCTTCGCGCTGCCTTCAGGAGGCTCCAGATGTTCACGACCCCTCGCCAGACTACACTAGCACTCATCGCTCTCGGCTCCATCGCCATTGGGCAGAGCCAGACGTCCGTCGGTACCGGACGACCCCTGCGCCCGCGCGCGGCACGTTCGGTCCCCGGACAGATGGTCCTGTCGGTACTGCCGGGTGCAGACGGGATCGCGATGATCACGGCTGCGGGCGGCACAGTGTTACGCACTCTGGATGACCAGACGTTCCTGCTCGAGATCGACCCTGGATCGCCGGGGGCCGTGAATCTCGGCGCACATGCGGGCACGAACTGGACCGAGCGCAATTTCCTGCTGGCGGCGCCCGAGGTGGGCGCGTGCGGTTCGACCACCGGCGCTGGCGCGCAGGGCTGCACGATTGCGTTCTTCGACGGGGACCCTGCGCCCGAGCGCTACTACGACCAACCCACGACCGACATCATCGACCTCGGCGCCGCGCAGGATCTTAGCGCGGGAATCCCGTCGATCGTGGCGGTGATCGACACCGGGATCGACCCGGACCACGCCCTCTTCGCCGGAAGGATCTTCTCGTCCGGCTACGACTTCGTCGACGAGGATCCCGCCGCATGGGACATCGGAAACGGGATTGACGATGACGACGACGGCCTGATCGATGAGGCCTGGGGTCATGGCACCCACATCGCCGGCATCATCGCGTTGATCAATCCAGACGCCTGGATCCTTCCACTGCGCGTGCTGGACAGTGATGGGAATGGATCGGCCTTCCATGTCGCCCTGGCCATCCACGCAGCGCTGGATGCGGGAGCCGACGTCATCAATCTCAGCCTCGGTATGTCTTCGTACTCGCACGTCGTGGCCCAGGCCATCCAGCGTGCCGACGAGTTGAAAGTGACCGTGGTGACCTCTGCCGGGAACACCGCAGGGCGCGTGCTCTTCCCCGGCAGGCTGGACGACGTTGTCACGGTAGCGGCCTTGGACGCAAACGACATCAAGGCGGACTTCTCCGCGTTCGGGCCTGCCGTCGAGTTGTCTGCGCCGGGCCTCGAGATCTACAGCGCGATGCCTGGCAACGCATGGGCGTGGTGGAGCGGCACGTCGATGTCGGCCGCCATCGTGTCAGGCGCAGTCTCGCTCCTGCACTCGGTGCACGGTGATCCGACGGAGGCCGACGCCGATGACGCACTGGGAACGACCAGTGTCGACATCGACAGCGTCAACCAGTCCTTCGAGGAGCTCCTGGGCGACGGCCGGATCGACGTCGCGGCCGGGGCCCAGTGGATCCTGACAGAGCTCGGTGACTGAAATACCGAGTTCCAACGGGTGACGCTGGCATCCAGAGCCCCCATGCAACAGTCTTGACTTGGGCCCCCATGACCAGCGCGCATGGCCCCGCTCGAATGGACGAATCGGAACTGGTACGACGCATCCGCGCGGGCGAGCCAGATGCCTGGAACGACCTCGTCCGCGAGTACGAGCGACTGGTCCATGCAATTCCGATGCGTATGGGGCTGACCCAGGCTGACGCGGAGGAGGTCTTCCAGAACACCTGGATCCTGTTGCACGCGCATATCCAGCAACTTCGAGATGCCCAGCGTCTGCGCTCCTGGATCTCGACCACCGCCCGGCGTGAGAGTTGGCGCTTGCAGCGCAAGAACCGAGCGAGCCTGGACGTTGAGGAGCTGAGCCTCAGTGATTCGCAGCCGGGTCCGACGGAGGCCATCGAGCAACTGGAGCTGCGCCACACGCTTCGGCGTGCGTTGCAAGCACTTCGCCAACCCTGCGAAGCACTGCTGACGCTGCTCTTCTTCGACAAGGAACGACCTCAGTACTCGGAGGTCGCAAGCAAGCTGAAGCTTCCCGTGGGAAGCCTCGGGCCGACGCGCGCGCGCTGCCTGGCAGACCTGGCGCGCTACCTGGAAGAGCGCGGGTTTTAGTTCCGTACTCCAGGGGTTTAGGGCTGCTCGACGAAGTGCGCGTACGTTCCGTCGGCGAGCCTCCGGCGTGCGAGCGCGAGAACGTCCTCGGGTGCATTCTTGAACGTCGGCCAGGGGGACTCACCCTGGGGTGACCGGATTTGCGGCCAGCGGCCTTCGTCGTATGCGACCAGGGCTTCTCTCATCAGGACGCCCGCCAGCACGAGCGTGCCGTAGCAGAGATCCTCGTAGCTCATACCACGCCGTACGGGTAGCTCGCGTCGCAGCAGCAGGTCGCCGGTGTCGATGCCCTCATCGCAGAAGTGGGTCGAGGAGCCGACCTGGATGTCGTGTACCAGGGACCACGCAACCGAAGCAGAGCCGCGGCAATCCGGTAGGAGGCCTGGATGGCTGTTGATCACACCGTCCTGCGGATAACTCAAGATTGGCCCGCGCAGGATGCGAGTGCCGCCGAGGACGATCAGGTCCAGTGGTGTACCGTCGAGTAACTCCAGCAGGGGCGCGCTGCGGTGGATCGGCATGCGCTCGACCGGAATGCCGTGCTGTGCAGCCTGTTCCGCGATCGTCGGAGCGAGCGGATTGCCCTCGATGCGAATGAGAAACTTCTCGCGCTCCTCTTTCGCCATCTCGGAGCGCTCCTCGACGATGATGGCTGGCGCATGACCCACATCCAGAAGCTGGCGCAGCATCTCCCGTGCATACGGGTGCTCTTCCAGGGCCAGGAATGCGAAGATCGGCCGACTCATCGTGCTGTCATCCCATTCATTGGACAGCAGTCTACGATTCGTCGGTCCGATCCCCCACTAACCTCCGCGGAAGAAATCAGGGCGCGAAGGTCGCGCTCAAGCCGTCCGACGTGTTGAAGCCGGAAGCACCGGCGGCATTGTCGCGGAACCAGAGCTGGAACTGCCACGTGCTGCCCGGCGTGATCGCGCCCGAGCCGGAGTTCAACGGGGACGTGGTGAAGTCCAGTGCGCGCGTCGCCACACCACTGCCGTCCGCCTGGACAAGCGGGAAGAGACGATGGGTACCGGTGCCGCCACTGCCAACGCAACGCAAGCCGTCTCCGAAGGGTGCCTGAATCTGCGCACTACCGTAGAAGAAGACTCCAAACACATCGGGCACGACTCCGGTCGCCACCAGCGAGAAGCCGTTGCCAGAGATGCTGGTGCTGCCGGTCGAGCTGATCGTCGCCCCAGCACCCGCCGAATTGGGTGATACCTGGCAGTAGCTGGCTGTGACGACGAGCGCGGACTCGTATGCGCCCATGTCGACGACAGGCGAGCCTCCGAGGCCCGTGTCGCCAACGTCGGGCTCGTCGACAAAGCGCGCCGACTGCGCGAGGTCGAGAGTGACACCCGCGAGCACTTCGCCGTTGTCGCCCGCGTCGATGGCAAGCGACGCCAGGGTCACGCGCAGATCACCCATGAGCGCATCGACGAACTGTGGATCGGTCCCGAGGTTGCCCGCTCCGGAGAAACCACCGTTGACGATGCAGTAGGCGACGTCTGCACCGCCACTGACCTGGTTGATCGAGTTCTGCTCGCCACCCGGGCCACGGTTGTTCCAGAGGATGGAGTTTCGGATCACCGGAGCCGCAGATTGGACCCGAATGCCACCGGATGCGTGCGCAGTAGCGTCGTTGTCGACGATCGAGCAATTGATCACGCGTGCGTTGCTTCCCTGGCCAATCCAGAGTGCGCCGCCGCCACTCCCGCCAGTGGCCGTGTTGCGCTGGAACGTACAGTTGGTCACCTCGATACCGGTGCTCGAGAAGATCTCGAGCGCGCCAGCTCGCTGTGCGCGGTTGTCGATGAAGACGCAGCGATCGAACCGAAGCGCTCCCGCACCAGCCATGTCGAAGGCACCGCCGAAGCTTCCACCGGCGTTGTCCTCGAAGATGCAGTCCGTGAAGGTGGGCATCGAACCGTTGTTGATGTAGCCCGCTCCGCCCCCGAAGGTGCAGCGGTTGCTAATGAAGTGACAGTTCCGAACGGTCGGGCTGGCCCCGTTGACGCACAGGATTCCACCCCCCGAGTCGTTGTTACCGGTACCATTGGCGTTTCCACCGGTGACCGTGAACCCGTCGAGCACGGCGCTCTGATCGACCCCGCCACCGCGCAGCAGGTGGTAGCTGTTCTCGAGCATCATTCCGCTGCCATCATCGCCGAGCAGGTCACCCTGCAGGACGCTGGGCGCGGTTCCGAAAGGCGGACGCTCGCCGGGTGCCGCCTCTGTACCTAGGAACGAACCGTAGAGCTCCACTCCCGTGCGGAAGTTGAAGGAAACGCCGCGACCGCTGACGGCCGGGAGGTAGGTCCCTTCGGCGACGAAAATCTGGTCACCGGCGACCGAGGCAGTCAGCGCCAGTTGCAATCCGCCGGAGCCCTGGAAAGCGTCCGACCAGGTCGAACCATCGTTGGCGCCGGTCGCGAGATCCGCGTCGACGAACAGGGTGCCAGCTGTCGCGAGGGGCGCAGCGAGGGAGAGACCAAGAAACGAAAACAGGCGGCTATACGTCTGTAGCATCTTCAAAAAAACGAAACGTGTTTGAGGGGACCGACCCGCCACAGCGGATCAGATATTGCGGGGGCAATCGGTACAGGATACCTGGGGTGCTGTTTTTGGCGGACCCAATCTCCTGAAAGGGCCCTCTGCGGGGGGGGCAGGTCCCATGTTCCCGCCGGGAGCGATAAATCCGCAGCTCGCCGTATTCAGGGGGGACATGCAGGCCTCTGGAGAGCACCCCTGCCCGGTCGGCACACGCGAGCACCACCCACCCGGCCGCGGTCCACAGATGAGACCAGAACACGGCCGCACCCGCCTCTGCCCCCTATCCACCTGGGCCGATCCCTTGGAAGCCGCAGGAGCGACCCCGACCACATACAATAGGGGTGCCCCATACGCGGACGCTGGCCCCGGCATCGTTCGGCGTCGAGCCTGGCCCCTCCCGTAGAACGCACGATGCTCCGCCCCAGCCTGAAACTCCGACTCACCCTGGCGCTGCTGGCCATCGTCTCCCTGCTCGGGGCCGTCGGCTTGACGTCCTACCTGACACAGCGGCAGATTCAGGCCGAGGTGGCCGTGCTGTGCGCGCGCCAACAGATCGATCTGCGTCAGGTCGACTTCCTCCAGAACGGAGTGGAGCTCGAGGGATCGTGGGACCCGGCCGGAATCTTCATCGCGCGCGAGGTCGAGGTCTTCCCTGGCCGGCGCCGACCCAAACTGCGCGGCGCGATCCAGACCATCGATCTTGAGCGTGGACAGATGACCCTGTACGGACGGGAGATCGCGTTGCCCGAGGACGTTCTGCGCGAGCAGGGCCCGGAGCTGGCGATCGGCCGGCGCGTCGAGGTGACATGCGATGTCGACGACGGCGTCTGGAGTGCACGACGGCTGGCGATCGACGGCGTCAAGGCCAGCGACAAGATCAAGGCTTGCCCGACGGACTGGGAAATCGACGGTGTCGCACCGGAATCTCTGAACATCCATGGCATCCATGTCTCGCTCATTCCGCGCAGCGAGAGCGAGGTACGGAGCGCACTGCACCATGTCGACACGGCGATGGCGCTCTCGCTCAATCTGCACGAGATGCGCGCGCAGGCCTACCGACTGGTCGGCACCCAGCCGCAGCGGGTGGATGACCCCGGCCATCCCGATCTCGATCACGACGCGCGCGTGGTCTCGGAACCGGCGAGCGACCTGATCGCGGCGCGCAACGAGTTTGAGCAGTACCTGACCCGAGCGCGCCCGGCCGACGCGACGGATCCGAACCGCTGGGTAGCCGCGCTCTTCGGTTGCCTGCCCGAGCTCGATCTTAGGATCGACAGGTTTCTGAAGGCCGCCGAGCGCGACGCGGCCATCGCGCGCACCGAACTCGACACCAGCCTCGCGCCCTTTCTCGACGGCAACCTGGGGGATCGCCTGCGTGGCTACCTTGCCGAGGCCCAGGATGACCTGGCTGATCGGGCACGTGGCATCGAGGCGCGCGCCCGAACGATGACCAACGTGACGCTCGGGATCGGCGTGGTTGCGGGACTGGTGGCCCTGCTGCTCGGATACCTGCTCTGGCGTTCGATTCGACGGCCGTTGAGCGCCCTGCAGGAAGCAGCACGCAAGATCGCCGAAGGTGACCTCGGTGCGCACGTCGAGGTCGAGACCGCCGACGAGCTGGGCGCGCTGGCTGGAGCCTTCAACCACATGACAAAGGTCCTGGCCCTCACGACCGTCTCGATCGACAACCTGCAGAACATCCTCGATTCGATGCCCGGCGCGCTGATCCTCCTGACCCCGGAGCGGCAGATCAAGAGCATCAATACGGCCGCTGCGGACCTGCTCGCCTACGAGCATCATGCCGCCCACGAACTGGTCGGTGAGCCGTTCGCGCGCCTGTGCAGCCCGAGCTTTGACTCCGAGCTCGTCCTGACCAGTGGGTCCGCCTGGAGGGTCGCGGAACGGTCATTGCGCTGTAGCGATGGCTCGGACCTGTCCGTCTCCTTCTCTGGAGCAGAGTTGCGCTGCGGTGAAGGATCGCTGAGTGGCTACGTCTGCGTTGCTCAGGATCTCAGCGACCAGAAGCGCATCGAGGGCGAGGTACGCTCGTCGCTACAGGAGAAGGAACTCCTGCTGCGCGAGGTTCACCATCGCGTGAAGAACAACATGCAGGTCATCTCGAGTCTGCTCGCGCTTCAACAGAGCTACTCGGATGACCCAACCGTGGTGGCCGGCCTGGAGCAAAGTCAGGCCCGTATTCGCTCGATGGCTCTGATCCACGAACACCTCTACCAGTCGTCGGACCTCGCCGAGGCTGACGTGAGCGCATACCTGCGACTACTCGTCGCGCACATCGTGCACTCGTTTGGTGACGCCGACACGATTGACCTGCAGCTCGAGATCGACCCGGTCGACCTCGACCTGGACCATGCGCTCTCACTCGGCCTGATCGTGAACGAACTTCTTGCGAACTCGTTCAGGCACGCCTTCGTGGGACGCAGCGGCGGCCAGATCCGCCTCGAACTGCACCCGATCGACGGCGATCTGGTCGAGCTCATCGTGTCGGACGACGGCACCGGCATGATCCTCAATGCGGCGCAGCCGAATCCCGACACACTCGGGCTGAACCTCGTGCGCACGCTCGTGACCCAGCTGGGGGGCTCCACCGAGGTCACCGCCGCGAACGGGCTCATGACACGCATCACCTTCCCCCAACAGCGCCTCAAGCGGGTCGCATCATGATTCCCAGGGCCAAGAAGATCCTGGTCGTCGAGGACGAGCAGATCGTCCAGCTGCACCTGGCCAAGATCGTCGAGTCCACGGGTCACACGCTGGTGGGCGCGGTAGACAACGCCCAGGATGCGCTCGCGAGGACGCGTCAGATGAACCCGGACCTGGTCCTCATGGACATCCGGCTGGCCGGCGGGGATGACGGGATCGAGTGCGCCCGTGAGCTGACTGAGAAATGGGGCGCGTCGATCGTGTTCATCACCGCCCACTCCGATCCCGAGACCGTGGCTCGCGCGATGCCGATTGAGCCTGCCGGATTCCTGATCAAGCCCTTCCGGGCGGCCGAGGTCTCGGCCTCGATCATGAACACGCTCGCAGCGCGAAGCCGCGAAAGACGGGCGCGCGACCATCACCGTGCGCTGTCCTCCGCGGTCGAATCACTGCAGGCCGGACTGCTGGTGCTCGACACGCAAGGCGTGATTGGCTTCGCAAACCCGAAGGGCAAGACGCTCTCGGGCTGGACCGAGTTCGAGGGCACCGACAGGACCCTGTACGAGTGCGTCGCGGAACACGAGCACGATCGGCTACGGGCAGCCCTGGCACGAACGCTATCTTCCAAGTCGGCCGTCGCCCTGGAGGGCGTCCAGCTCGTGGGCACGAATGGCGACTCGGCCAACATTCGCCTGGAGCCAGTATCGGACAGCACAGACGACGCATGCCTCCTGGCAACGATAAACGTGCTCACGGAGGACGGCTCTGCTCACACAAGCCCCCATCGGGATGCGTCGCAACCTCGTCTCCTGGTCTACTCCCACGACACCTTCGGCCTGGGCCATATTCGCCGCTGCATGAACGTGGTGCGGGCCCTGACGGAACAGATGGAGGACCTGTCGACGTTGCTGGTGACGGGCTCCCCCGTCGCGCACAAGTTCGACCTGCCGCCGCGCACCGATTACCTGAAGCTGCCCGCCGTGCGCAAGGTGGCACCGGGCGCCTACGCCCCGCGCTCCCTGGCCATGTCAGACGACGGGATCCTGACCTTACGCCGGAACTTGCTGCTGCGGACGATCCGTGACTACTCGCCGAATCTACTGCTGGTGGATCACTCCCCGACCGGCATGAACGGTGAACTCATCCCGGCGCTCGACTACCTGCGGGAGACCGGCGGCTGCACACGCATCCTGGGTCTGCGGGATATCATCGATTCGCCCGAGCGTGTCGCCAAGCGCTGGGAACAGGAGGACATGTTCGGTGTTCTGAGGCGAAGCTATGACCATGTGGTCGTGTACGGCGCCAAGAGCGTCTATGACACGACCTCCGAGTACGGTTTCCCGGAGGACCTGCGACGCACGGTGCACCATGTGAACTACGTGAGCCAGCGCCCGACGCAGGCAGCAGCCGGGTGCGCCGTCGCGCCTGACCCCAAGCTGGTCGTCGTGACCATCGGCGGCGGAGACGGCGGCGGGGACTCGATCGTGCGCCCCTTCCTCGAGATGCTGCGAGCGCATGCGAAGCGACTCGATATCCATGCCGAAGTGCTGTTGGGCCCCTTCGTTCCCGACGCCCAACGTGAGGAATTACGCGAGCTGGCCCGAGGCAGTGCAGTCGTGTTACACGACTTCATACCCGACCCGACAGCACTCTTCGCGCGCGCGGCACTCGTGATCTCCACGGCCGGCTACAACGTTTCAGCCGAGCTACTGGCCCACGCCCAGCGCGCCCTGCTCATCCCGCGCGTCGTCCATCGTGAAGAGCAGCTCATCAGGGCGCGCCGCCTGGCGGAGCTGGGCCTGGTCGATTTCCTGCACCCCGATGACGCGACGCCCGACGCGATCGCCGAATGCATCAGTGCTGCGCTGGCGAATGACGAGGCCGCGCTCGCGATCTGTCGATCGGAGAATCGCGTGCCTCTCGACGGGGCACAGCGCATGGCAGCATTCGTCGAGACGCTCGTACACGACCGCTCTGCTGGCGGCGTCTCGCCCTGATCCACAGCACCGCGACGGTGCGCCTCGTGCCGGATCAGACCGTGCGGATGGTCCTGGTCAGCTCTGCGACACGATTCACGAGCTGCGCAGCCTCGAACGGCTTGCCGAGGAAGTTCGCGTTTTGGTCGAGCAGGTCGCGCTCGCTCAGTTCTTCGCGGAAGTGCCCGGAGATGAACAGCACCTTGATCTCGGGACACAGCTCGCGCACGGCGCGACTGAGCTCGCGGCCGTTCATCTGGGGCATGACCACATCCGTGACCAGGATGTCGATGTCCGCCTGATGTACGCGGGCCAGAGCGAGCGCGTCGCTGGGCGTCTTGGCCTCCACCACCTGCACTCCACCACGTTCGAGCATCAGGCGCGCGATCCGGCGAACATCCACCTCATCATCGATGAGCAACGCCACGATGCCCTCGGCCAGGCTATCGTCCGCACTGGCCGCAATCGGCTTCGGGCGCTCGTTGGTGACGGGGAAGCCAACGTGGAACGTGAGGCCACGACTGGAGCTCTCCTCCACCTCGAGCGAGCCTCCCGACTGCATGACGATACCCTGCACCGAGGCGAGGCCCAGGCCACGGGCCTGCCCCTTGGTCGAGAAGAACGGCTCAAAGATGTGGTCGCGGATCTCCGGCGACAGCCCGACCCCGGAGTCGGTCACGCTGACGACGGTGGCTGTCTCGCCGCCACTGGCGACTTCGACCCGGCAACCGAGCTCGACCGACCCACCCTCCGGCATGGCCTCGGCCGCGTTCACGACCAGGTTGACGATGACCTGCTCGAGCTGTCCCGGGTCGATCAGAACCGGCCGGCTCTGCGGATGCTCCCGGATTGTGATCTCGACGTTGTCCGGCACGAGCCGCGCCAGCATCGTCCGCAGGCTCTTCAATGTCTCGAGCGGGTCGATCACCTCGGGCTGCATGACCTGCTGGCGGCTGTACGCGAGTAGCTGCCGGGTCAATCGCGACGCTCGCATCCCCGCTGTTCGTACGTTTGCCAGGTGCTCCTCGAGCACCGGCCTGAGGACCACATCGCACCGGTTTTCCTCGAGCCTGGCCAGCGCCAGATCCGTCTCGCCCAGCACCGCCGTCAGGATGTTATTGAAGTCGTGGGCCAACCCCCCGGCCAGACGCCCGACGACTTCCAGCTTCTCGGATTCCCGCAGGCGCCCCTCGAGCTGCTCGCGCTCGCGCATGTCTTGCTCGAGAGTGCCGAGCGCCTGCGCCAGTTCCTCGGTACGTCGCCCCACCTGAGCTTCGAGGTCCTCGCCCGCGCGGCGCAGGTCCTCCTCGATGCGCTTGCGCTCGGAAATCTCGTTCCGTAGTTCCCCCGTGCGCCTGTTGACGACGCCCTCGAGTGCGTCACCGCGCCGGCGCGCGACACGCAAACGGAAGACGGTGACGCCTCCCACCACGGCGAACAACATCAGGAACAGCAGGCGCTTGACCCAGAGTCGCTCGAGCCAGGTTGGCGGAATGCGGAAGAGCAAGCTCTTGTTCGTCGGCCCGAAGGGCCCATCGGCAACCGCGGCCTCGATCTCGAAGCCATAGTCCCCCGGAGCCAGGTTGTCGAACCGCACGCTGTCGCTGTGCTTGCTGATGACCCAGTCAGTGTCACGCCCGTTGAGCCTGTAACGATAGGTGAGCTGGCGTGGTTGAAGGAAGCTGGGGGCCGAAAACTGGATAAGCACGTCGCGGCCGTCGGGCTCCAGGCGGTATGCGTGCTTTCCCTCGGCATTCAGTTCGCGGACCGATCCCGGCGCTACCTCACAGCGCACGCGAGCGCGTGGTGGACGCCCGAGGTCGGAGACTGCACTCGGGTCAAATCGCACCAGACCGTGCAGGCACGGGAACCAGATATTTCCTTCGGGGCCCACCGCGACCCGAGGCTGAAGCGCTCCATTGCCCTCGAAGATCTTGATGCCGGGACCGCTGTTGAAGAGGCGCGGACGCAACAGCTCCGTGCCCCCTGATGCCGCCGCCTCGAGCTCCGCCAGGGAGTACCTCGCTACGGCTCGATTGCCCAGCACCAGCAGGTGGCCCTCACCGTCTGCAACCAGCGCCGTGGCTGTGTTCTCGTAGAGCCCGCGGAAGGTGTCCAATACGTCGACTGCGCGGCCGCGGATCCGGCACAAGCCTCCGCCGTACGTGCCGAGCCATACGCTCCCGTCTGCGGTCTCATGGAGGCTGCGGATCTCGCCGAGCGGCAGTTCGACTCCCGAATGCAGCACCCAAGGGTGGCTTCCGTCCCAGATGGTCAGGCTCGAAAGGCCAGCAACCCAGATGCGTCCGAGGCTATCCTCGAAGAGCGCCGTGGAAGTCGCGCCCGCACCCGCACTGACCAGATCCGTCCGCTCGAGCGAGTGCCCGTCCCAGGCGAGCAGGACGCCGTTACCCGTGATCCACAGTGTCCCATCGCGTGCCTCGAGCAACGCGCCAGTGTGGCGCGGCAGTTCATGGCGGGAGATCACGCGCTCTCGCTCACCGTCGCGCTCGCGCTCGATGCCCCAAGACGTGTTCAACCATAGCCCTTCGTCGCGGGCTGGCGCCATCAGGCTTGGCGGAGGCAGAACGCTTGGCACAAGGATGCCATCACACACTTCGTAGAGCGTCTTCCCGAGGGTGAACACGCGACCGTCCGAAGTGCAGGTCGCCGACACCAACCCGTCACTCCTGCCGGCTACCGGGATGAGCACATCCAGTGCGGCTCGATAGAACTCGAAGACACCGTGGGTGTCGGTACCGACCCAGGTGTTCCCCTCTCGATCGATGAAGACGCTCGGGAACTTCACCTGCGCCGGACAATCCACCTCGGTCAGGTCGGGGACCCATTCCTCAAGAGAACAGTCCCAGCGTCCGAACCCGCCGATCCCGGTCACCCACAGGTCGTCGCCGACACCGGCCTGAACGCACTGAATTTCCTCCAGATCGACAGGCAACTGCGTCCAGCTGTCGTCGTCCCGACGCACGATTTGCTCGCGTGATGCCGCATAGAGTGTTCCATCGCTGGAAACCTCGAGGAAACGTGCCAGCAGTCCTCCGAGGGCCTGCGGTGGGCCCGGCCGGACACGGTGCACGCCGTCGAGAAAGCCGACGAAGACCTCGCCCTCTGCTGTGGCCGCGATGGCAGTCACGTGCTCTGCAGAGACTCGCTCCGCTCGATCCTCGCCGCCGGCAATTCGATAAAGCCCACAACCAGCGCCAATCCACATGGCGCCGTCCGGGCTGGCTTCCATGGCGCGCACCCGCCCGGAGCAATCACAGGGAATGTCGATCGCGCTCCACTGTCCACCTCGCAGCCGCAGGACCGCGCCCTCGGCAGTGCCCGCATACAACTCCCCGGCCGCATCGGTCTCGACTCCGATCAAGCGACTCGTGCCGAACTGGGGATGGCTCGCGACGTCGATGACCTGGAAGGAGTCCCCGTCGAAGTTGGCCAACCCGCCGTGGGTAGCCATCCAGATGATGCCGTCCGCGGTCTGGGCTATGGAGAGAACGCTGTTCTGAGCCAGGCCCTCGCGCGTGGTCCAGTTGCGGACGCCATTGCCCGTCTCCCCAACAGTCACCGACAGGGCTGCGGACGCAAGGACGCTGAGAGCCCATGCTCCGATCATGCCCGCACCTCAGCGCTCGAGGAGCTGGCCCACGCCTGCGATGGGCGCGCGCACCCGGACGGTGAAGTGATTGATTCGTGCAACATGGGGCGCGAGGCCATTGTGAGCGGACCTCGCATCGGGGGCCAATCTAACCGAAATGCCGCTAGCGGGTTGCAAGATGGCCGCGAAACGGGACGGATCGCACCCTACGCCCGCCAAGCCTCATGCGTTGCGCGCGGAGACCAACCAGGCCGCACCGCCCAGAGCGACCTCGCCATCGTCCTCGAACTCTGCGAACAAGCCTGTCAAGCCCGCACGAATCTGCTCCTGCACGGCGGGCGACTGGGTATCTACCACACGTGCGCCGGGACCGATGCGCAGACAGAACTCGACCGCCTTCGAGACTCCCGTGCAGCTCATGGTGACGGGTGCACGCAGATCCTCGATCTCGACGTCCACATAGCCCGCGGCCAGCAACTGATCTCGAAGGTAGTCGCTATCGGCAAATGCAAACGGCCCGGGCGCGCGAGCTTCCGGCGCCGGCGGTCGCTCGTCGAGAAGTGGAAGCATCACCTGAAGCGGCTTCCAGACCCAATCGTTTTGTTCCAGCGCCTGCCAGCAAACGAAGGTGAGCGGCGCCCCTGGCCGCAGGCCCGTGCGCAGGTTGGAAAAGGCGTGAGCGGGCCGATCGAAGAACATGACGCCGAAGCGCGAGAAGAGTGCATCGAACTCCGCGCTGAACCCGTGCCCCGACGCATCCGCACACAACAGCTCCGCGTTGCTCAGGTGCGCCGTGCGCTCGCGCGCCCGGGCGAGCATCGGCTCCGAAACATCGAGCCCGAGCACGTGCCCCGGCGGCCCCACAGCCTCGGCCAGCGCGAGCACCGTGGTCCCGGTTCCGCAACCGACCTCGATCACATGAGCACCGCGCCGGACCCCCAGCCTTTCCAGTGCGCGCTCGCCGAAGGGTTCGATCGCCCTGTCGATCAGCTCCTGGTGGCTTACCCAGCGCTCGCCCGAGTCACCATTCCAGCGCTCTACCTGCTCCTCGTTCGTCATGCACGGAGCCTACCGGTTCTGATGGCTGCGCGGACTTCCGGACTGCTCAAGCTTGGCACGGATTCAGGTCGCATTGACCACGCCCAGAATCCGCCGGATCGCGTCCAGATCACACGCGACCGACGTCGGAGCGTTCGCGAGAGGAGCGGAGAAGCCATCGAGCTCACCGCGGTGGTACTGGACGACGATATCCGGGTCCTTGAGCAGGTTTCCGGTCAGGATGCCGCTGATGGTTTCACCGCGGCCAAGCACGCCCGCCTGCGCCAGCTTGCAGATCCCGGCGTAGGTTGCGCACGACGCCGGTTCGGCCCCCACGCCCGACCTGTCCACGTGCGCCTTGGCATCGAGAATCTCCTGGTCAGTGACCTCGCACACAACGCCATCCAGGGCCTGAAGGCCGCGTAGACACTTGCGCCACGAGATCGGCGCGCCGATCCGGATCGCACTCGCGAGCGTGTCCGCGTGCGCAATCGGTACGAGAGGCTCGCCACTCGACCAGGCCCTGAAAAGGGGGTTGGCGCCCGTGGCCTGAACCACCGCCATGCGTGGCAGCCTCGAAATCAGCCCCAGGTCACGCAGCTCCAGCAATCCCTTCGCGATGGCCGAGCTGTTACCCAGATTGCCGCCGGGCAACACGATCCAGTCGGGTATCTCCCATCCCATGTCCTGCAACAGCTCGAAGCCGATCGACTTCTGGCCCTCGATCCGGAACGGGTTGACCGAATTCAGAAGGTAGATGGACTCCTCGCTGCACAGCTCCTGAACCATCTCCATGGCAGCGTCGAAGTCCCCGTCGATCTGGAGGGTCCGCGCCCCGTAGGCGAGAGCCTGGCTGAGCTTTCCGTACGCGACCTGCCCCTCCGGGATGAACACGATCGCTTCCATCCCGGATGCGGCCGCATAGGACGCCATCGACGCTGAGGTATTTCCCGTCGAGGCGCACGCCACGCGCCGCTTGCCCAGCGCCCTGGCAACCGTGATTCCGGCCGTCATCCCGCGGTCCTTGAAGGACCCGGTCGGGTTCTCGCCCTCGTGCTTCAGCAGCAGCGCGCCGACCCCGGCGCGCGCCGCCAGAGCGGGGACATCGTAGAGGTTCGTGCGCCCCTCCCCGCGCGTCACGATCTGCTCCGGTGCGATAGGCACGATCAACTCTCGAAAGCGCCACACCCCCGAGCGGTCCTCGGCGCGCGTGGATCTCAGGCGTTCATCGAAGGCCTCGGTGCTGATCTTCCCGCGCAGGCCCTCGATGTCGTGCACCACATCGAGGGTGCCACCGCAGCC
>JBLHKW010000018.1:0-43042 GCA_047618565.1 Planctomycetota bacterium
CGACAGCGCGGGTGATCGACCTCGAGCGCGCCTGGCCATACGGCTTCTCACCGAGTGCCAAGGGGCGCGCGTTGCTGGGACTGGAACCACAAGCCGGTGCAGCATGGCTCTGCCAGCGCACGCCGCGGCGCGCCCGTGATGGCGACGGTCCTGCCCTGACTCTGGTCGACGGTCAGGCAACCCCGGGCGGCGAGTGGCCAGTCGTCCGTCATCTTGGCCGGGGCGACGGGAACCCCGCGCCAGTCTTCGGTCTGTCGGAGCCGGACGGTGCTGCCCTGCGAGCCGCGCTGGCCGCCGGTGAGCGCGTCGAGATCGAGTACGAGCTCTCCGCGCGCATCCAGCGCGCGCGCCCGCGCACCGTGGTCGCCAGCCTGCCGGCACGGGCCGGGGCTGCGCCAGGCTTCCTGCTCTTCTGCGCCCACGGCGACTCCGATGCAGGCGGTCCGGGCGCGAACGACAACGGTAGCGGCGAGGCGATCGTGCTCGAGATCGCGACGGCCTGGTCACGGGCGGTCGCAAGTGGATGCGTCCCTGCGCCCGCGCGCGAGGTGCGCTTCGCGCTCTGGGGTAGCGAGATCGCATCGACACGACATTACCTCAAGCGCATCGAGGAGGGTCAGACGCCCCTGCTCGGTGTGGTCAATTTCGATCAGGCGGGATTCGGCTCGGGCGCGGACCTGCTCTTCATGGAGCCCGACGAGCTACCCGGGAACAAGGTCTTGATCGAGCACATGCTCTCGGTGCTCGAGGACCATCGCGGCCAGGACGGTTTCCCGGAGCGCTGGGCCACCAACCCCAGCCAGGGCGGCACAGATTCCTACGTCTTCAGCAGTTCACGTAGCTTCCGCGAGACACCACGCCCGGCCTTGACGCTCTATGCGAGCGCCTGGGACCACGCGCAGGAGGTGCCGCGCAGTCCGCAGCGCCCGGGTGAATCCTGGAACGACGCGGACGTGGTGCACATCGACTACGACATCCACTACCACTCGGCGGGTGATTTGCCCGCCAACACGACCGACCTCGAACCCTGGAACATGGGTTGGATCGCGCGCGTAGCGCTGCTCGGGACTCGAAGATGGCTGGAGAGCGCGTCCATGCCATCGCCGTCCACTCCCAGGTGATCTTGCGAGCACGAGCTCCCCGCGTCGGCCCCCCCCCCCCACATTCACTCCTCAGCACCATAAATCCGAAGCCATGATGACACTCAATCGCCTCGCCTGGATCGGCGTCACTCTCAACATCCTCGGTTGCAGCAGCACCGATGACGCGCAACGTGCACCGCGCTCGGCGGCCTCGATAAGTTATCCCGCTGCCGCGCACGGTGACGTGGTCGAGGACTACCACGGCACCCAGGTCGCGGACCCGTACCGCTGGCTCGAGGACTCCGACGCCCCCGAGTCGCGCACCTGGATCGAGGCCCAGAACGCGCTGACCGAATCCTGGCTGGCTGCGATTCCCGGGCGCGATCGGATCCACGATCGGCTGGAGGCACTCTGGACCTACGAGCGCTTCGGCATCCCCAGCAAGCACGGCGATGCGTATTTCTTCTCCTACAACGACGGGTACCAATCACAGAGCGTGATCTGTCGCGCGCAGAGCCTGGAGTCCGAGCGCGAGGTCGTTCTCGACCCGAACAGCTTCTCGAGCGATGGCACGGTGTCACTCGGCGGTACGGCCTGGAGCGAGGATGGCAACTACCTGGCCTACGGCCTGTCCGACGGTGGATCCGACTGGCGTACGTGGCACGTGCGCGACCTGCGCACGGGCAAGGACCTGGACGACCGCCTGGAGTGGGTCAAGTTCTCCTCGCCGACCTGGAGCCATGACGGGCTTGGCTTTTACTACGGGCGCTATCCGGCGACCGAGAACAAGCTGCAGGCGGAGAACCTGGGACAGCAGCTCTACTACCACCTGGCCGGCACAGAGCAGGCCGCCGACGTGCTGGTCTTCGAGGACGCCGAGCACCCCAAGCGCGGTTGCGGGGCCGGTGTCAGCGAGGATGGCAAGCTCCTGATGCTGAATGTCTGGGAGGGCTCGGCGCGCAAGAACCGTCTGTACTTCCAGGACCTGATGGACCCCGATGCCAAGGTCATTCGCGCGCTCGATGACTTCGACGCCGCCTACACGCCGATCGGCAGTGACGGCTGGATCGTCTACCTGAGCACGGACAAGGATGCGCCGCGCGGGCGCGTCGTCTCCCTCGATGTGCAGGCTGCCGGTGCGGGCAACGTGGCGCTGGTCGAGATCGTGCCCGAGGGCGCGGAGGTCTTGCAGAATGCGAGCATCGTCGGCGGCCGGCTGGTCCTGAGCTATCTCTCCGACGCCAAGACGCGCGTCGAGGTGCGCGAGAAGGACGGTCGCGAGATACGGCAGGTGGGGTTGCCTGGCATCGGAACGGCCTCCGGGTTCGGGGGCAAGGAGGCCGCCAGTGCGTCGGAGACGTTCTACGCCTTCTCCAGCTACACCCAACCCACCGCGCTCTACCGTTACGACGTCGCCAGCGGTGAGAGCACGCTCTACAAGCGTCCCGAGGTGCCCTTCGATGGGGACGCCTACGAGACCCGACAGGTGTTCTTCGAGAGTCCCGACGGCACGCGCGTGCCGATGTTCATCACCGCCCGCAAGGGGCTCGAGCTGGATGGCAGCGTGCCCACGCAGCTCTACGGCTATGGGGGCTTCAACATCTCCCTGCGCCCGTCGTTCTCCCCCGCTGTTGCAGGCTGGCTCGACATGGGCGGCGTTTATGCGGTGGCGAATTTGCGCGGCGGTGGCGAGTACGGGCGCGAGTGGCACCTGGCGGGCACCCGCGAGCACAAGCAGAACGTGTTCGACGACTTCATCGCGGCGGCCGAGTGGTTGATCGAAGCGGGCTACACCTCGAGCGAGCACCTGGCGATCTCCGGCGGCAGCAACGGTGGCCTGCTGGTGGGTGCCTGCATGACCCAGCGTCCGGACCTCTTCGCCGCAGCGCTGCCGGCTGTCGGCGTGCTCGACATGTTGCGCTACCACCTGTTCACCATCGGGTGGGCGTGGGCGTCGGACTACGGCACTTCCGAGGAAGAGGACATGTTCCCCACGCTCCTGGCCTACTCGCCCCTGCACAACCTGGAGTCTGGCGTGAGTTACCCGGCGACGCTGGTCACGACGGGCGATCACGACGACCGCGTGGTTCCGGGGCACAGCTTCAAGTTTGCAGCGAGCCTACAGGAAGCCCAGGGCGGGGACAGGCCGACGATGATCCGCATCGAGACGCGCGCGGGTCACGGGGCGGGCAAGTCGCGCGAGCAGCGCATCGAGGAGGCGACCGATCGCTGGACGTTCCTGCTCGATGCCCTGGGCATGAAGCTGCCCTTCTGAACGATAGGGTTTCCGTGTGGGCAGGACTCCGGCGCGCCTCCTGCACAGTCCAGGGGAAGCGCGGGGGCGAACTCAACCCTTCGCTTTCCATGGTGAGCGACCCCGGGGGTCAGTAGTCGTCGTAGGAAGCGGGCGGCTCGTATCCAAGCCAGAGTGCCACGCCGCCGACTACCACGACCAGGGCGCCGTGGAGTATGGCCCGCTGGCGTGGACTCATGCGGGCGGGCAGGGGCAGTCGCGCAAGCTGCGCAGACAACGCGACGAGCACGGCGGCGCTCCAGGGAGTCTCCGCGAACCACACGGCGACCACGAGCATGCCAGGTACGCCCATCGACCAGCTCGACGCAAGGCCGGGCCAGTAGACGCGCTCAGGGCGCAGCATCGCGAGGATCGCGACGATCGCCGGAACGAATGCCAGTGCACCGATGACATGTGCGGCGCCACCGTAGGACTGGCCCAGCAGCGCGGCGGCCATGGCCGTCGCCAGTGCGAGTGTGCCTGGATAGGAAGGGCCCCTGGCCCAGGAAGCGGCTGGACCCGGCCTCAGGACCATGGTCGCCAGGCCGAGCAGCACACCGGCGCCGACCTGAAACCAGGCCAGGTTGCCTTCCCAGTAGCTCTCGCGCAGGGGCGCGCTCGCCAGCCAGGCGAAGGCCCCGAAGATCGAAACGCCGAGCACCGATGCAAGGCGCCACGAGCGGGCTTCGAGGGCTGCGGGTAGCGTGCACAGGAGCACGCCGTATGCCCAGTAGTGCTCGGCCTCGGTCGGAGGGAAACTTGGCAGTTGCCCCTTCATGACACGCGCTGCCAGGAAGGTGGCGGCGGTCCATGCGAGGGCGTTGCCGATGTAGCCGCGCAGATGTTCTCCATCCTCCTTGCGCCAGGGGCGCCAGGCGATGGAGAGGATCAGCGCGGCAGCGAAGCCGCAGTACAGGAAGGGCTCGGGCTGCAAGCTGGCGCCCGGTTACTTACGCACGGCCTCGATGCCGAAGAGCAGGCGCACGTCAGCGCCCAGGGCGTCGGGGTAGGTCGTGATCCCGAATTCGCGTCGGTCGATCGTCACCTCTCCACCGAAGCCGGCCAGGTGGCCGGAGCGGCCCTTGTCGCCACTGCCGAGCAACTGCATCTCGATCGTGACGGGCTTGGTCACGCCGTGGCAGGTGAGGTTGCCCGCGACCATGTACGCGGTACCCTCGCGGTTCTCGATGCTCTTGGATACGAAGGTGATCTTCGGAAACTGCTTCGCGTTGAAGAAGTCGGGACTGCGCAGGTGCTTGTCGCGGTCCTCGCTGTTCGTATCCACGCTGGAGGTGGCGATTTCGACCGAGACGGAGGATTCCTCGAGCGACTTGCCGACCACGAAGGAGCCGCTGATGACGTTGAAACGTCCGTACGCGGGCGACACATCGTTGTGGAGGATCGAGAAGATGACCGAGGAGTGCGTGCCGTCGATCTCGTAGGTGCCCGCCATGAGCTCCGGGCCCGCGGAGCGTGCCGGCGCGGCCGTCGGAGCGGGCTCGAGGGTTGCGGCGACGGTCGTGGGTTGCATGGCCATCAGGGTGGCGCCGCCGAGGAGGGTGCTGGCGAGCAGGGCGGCGCGGGTTGCGTTTCGGGTCATCATCGTGATCTCTCTGGTTTTGGCTTCGGTTGCTCGAGGCTGTGCGGGTTGGGAAGTACGGGGTGTAGCCCGTAGTGGGTCGGATTCCCACAAAATGCGGGGCAAAGATCGGGGGATGGCGAGCCCTTCGATGGAACGCGGCCTACACTCGGCGCTTGCTCGTCGAGACCACGCATGGTTCCGGAAACGTTCTGATTGCGCTCGCAGGCGTGATCGTGCTCGGCGTCGGCGCCCAGTGGGCGGCCTGGCGCCTGCGTCTGCCCTCGATCCTGTTGCTGCTCCTGTGTGGACTGCTCGCGGGCCCCCTGGGAGTGGGATTCCTCGATCCGGACGAGCTACTCGGTCCACTTCTCTTCCCGGCCGTGGCCCTTGCGGTGGCGGTCATCCTATTCGAAGGCGGTCTGACCCTCGAAGTGCGCGAACTCCATAAGGTGGGCGGTGTGCTCGCTCGCCTGCTCAGCCTGGGCGTGCTCATCACCTGGGTACTGTCCGCGGCCGCCGCGCACTGGCTGGCGGGCCTCGAGTGGCGCCTGGCGACCCTGCTCGGTGCCATCTTGACCGTCACCGGTCCCACGGTCGTGGGACCGCTCCTGCGCCACGTTCGCCCGCGTGGCACGGTCGGCGCCCTCATTAAATGGGAGGGCATCGTCGCGGATGTCATCGGCGCGACCTTGGCGGTGCTCGTGGTCGAGGCGATCCTGGTCGAGGACCTCTTCACGTCGACGACCGTGGCTTTGGCTGGCCTGACGCGCACGGTGGCCGTGGCCACGTCGTTCGGAATGCTCGGCACGGCCGTCCTGCTGTTGCCACTGCGCCGCCACTGGGTGCCGGACCGACTCGAGGCTCCCCTGGTACTGGCGGTGGTGCTGGGCGTCTTCAGCGCCTCGCATGCATTGCAGCACGAGTCGGGCCTGATCGCCGTCACCATCATGGGCTTCCAGCTGGCCAACCAGAAGAGCTACTCCATCCAGCACATCGTCGAGTTCAAGGAGAACCTGCGCGTGCTCCTGATCTCGTCCCTGTTCATCCTGCTCGCGGCGCGTCTCGAGTTCGAGGACCTGCGCGCCCTCGATTGGGGCTCGGTCGCCTTCGTGTTGATCCTGATTCTGGTGGTTCGGCCGATCGCAGTCTTTGCCTCTTCCGCCGGGAGCGTGCTGACCTGGCGCGAGCGCCTGTTTCTGGCCTGGATGGCCCCGCGCGGGATCGTCGCTGCGGCCGTGTCCGCACTCTTCGCCCTGCGCCTCGAACAGCATGGCTTCGCCGATGCGGCGCGGTTGGCACCGCTGGCATTCCTGGTCATCATCGGCACGGTCACCATCTACGGATTGACGGCTGCGCCCGTGGCGCGCTTGCTGGGGCTTGCGGATCTGGCACCCCAGGGTGTGCTACTGCTGGGCGCGGGGGCGCTGGCGCGCGCGATCGCCCGCGCACTGGGCGAGGAGAACGTGCGCGTCGTGCTGCTCGACACGAACCGGCGGAACGTGTTGAAGGCACGCCTGGCCGGACTGCAGGCCGTGCACGGCAACGCACTGAGTCCAGATGTTCAGGACGACCTGGATCTCGTCGGCATCGGGCGCCTGATGGCGATGACGCCCAACGACGAGGTCAACGCGCTCGCGGTCCTACACTTCAAGGAACTGTTCGATCGCGGTGGCGTCTACCAGGTCATTCCCGGCGGCCCCTCCGGCTCCGCGGAAGCCGAATTGCGCGGACGCGGACTGTTTGGCGATCGCGGCAGCCTGGAGCTGCTGGAGTCGCGCGTGGCCGATGGTGCCCGACTGAAACGCACGACCCTGAGTGCGAGCTTCGACTATGAGTCCTACAAGGATCACTACGGGGCGGACGCGCTGCCGATGTTCCGGGTCGGGACCGACGGGCGCCTGACGATATTTGACCGGGTGGATGCCCCCACGGCTGGCCCTGGAGACGTCCTGATCAGCCTTGTGGACCATCAGCCGGTCGTTGCCGGTGGCAGCGGGCCGGGGGCGGCGTCCGATGCCTCTGGAGTCGCGCCCACGGAAATTCAAGAATGAGCGAAGGCCTGGAGCTCCTCGCGGCACCCAGGTAGCGACCTCCCATGCGATCCGACCTCCACACCGACGATCTGGCCCTGCGCGACCGCATTCTGCGCGGGGACCGCGCCCAGGCGGAAGATCTCTTCCGGCAGCAGATCGACACCCTCTACGAGTTCGTCTACTACCGGGTCGGGAAGCAAACGGCCCTCGCGGAGGATGTGGTCCAGGACACCATCATGGTCGCTTTCGAGCGACTGATGGACTTTGACGGGCGCTCGAGCCTGCATACGTGGATGTGTGGCATCGCCAAGAACAAGATCCGCACCCAGGCTCGCAAGCGGCGGCCGGTTCCCATCGAGGACCTGCTGGCCGAGAGCGAGGGCGAGATCGACGCGATCCTGACGCGCATCGAGCAGGAGCCACTCCCGGATGAGGTGATCGAGGCGCGCGAGACGCGCGATCTCGTCGGGGCGACGCTCTCGTCATTGCCCCCCCACTATCGCGAGGCGTTGACCGCGAAGTACATCGAGGGTGAGACCGTCGGGCAGCTGTCCAGGCGCAGCGGGCGCAATCCGAAGGCGGTCGAGTCGACCTTGCACCGAGCGCGCCAGGCATTCTCGCGGATCTTCCAGATGCTCGCCGCGCGCGGGAGCGGGCCGGCATGAAGAGCGCCCTGGAGTACAACCTCGAACGCTTGCTCACGCGCGCGTACGAGCCGGCGCGGCCGCGCACCGCATTCAGCGTCGAATTGTTGGGCCGGGTTCTGGAAACCGTGCCGCAACGGCGTCCTGAGTGGCGTGTCTCCAGTGTGGTGCGTCCCGTTTTTCAGGGGCTTGCGGCAGCAGCCCTGCTGCTGCTCGTGCTCTTTGGGTGGGATCGGGGGAACGCGCCCTCGGGCGGCGGTCTGGACCAGCTGGTAGCGAGCGGTGAGATTGCGCTGCGCGTGGACGGCGGACCGTGGTTCGCGGCCAGCAGCCCCACCATCCCGTGGCTCGCGGGCAGGCTCGAGGCCGTCGTTCCGGAAGCGGCCGGTTCGGAGGCTCTGGCCGTGCTGGCGCTGACGGGCGACCGGATTGAACTGGAGGCAGGGGCCCACGCGCGACTGATGGCGCGCGCTGCCGGGCCGGTCTTGCAGCTGGATGCGGGCCGGGCACAGCTCACGAAGACGCCCCATTCTCCGCGCTGGCGGGTGATCGCTGGCGGCGGTGAGATCGACTGGGACGCGGGTCGTCTCGGCCTGGATGCGGGCACCGGCGAAGGGGCCACGAGCGTCGGCGTGCCGTATGGGCGCGGGGCGCTCGTCGCGAGTGGTGTCGATCTGGCCGGCGGTAGTCGCGGATCCCTGAACGCCGGAAGCTGGACCCCGGAAGCGGAGGTGGTCGCGAGTGCTGTCGTCGGCGGTGGCGCGGAGCGCGAGACCCTGGCCGTCGCGTCGCCCGAACGCACGGGTCCCGAGACTCCAGTCGATCCGGATCCGTCGGCTTCGGATGCGGACCGCAATGTCGTTCGAGGGAACGTGCGCAGCCGCATCGCCGAGGCGCCCCTACAGAAGTTCCGCGTCTGGCTGCGGCGCGAGGTGAACCTGCCCGATGTGTCCGAACCCGTCTGCCACGAGATCGACGATGCGCAGGGTGCTTTCGAGCTCGGGGACCTGCAGCCGGGACATTACTCGGTTCTGGTCGAGGCTGAGGGGCACGCCGCCTGGCGCACGGTACGCGCGCTGGTCGGGGCCGAGGCGCTCGTGTTCGACGTGACCCTTGGCGCGGGCGGTTCCCTGCGCGGTTACGTGATCGATGCACGCACGGATACGCCGGTCGTCGGCGCTCTGGTGCTTGGGCTTTCGGATCTCCCCCATCAGCTCGTGGGCATGCAGGAGTTCGATCCCGAGCCGATGCCCCGTGCGCACGCCGTGACCGACGCCAATGGCGCCTTCGAGTTGCGCAACCTGAGCACTGGGAAGCACAACGTGCGAGCGAGCCATCCCGAGCATGCGTCCAGCTGGATCGGCGTCCCGCTCCTGCGCGAAGGCGAGGAGCGGGACCTGGAGACGTTTCGACTGGGCCAGGGCGGGTCGCTCGCGGGGCGCGTCGAACGGCATGACGGGCGCCCCCTTGCGGGGGCTGTGGTCGTCGCCTCGCGCATCGACGGGGACGGAATGGCGGGAGTCTTCAACTACGGCGTGGCGATCAGCGCGGCCGACGGGTCGTACCTGATCGAGCACCTATCCGCCGATCGCTACGTGGTCATGAACGTTGCATCCGAGCTCGGGATGCCGGCCGAATGGACCATTTTGCAGCAGGCGCATATTCGGGCGGGCGACACCGTTCGGGTGGATTTTCTCGCAGCCGCCCAGGTACGCCGCATTTCGGGGCGCTTGCTCGACGCCCGTGGCGAGCCGATAGCTGGCTGGTTCGTGACGCTGGCGCGGGACGCTCCGGGCGGTGGGTTCGACACCTGGGCTGCGACGGGAACCGCCGCCGATGGATCGTTCGAGTTCGTCGGTATCGAGGCCGGACCGCACGGTCTGTACATGGGGCGCCGTGCGAACGACACGTTCATTCGCTGCCGTTCGCTCGAGGTGCCCGAGCTGGGTGAGCGTGTGTACACCCTGCGGTTGCCCGACACGGAGATCGCGGGCGGATTGATAGACGCCCGCGACGGTACGCCCGTGGTTGGAGGCGTCTACCTGGAGCGCTTTGACGCCGTCCGTTCGAGCTGGATCTTCGCTGGGCGGGACATCGCTCCCCAAGATGGCAGATTCAGTTTCCCTTTCCTCGAGCCGGGTCGTTACCGCATGGCCGCCGTCGACGTGCCTGGACTGGCCAATCGGCTGTCGGAACCACTGGAGATTGCCGCCGGTGAGCAACTTGCGATCGAGCTCGGGCTCTCCGTGGGCGGCACGGTCACGCTCCAGTGTCGCGACGGGCTGGGCCGCCCCGTTTGCGGCGCGCGTCTGCTCCTGGAATGCGATGGCGTCGCCCTGAGGCCCCCCATGTCGATGCAGGGATCCACATGGAAGACTGACCGCGAGGGTCGCATCACGGTCGCGCACCTGCCCCTCGTTACGCTGCGTGCCACCGTGGATGCACCGGGCTTTGCAACGCGGGTCGAGAGCGTCACGCCGTCGGCCGTCGGCAGCTTGCTGCAGCTCGAGTTGAGGGCCGAGGGCTACTGAGAGCCCCCGCTTTCGCCATTTCGAGCGAAGGATCTCTGCGGCCAAGGACACCAACCTGGAGACGATCGAAGTCCCGAGTCCAACGACCCACCATTCCATGAAGCCCATCAGTCTCCTCATCGCCTGCCTGACCGCCGCGAGCGCTACCAGCGCCGGCATCTCGTTGCTCTTCGCAAACCGCGCTCCGCTGCCCACGCCCGCAGCTGCCAGTGTCAGCCCGGATCTGTGGCGCGATCTGGCGACGACACTCGAGCAAATTCAGAGCCAGCAGGAAGACCTCGCTGTGAGCGTCCAGGAGTTGCAGATGCGTTCGGGGAGCGTGGATCGCGTCGCCGCGGAGGGCGTCTCGGACACCGATCTCGACGCGGCCGTCGCGCGCTACCTGGCGCAGGCGTCGGTTGCCCAGGATGCCGTTGCCCTGGACGCGCCGCCCGAGCTAACCACCCGTGGCATGTTCGATCAGCTCGTGGCCGGCGATCTCAACCAGACGCAGGTCGAGAAAATGTGGATGCGTGCGCGCGAGGAGGGCCGCACCGACGAACTGCTGGCGATGTTCGAGGCGCGTGCAGAGGAGAACCCGTCCGACCCAGCGATGCGGGTCGAGCTCGGACAGGCCTACCTGCAGAAGATTCAGGAGGTTGGCCAGGGGCCGCTCGCGGGTGCACTGGCGACCCAGGCGGACGGGGCTTTTGACGCGGCTCTCGCGATCGACTCAGAGCACTGGGGCGCACGCTTCAACAAGGCCGTCGCGCTGTCGTTCTGGCCGCCCATCTTCGGCAAGCAATCTGCCGCGATCCACGAGTTCGAGACCCTCATCGGTCAGCAGTCGCGCGGCATGCCGAAACCCTCGCACGCCCAGACGCACCTGCTGCTCGGCAACCTCTACCAGCAGCTCGGCGATCGCGACAAGGCGATCAAGGCCTGGCAGACGGGAAGCAGCCTGTTCCCGGACTACGAGGCCCTGCGCGAACAGCTGACCCTGGCCGGCTCTCACTGAGCCATCAGCGCTCGCGGTCGCGCGGGTCCCCTCGGGGCACGCCGGCCGGGAACGTTTCGCGCCACTCGTCCCGGCGTCGTTCGAGCTCGTCGGCCCGGCCGTCATGTCCCGTCTCTCGCAGGATGCGAATGGCGTTATCGAAGCCCTGCTCGCCCAGGTCGCGGTGGTCGGGATCGCCGTCAGGTAGCAGCTCGATGGCTCGCTCGAGGGCCTCCAAGCAGGCATCGGTCTGACCCAGGTTTGCGAGTGCCATGGCGCTGCCGAAGGCGTAGCGCGGATCCCTCGGGCCAGCGCGCTCGGCGCGCTCCAGTGCGCGTCTCGCTGCGTCCCACTCAGCGCGCAGCACGTGGACACGTCCCAATCCATAGTGCGCCACGGCCAGCGCTGGACGTCGTTCGAGCGCTTCGGTTGCCGTGCTCAAGGCCTGGTCCAGGCGCCCGTTGTCGATCAACAGGTCGAGCAAGGGTTCGATGGCGTTGACCTCAAACGGGCCCGGAACGCAACGCGCGAGCTCGGTGATGGCCTCGTCGGCTCGCTCTTGTCGGGCCAGGACGCGTGCCAGGGCGATGCGCGCGTACGGGTGATCGGGTTTCACGAGCAGGGCATCACGTTGAATACGCTCCGCGGCTTCGAGACGTCCACGGACCTCCTCGGAGACTCCGAGTTGCCAGAGGCCGTTGGAGTCGTCGGTCGCGAGCTCGGGCGGGTGCAACCCCGTTGCGTAGCTGCCCGCCGCGAGCAGGCCCACTAGCGCTGCGGCCGGGCCATAGCTGCGGGCGCGCAGTCGGTCGTACAGCCAGAGCAGCGTGTAGCTGCCATAGATCATGAGGATCGGGATCACGGGCAGGCGATAGCGCCCGTTGATGAAGAACGCCACCACGCTGAGCATGTAGACCAGCAAGAACCCCCACAGGGGAAAACTACTCGCGCGCCTCGATCGGGAGAGCGCGATTCCGATCAGTCCGGCAGCGGCCAGCAGGCCGAAACGCAGGGGCGTGAAGCGCAGCCAGGGATTGAAGCGGTACGCGAAGAAGCGGACCTCCTGGTTGTTGCCCAGCTCCCAGTCCAGCCAGAACAGGCGCAGCTTGCGTACGAGAAGCGGGATGGACTGCGACGGCTGGGTGAAGATGAAGCTCAACGCGCGCCGGGAATAGTGAGCGGACACCTCGGAGGCGGACAGTGAGCGACCCTCGCTCGCCTCGGCCTGCGCGATGGTGTCGTCGTAGCCCCCCCACCAGGACGCGCGTGTTCCTGGAGCCACCGCCGTACTTCCGTCGGCCTGCGGATTGTTGCCGATCCAGAGGTTCACGCCGGCCTGGGTCGAGATGAGCACACGGTCGTGGCCAACCCGGGCGTTGTAAACGGTCAGCGGTAGGATCGGCGCCAGCACTCCCAGTGCGAGCACCAGCGCACCGCGCAGGCCCGCGCGCACGTCGCGCCCCGTGCCCCAGATGAACCAGCACGCGAGCGCGGGCATGAAGAGCAGCACGTTGGGACGTGCGATCGCCGCCAGCCCCCAGGCCAGTCCGGCAGCGAAGGCGCTCGCGGCGGTTCCGATGCGGGCGTGCCTCTGGGAGAGTAGCAGCGCGAGCAGATTCAACGGGATCGACAGGGTCGGGATGAGCAATTCCCCATCGAAGTAGATCGAGACCCAGTAGGTGGCCGCGCCGAGCGCAGCCCACCACCCGACGCGGCGGTCGAACAGCGAGCGCCCGAGCAGGTAGACGAGGAGTGTGGTCGCAGCTCCCAGGCCCGCTTGCAGCAAGCGCGCCACGAGCAGGTCCTCGCCGAAGAGCCGGAATATGCCCCCGAGGAACCAGACGTAAAGGGGCGCACGGAAAAACGGCCCGGCCTGGAAGACCTCGCCCTGTGCCAGGGCGCGGGCCCACTCCACGTGGTAGCCCGGGTCCATGGTCGGCCCGTCGAAGGCCGGGCTCTCGCGCAGGCCGAGCACGTAGACGATGCGCAACACGAGCGCGACGAGCACGAGGGATCCGACCGCGATCCACTCGGCACGGCCCGTCAACCAGTTCGGCGCCGCCGCCGGGAGCGTACCCCCTGCGGGCGTGGAGGCCTGGTCCGGTCGCTCCGGCCCTCTCCTCGCGAACGAGTCACCCATCGATGGATCTCCGGCTGCGCACCGGCGTGAGTCTAGTGGAGCGACTCAGGAGTTCCGCACAGAATATGGGTCGCCCCGGGTGCCCCTTGCGGCGGTGCACACCATCTGCGCACACTTGGGCCCATGGCTTCACCCCAGGATTCGATGGCCGCTTTCGAGCTCCTTGTGCCCACCCCACGCGTGCTGCGACGTACGGATGGGGACTGGTGCCGGACGGCGCAAGCACCCCTGAAGGTGTCGTTCGCGGGCAGCGATGACCGGCGCGCCGCCCTGCTCCTCGAGCGAGCGCTGGAGCCAAGGACGGTGCTCGAGGTCGGTCCCGGGGAACCGGCCCAGGTGCAATTTCAGGTGCAGGCGGGCTGCGGCTCCTTCGGCAGCCAGGGCTACCGGTTGGTGGTCGCTCCGGACGGAGTCCAGATCCAGGCGTGCACGGCCCGGGGCGCGTTCTACGGGGCGTGCACCCTCGCACAGCTTCTGGCGCAACCACCGGGAGCGCCGGAGGCCACCGGGAGCGCCGAGGTGCGAGTGCCGGGGCTGGAGATCGAAGATACACCGGACTTCGAGCGCCGTGGCGTGATGCTCGATGTGAGTCGCGATCGCGTGCCCCGCATGGACACGCTCTTCGCCCTGATCGAACGGTTTGCGCGCTGGAAGTTGAACGAGGTGCAGCTCTACATGGAGCACACCTATGCGTACAGCGGACACGAGAACGTCTGGAAGGACGCGTCCCCGTTCCTGCCTGAGGAGCTGCGCGAGTTGACGCGTTTCTGCAAGGAGCGTTTCATCGACCTGGTGCCCAATCAGCAGAGCCTTGGTCACTTCCACCGCTGGCTCATCCATGATGAGTACAGCGCGCTCGCCGAGTGTCCTGATGGCGTTCAGCACCCGTTCTCCAGATCACTGGAGCCGTTCAGTCTGGCGCCGACTGCGCCCGCAAGCCTGGCTTTCGTGCGCGAGCTGCACAGCGACCTGCTCCGGAACTTTGAGAGCGAGTTTCTGAATGTCGGCCTGGACGAGACCTTCGACATCGGACAGGGCGCGTCCCGCGACGCGGTGGCCGAGCACGGTAAGGGGCGCGTCTACCTGGACTACCTGACCGAGATCAACCGCTCCGTGGCTGCCCGTGGTCTGCGCATGCAGTTCTGGGGCGACGTGATCCTCGAGCACCCGGAGCTCGTTGCCGAGTTGCCACGTGACGCGGTCGCGCTGGAGTGGGGCTACGAGGCTGACCATCCCTTCGAGCAGCACGCGCAACGCTTTGCGCAGGCCGGGCTCGACTTCTACGTCTGTCCCGGGACCAGCAGCTGGCAGAGTTTTTCCGGACGCCTGGACAACGCCACGCGCAACCTCGAGCTGGCTGCCAGGGCCGGCCGATCTGCGGGCGCGTGCGGCTACCTGATCACGGATTGGGGCGATTTCGGTCACTGGCAGCCTGCACCGGTCAGCTACGCGCCGTTCATCGCGGGCGCGTCCCGGGCCTGGAATGCGGAGGCCGCGCCGCCGGATCTGGCTCAGGCCCTGGATCAACACGTCTTCGGAAGGGTGCCCGGTTCGCATTCAGCCGGCGCTCTGTGGACGGCCATGGGCGACCTGTACCTCGCCAGCGGTGCGCGATCGACGAACGCTTCACCGCTCTTCTTCATGGTGCGCTTTGCGGACGAGGACTGGCCCTTTGAGCGCGTCGAGGGATGGACCCAGGCTGGCGTGCAGCGCACAGCCGCGCGCATCGCGGAACTGCGCGGGGATCTCGAGCGCGTCGGCATGACCTGCGCCGACGCGCCGCTCGTTGCGAGCGAGGCCCGTTGGGTCCTGGCGGCGCTCGACCTGGCGTGTGACCTGGGTGAAGCGCACCTGGACCTGGGTGCGGGTGTGCCCCTCTCCAGCCTGGACCGATCCGCGCGCGTGCGCATGGGTGACAAGCTGAGGGCGCTTTGCAGCGACCTGCGGCCGATCTGGCTCGAACGCAGTCGTCCCGGAGGCCTGGCGGACTCGCTCGCACGCTTCGAGCCGTTGACCCGCCTTCTGGCAGCGCGTTGAATACGCGCCCAGCCGCCCCACCACCACAGCGCTCGATCTCCCATGCATAGCCTCCACTGTCTACTCCCCATGGCGCTCCTGGCCGCGTGTGCGTCCCCTGCGCCTGCAGCGCCCGCGCCGGAAGCCGACGATGCGCGTTTGCAGGTCGGTTTTCTGATCGTCAACGGCGTCTACAACACGGAATTGACCGCGCCCTACGACATCTTCCAGCACTCGATCTTCCACACGCAGCCGGGCATGCACGTCTTCACCGTCGCTCCGAGCCTCGAGCCGGTGACCACCTTCGAGGGTCTGCGCGTGTTGCCCGACCATGCCTTCGAGGGAGCTCCGCGGATCGACGTGCTGGTGGTGCCGAGTGCGGAGCACAGCATGGACACGGATCTCGAGGATCAGGCCCTGATGGCCTTCGTGCGCGAGCGTGGTGCGCGGGCGGACTACGTGCTGTCGCTCTGTGACGGGGCCTTCGTTCTGGCGGCCGCGGGTCTGCTCGACGGGCACCAGGCCACGACCTTCCCGTCCGACATCGATCGCTTCCGGGAGATGTTCCCCGCGGTGGACGTGCTCTCGGAGGTGAGCTTCGTCCACGACCGCAAGGCGCTGACCTCAGCGGGCGGCGCCCTTTCCTTCGATCCCGCGCTCTACCTGGCCGAATTGCTCTACGGCGACAAGGCCGCGCGCGGCATGGCCCGCGGACTGTGCATCGACTGGGATCTGGAGCAGGTTGACCACCACCTGAGCGCGCCGGCGGAGGCTCGCTGATTCGTGGCGGAGTGGTTCAGAGCCACGCGCGCTCGACGAACCAGTAGAGCCCAAGTGACGTGACGACGATCGATCCCGCGCGCCGCAGTCCTGGACCGACCAGTCCTGGTTCCGCGTCGACGGCGGCACGCCGGGTCAGCAGCCGCAGG
Source organism: Planctomycetota bacterium (assembly GCA_047618565.1). Taxonomy (GTDB): domain Bacteria; phylum Planctomycetota; class UBA1135; order UBA1135; genus JBLHKW01. The sequence continues at coordinate 16,227 of JBLHKW010000018.1, forward strand.
GCCAGCGCGGCGATCAGGACCACGCTGACCTGACCGACCTCCACGCCCAGGTTGAAGGCCAGCAGGGCCCAGAGTTTGGAGCTCTCGGCCATGAGGGACTCGCCGATGAAGCTGGCGAAGCCCAGGCCGTGGATCAGGCCGAACAGGAAAGCTTCGGGCCACTTGGCGCGTGCCTTGGGGTAGAGCAGGTTGTCCGCGCCGACGTAGGCGATCGAGAGCGCGATGGCGATCTCGACCGTCGTCCCGGGCACGCGCACGACGGCGAAGCTCGCCAGGGCCAGGGTGATCGAGTGCGAGATGGTGAAGGCGGTGACGACCCCGAATAATGAGCGAAAGCTGCGTGCCGCGAGCAGCAGGGCTGCGAGGAAGGCAAGGTGGTCCCAGCCACCGAGGATGTGCTCGACCCCGATGCGCAGGAAACGGCCCGCCCCGCGCGCAGCCGGCGGGGCGCTGCCCATGGGGCCCCTTGGACGCGCGGGCAGTGGCCAGCGCGCGCGCGGCCGCCGACGGTCGAGTATCTCCGCCGTCGGGATCTCGCTGTTCCAGTCCACGCGCACGAGGTCGCGATGGTCGGGGCTCGTGTCATGGAAGAGCGTCACCTCGACCACCAGGGACTCGATCGGCCCGGGTGACGCAAAGGCCATGCTCAGATCGACGGTCTGGGGCTCGGGAAAGAGCGTGCGGCGATCCGGCGCGACGAGCTGAGGCACCCCCACGGTCGCGGACAGCGCGCTGCCGGCTGCGTTCAGCAGGTAGTGCTGGCTGATGTATCCAGTGACCTGATCGCGCGCGTCGTCGAGTTCGGCGGCCGTGAGCAGTCCGTCACGATCCGCGTCGAGCTGCGGCAGCACCTCGAAGAGCGAGAGCGCCTGGCAGCGTAGCTCGACCGTCGCGCTGGCCCCTGCGACCGTGACCCGCGAGCTGCTCTGGCTCTCGCTGTGGCTCGCCGCGAGCAGGGTCAGGCCAAGTAACAGGTGCACTCTGGCTCAGGCCTTCCCGGGATCGCGCGTGAGGGCACGACCCGCCGCATCTGCGACGGTATCGAGCCATACGAAGCGTAGCTTCTTGCGGATCTCCTCCGGGATCTCGGAGAGGTCCTTCTTGTTGGCGCGTGGAAGCATGACCGTGCGGATGCCCGCCGCTGCCGCCGCGAGCACCTTCTCCTTGACGCCGCCCACGGGCAGCACGATTCCACGCAGGCTGATCTCGCCGGTCATGGCCACGTCGCCCTTGACGCGCACTTCCCGGAAGAGCGAGACCAGCGCGACAAACATCGCCACGCCCGCACTTGGGCCGTCCTTGGGGACGGCACCGGCCGGGACGTGGATGTGCAGGTCGATATCCGAGAAGGCGTCGGGCTCCAGGCCATACTCTTCACAACGACTCTTCAGCAGGGTCAAGGCGCCGCGAGCACTCTCCTTCATGACGTCACCCAGCTGGCCGGTCAGGATCAGCTGTCCCTTACCGGGCATTACGGCGGCCTCGATGAACAGGATCTCACCGCCGGAGGGCGTCCAGGCTAGCCCGGTGGCGACGCCGGGAATGGAGGTGCGCATCAGGATTTCGCGCTCGAAGGTGCGCGCCCCCAGGATGCGGTTCACGGCCTTGTTGTCGATCCGCAGGGGCGCGCGTCTGCGGCGGGCGAAGAGCGTCGCCGCGTGGCGGCACAAGGCTCCGATCTCGCGCTCCAGGTTGCGCACGCCGGCCTCGCGCGTGTAGTAGCGGATCAGCTCAGTCAGGGCGGACTGCAGGATCCGACACTGACTGCTGCGCAGGCCAGCTGCCGCGAGGCGACGGCGCACCAGGTAACGGCGCGCGATCTGGACCTTCTCCTGCTCCGTATAGCCCGCCAGCTGGATCACTTCCAGCCGGTCGCGCAGTGGCCCGGGCACACCTTCGAGGGTGTTGGCCGTCGCGATGAACATGACGTCGCTCAGGTCGAAGGGCATGCCCAGGTAGTTATCCTGGAAGGTGTGGTTCTGCGCCGGGTCGAGCACCTCCAGCAGGGCTGAGGACGGGTCCCCGTGCATGCCCGCGCCGAGCTTGTCCATCTCGTCGAGCATGAAGACCGGGTTGCTTGAGCCGGACTTGCGCAGCCCCGTGATGATGCTGCCGGGCATGGCCCCCACATAGGTGCGCCGGTGTCCGCGGATCTCGGCTTCGTCGTGAACGCCGCCCAGGCTGATGCGCACGAAGTTGCGGTCGAGGGCGCGCGCGATGCTCTGGCCCAGGGACGTCTTGCCCACCCCCGGAGGGCCCACGAAGCAGAGTGCCGGCCCCTGTCCTTCGGGGTTGAGCTTGCGCACGGCGAGGAACTCGATGATGCGTTGCTTGACGTGCTCGAGGCCGTAATGGTCCTCGTCGAGAATGCGTTCCGCGCGCCCCAGATCGAAGCTATCCAGCGTGGACGTGTTCCACGGCAGCTCGCTGAAGATGTCGAGATAGGTGCGCAGCATCGAGTACTCCGACGCTTGCTCCGGCATGCGCTCGAGTCGCCGCAGTTCCTTCTGGATCTCCTTGTCGATCTCTTCGGGGAGCTCGAGGGTCGTCATCTGCTGGCGCAGTTCCGCGATCTCGTTGGCCTTCTCGTCCCCTTCTCCGAGCTCCTTCTGGATCGCCCGCAGCTGCTCGCGCAGGTAGTACTCGCGCTGGGCCTTGTCGAGCGAGCCCTTGGTCTCCTGGCGGATCTTGGCCGAGAGCTTGAGCACCTCCATCAGCTCACCGAGCTTCTGGTTCAGGCGGTCGAGTCGTTTCTTGAGATCAAAGGTCTCGAGCACCTCCTGCTTCTCCACCGCAGGGACGTCCATGAACGTGGCGACCATGTTCGCCAGCATCGAAGGGGACTCAATGCCTTGCACGGCCTGCGCCATGTCCTCGGGCGCACCGGGTGCCAGGTGCAGCATCTCGGTCGCGCGTTGCTTGAGCGCCACGAAGCGCGCTTCGATCGCGCGTCCACCGGACTCGTCGTTGGGCACAATCCTGACCCGCGCGCGCATCAAGGGCTGCGCCTCAATATACTCGATCACCTCGAAGAGGTGGTTGCCCTGGCAGATCGCCTGGTGCCGTCCGTCCGGGGCCGTCCAGTAGCGCACGACCTCGGCCAGGGTCCCTACGGTGTACAGATCCGCGGGCTCCGGCGTCTCCTGCTCCTCGTCGCGCTGCAGGAGCAATCCGATCGGGAGCTGGCCTTCCACGGCGGCCTGAATCCCGGTGATCGAGCGCTCACGCCCGACCATCAGGGGCAGCACCACCCCCGGGAACAGGATCATGTTGCGCACCGGGATGATCAGGATCTCGAGCTCCTCGGGCATCTCGGGCGGACCCTCGGGCGGACCCGCGGATGCCTTTGGACGCCCGCGGAGCGCCCTGGAGCGTCGGGAGGCGGCCCGCTTGGGTTTGATGCGCTTGCCCTTGGCCTTGCGCCGGGGCTTCTTTCGGGCCAGTTTGTCGTCCTTCACGGTCTCGTCGATCATGTATTCGGACGCGGGTTTGCGTCATCCGGGCAGTCCCGTCCCGCGTTCTCGTCGAGTATGGCCCCTGCGGCGCGTCACCTCAATAGCGCCCGCGTGCCCTGGATTCTGCTCCGGCGATGGTCTACGCTCATCTCAACTCGACCATGGGACTCGATATCCCTGCACTGCGGATCCTTCGGGAAACCATCCGCATCTATCAGGACTGCCAGACCTATTCCGACCAGGGACAGGCGACGGTATTTTCGTCCGAACCCGGCCAGCGAGGTCGGCGTGAACTGCGTTTCGCGACCGCTTTCCGGCGGCCGAGCAGATTGCGCTTCGACGTCCGACCCGCTCCGCTTATCGAGAGCGCAGACGGTGAACCGCCGCTCTATTCCCCGCCATCCGAGTCCGGTGCGAGTCGGGAGGACGCCGTCGTGTGCTGGGATGGTGAAGCTGTCGAGACCTGGATGGCCGACGAGCCCGTCCCGGTGGAATCGTTGACGATCGAGTCGATCCTGGCGGAAGTGAGCGACCTGCCGACGGCGGCTGCCGGGTACGTGGCGCACCTGCTCCTTTGCAAGCCCGAGGACCTGGCCCAGGAGCGGCGGGCGCGCTACCACGGTACACGCAGCATCGAAGAGGGTGAGTGCCACAAGTTGACGATCCCGGCCGCTGCCGGGCGCACGGCACTGACCCTCTGGCTCGACGTTGAGTCGCACCTCATCCGGCGCCTGCTCGAGGTGCACCGACCCGTGGCTGCGCACTCAGGCGCGCGGCCCGTCCAGACGATCCTGCGCTTCCAGCCGCAGCTCGACGGCGGTGTGCGCGACGAGCTGTTCGACTATCAGCCACCGTCGCGACCCGATTGATATCGGCGCCCTTCGCCCTATTCGCGCCGGATCTGAGTCGTGGCTCCCGCCTCGAGCAGGATGCGTGCAATCTTCTCGGCGTCCGCATGGGATAGCCCGGTGGCGATGACGCTCGGAGTCGACTGCAACAGGGCCTCTGCTTCCGCAAGCCCGACGCCGGTCGCGGAGCGCAGGGCTTTGATCGCCTCGGGAAGGGTCTCGCCTGCATTCGTCACCAGCACCTTGCGGGTGATCGACTCGGGCGCGTCGGGACTGAGGTCAGGGGGGCTACAGCCGAGCAGGCCGCCCAGGAGCAGGCCCAAGATTGTCCATTGATACCAGCGCATCTGTTTCCCTTTCAGTGACGGGCCCGCGAACCTTTGCATCGCTTGCGTTGCAGGCTACAGCACGCCCTACGCGTCGGCCAGCTCCAGCAGCTTCAGGGTCGTCTTCCAGTTGCGCACGGTCGTGACGGTCTTCAGCCTGCTATCGAAGTAGGCGTTCGTGAGCTTCGTGCGTGCTACCCCATCGGGGAAGTGCAGGTAGAGCTCGGCACCACGAAGTTCGAAGGAATCCGTCGGCGAGCGATCTGGATCAAGTAGCGCTACCGCTTTCGCGCTGGGTTTCTCGCGCATCAGGCCCAGGGCCAGCTCGCTTGTCTCCACGCCGGCGGCCACGAATGGATTCGCGCCGACCAGCCTCCTCCATTGCGTCGCGGAACGGGTGACCACGGGCACCTCGAGGCCGAGGTCCTTCCGGATCGCTTCCGTGGCCATCGACGGCAGGCCCTTGGCGAGCGTCCGGTCGGCCCGATAGAGCACGTTGCCGCTCTGGATGTAGGTGCGCACGTCGGTGCAGCCGAGGGACTCGAAGATGCGCACGAGCTCGCGCATGGGTAGCTTGTTGTGGCCGCCGACGTTGATGCCTCGGAGCAGGGCGAGCTGAACGGGGGGCTGGCTCATGGGGCGCTGGCTCATCGGGCGCTGGTTGGGCTCAGGTGACTACCTGCGAGGACAGTGCGTCCCCCGTGGCGGTCGGAGGCTGGCGGCCCCTCGCTCGCTCGGGGCCCCCAGGTGCGCCAGGTGCTCGTCCACGCCGGCGATTGGAGATGGTACGCAATGTGCATGGATACGGGCAGCTGTTCCCGCGGTGGCACAAACCCGCGCTCCACACCCAACCCCGGAGGCTCCCATGTCCATGCTTCAGACCCTGCGAAACACTTCACTGCTTGGCCTTCTGCTCTGCGTACTGGGCGCGGACGCCCAGGCCCAGTGGGCCAGCAGGAGTGGCGCTGGCTGCGCGAGAGCACGGTACGGTGTGCCGGCCTACCGAGGCCTTCCGGCTCAGGGCTATCAGGGCTACCGGGCGGGAGCGTACGGCTCGGGATCCGTGACCTCGGTCCGGCTCGGTGGCGCTCTCGGTCAGGGGCCCGGTATCCGCGTGCAGAGCACCAGGGTTCGGGTTCCGAGCCAGGGTGCCCAGGGTGCCCAGGGTGTATGGGTCCCCGCGCGCGAGGTCTGGGTCCAGGTCGACGGGATCCTTCAGCGCCGGGTGGTCGGCGGATATTACGCACAGCAGGGGGCGCTACGGCGCGCTGACCTGGGGGGGACCAGATACGCGAGTCGGTCGAGCACGCAGGTCCGCATCAGGCTCTGATTCGCTCGCCCGCACACCGGACGGGAAACGTGGATGGGACGCGTCCGGATTCGGCCCTCGCAGGCTCGCACTGCGGGGGCCTTTCCGTAGCCTGCGTTCACTCGGGAGGCGCTTTGCGCGGAGTCACGCGGACGTAGAGTGCCAGCTCGCCGAGCTGCGGGTGGCGTGCATCCGTGGGCATCGGACCGCGCAGGCGAAGCTGACGCAGTTTCTTGGGCATTTGCAGCTTGGTCGGGAACAGGAATGCGTCCAGGAAGGTCGGCTGATCCTTGATGAAGAACTCGGGCGGAACGGCCTTGTCGTGGCCCGGGGACTTCCGCCCCTTGGATGCCGGTCGCATGGCGACCTCGCGCGTGACCAGACCGTTCCGGTCGTAGATGAAGAGGCCCGAGTAGTAGCCGACCGCGCCCACCGCCCCGAGCACCAGGGAATCACCGGGTTTGCTATGCCTTCGTAGAGCGATCCCCAGATCGCGCCACTCGGCAGCCTGACCGCTCATGCGCGCCCACTGCGTGTACTCGGACTCAAAGACGTCCGAGTTCCAGCGGAAGCGCAGAGCCTGGCGCACGTTCTCCGGGACCGGGTGGATCGCGAACGCGGGCAGGAGCGAGATGCACGCCAGGGTCGCGGCCAGCGCGGCACTGGGCCAGGCTCCGAAGCGCTCCTCGATGCTGGCCAGCGGAGCGGCGAGCAGCAAGGCCATGAAAGGCAGCGAGGGCACCAAGAAGCGGGCGTAGCACATGAAATCTCCGCCCACCAGCAGCGCGTAGAGCCAGGTTGCGATCAGGGGCACCAGTGCGGGCAGCAGGGCTCGCTTGCGCACACCCTTGATGCCGCCGAGGATCAACAGCAGAGCCACGCCGAGCGAAGGCAGGCTGAGCAGATAGAGCCCGATGTAGCGTCCCCCGCGCTCGAGCGCACGCGCCGAGACTCCAAGCTTTACCTGCGCGGTATTGGGAAGGAACTCGCCGTAGGTTGCAAAGCGCCAGCCCACATGCGCGCCGAAGACCAGCAGCGAAAAGGCGGCCGTGATGAACGAGGCGCGCAGCAGGCTGCGCTGCCCGGCGCGCAAACCGCACGCGAGACCAGCTCCTGCGACGGCGGCCACCCACCACGCACCGTCCGCGCGCAGGAGCACCACCAGGCAGGCAAACACGGTGGCGCGCAGCGCGCGCGGACGTCCCGGTTCACCGAACAGGGCGTCGTAACATGCGAATACCGCCCAGGCGAAGGGCATGGTGGCCATGCCTCCCGTCGACCAGACCGCCAGCGGAGGCAGGGTTGCGGCGAAGAGTAGCGCTCCCATGGGCGCGGCCGTGCGGTCCGGGAAACGCGCCAGGAGCCGACGCCCCAGGGACAGGATCAGGGCGATGCCAGACGCGATCGAGAACACCCGCGCGAAGACGCCCGGATCCCAGCCGATCCGTTCCGCGATCGAGATCAGCAAGACCCAGAGGAACTCGCTGTAACCCTCGACAGGTGGTGTCACGCCGGGGTTGAAGACCAGGCCCAGTCCGGCAGCGAAATTGCGCGCGTAGCGGAAGCTGATGAAGGCGTCGTCGCAGACGAAGTTGAAGCGCGCGACGAGGGCGAGGAACGGGATGAGCGCGAGTGCAGCCGCGGCCAGCATGCGCGTGCGGAGCTTGTTGGGGTCGGTCACGATTCGCATCCCAGGCCATTCCGTAGCTGCCGGCACGCTGTTTCGAGCACGGACATCTCCTTGGCGTAGCAGAAGCGCAGCAGACCCTCGCCCTGCGCGCCAGAGTAGAAGGCGCTACCTGGCACTGCGGCGACACCCGTCGACTCCAGCAGCGCCAGGGCTGCATCCTTCGCCGTGGCCTGGCCAATTGTGGCGCAATCGGCCAGCACGTAGTACGCGCCCTGGGGCACGATCGGCGTCAGGCCTGTTGCTCGCAGGGTGTCGCAGAGCAACGTGCGCTTGGCATCGTAGTCGCGGCGCATGTCGTCGAAGAACGCCTCGGGTGCTTCGAACCCGGCCGCGACCCCGTGTTGCAGGGGCGTCGGTGCGCAGATGTAGTACAGGTCGTGCACCAGGGAGATGGCGCGCGCCCAGTCGGGCTTGGCGACGCAATAGCCAAGGCGCCAGCCCGTGATGCTGAAGGTCTTGGAGAGACCCATGATCGTGACGCAGCGTTCGGCCAGGTCCCCCACCGTCGCCGGTGAGATGTGTTCACGACCTTCGTAGCGGATGTACTCGTAGATCTCGTCGGTGATCACGAGCAGGTCGTGCTCAGCCGCGACGCGTGCCAGGCCCTCGATCTCCGCGCGCGAGAACATCCTCCCGCTCGGGTTCGAAGGGGTACACAGCACGATAGCCTTCGTGCTCGGTGTCACGGCCCGCGCCAGGGCCTCGGCATCCAGGTGGAAATCCGGCGCATCGAGCGTCATGAACTGCGGAACGAGCCCCGCCAGCAGGGCCGCGTTCAGGTGGTATCCGTAATAGGGCTCCAGCAGCAGGATCCCGTCGCCGGGGTCGAGCAGCGCGTGCAGTACACCCGTGAAGGCGCCCGCCGAGCCGGTCGTGACGACGATCTCGCTCTCCGGGTCGGCCTCGATTCCGTTGTCACGGGCGAGTTTCGCGGCGATGGCCCGGCGCAGCTCCGGAATACCCTCCGAGTAGGAATAGGTGCTCTTGCCCTCCAGGATCGCACGCACGGCGCCATCGCGCACGAGCGGCGGCGTGGGCAGATCGCAGATACCCTGGCCCAGGTTGATGCCACCCGCTGCCTCGCAGGCGCGCGTCATGGCGCGAATATCGGACTGGACCAGCCCCGACAGTCGGCGAGAGACCTGTGTCATGGTACGCCCGATCTACAGGTCGTAGATGAACGGATTGGCGGGCGTTTTGGCGAGCTTCCAGGCGATAAGCCCTAGGCCCACGGTCAAGAACAACGTCGGCACCAGCCAGACCAGGGGATGTCCCTTGAGGTAGTCGATCAAGCGTCTCATGCTCGTTGAAGTCTAATACCCTGGCGGCTGTTTCGGGAGCATTCTTCCCCAGGGCGCCTGGCTAGCCGATGACCGTGCCGGTGGAGGTATGGGCGCCGCGGTGACGGGAGAAGAACCCGAGGTCGATCTCGAATCCCGTGCCGGGCAGCTTCACCTGCAGCGGGCGAGCGTCGTGGTCATGCCCGCCCTCGCAGGTCTGGATCAGCTGAGCCATCACCGAGCCGATGACCGGCGCGGTCTTGAACGAAGATCCACTGGTCCCGATCGCCACGTAGTAACCGGCGGTGTCCGTCCGGTCGAGCACGGGGTTCCAGTCGATCGGCGTGACGTCGTAGAGACCGGCGACGCCGCTGGGTTTCTCGAAGCGCACGTCGGGGAAGCGCTTCATCATGCGCATGACCTGGCGCTGGTGGGCGTCCGTGGTCACACCATCGTTCCAGCCATCCGGATCCACCCATTCGAGGGTATCGCAGGCGGGATCGAGGGAGCCCGTGATGAGCTGGTTGCCGCCGGCCTCGGGCCGGAAGTACAGCCCACCGTCCAGGTCCCCTACCACGGGCACCCCGGGGCCGCCGTCGCTGGTGTGGCACGGGTTGTCGACCGCGTGCACCTCACGTCGCAGGGCGCGCGTCTCGATCGGTAGCTGCGCTCCGACCATGGTGTTGACCACACTGGAATGCGGTCCAGCGACGTTCACGAGCACGTCGCAGGTGAGGGACCCGCCATCCTCCATGATCAGGGTGAAACGCGGCGCTTCCTCGGAGCGCTCGACGCGCACGACTCCCTGCCCCAGCTGAAACTGCGCGCCTTCGCGCTCACCCGCATCGCGCAGGTTCTGGGCGGCCAGCATGGGTGAGACCACATAGCCCGCACCATGCTCGAAGACGGCACCCGCGATCGTGCGTCCGGTAGGCTCGAAGAAGTCGGGGTCGTTGGGCTGGCGCACCGGTGCCTGCGAGGCCGTATCGAAGAAGGGGAAGCGTGCGGCGACCTCGGCCCCGGAGAGCAGCTCCGCCTCGACGCCGACGGCCTGCATGTGCCCCATGATCGCGCGGATCCCGTCGTCGATGGCTGCGGGGATGAAGAGCATGCCGGGTTGCTCGAAGCGCGCCAGATCCTCGTCCTCGGGGGCGCGCAGGTAGTCGCGCCAGGTCTCCCATATCCCGCGCCCCGAGCGTGCCATAGCGGCCATGGTCAGGGTGGAGTAGAAGCAGCGCACGATCCCGCAGGAGGCCGATGTGGAGCCGTGGCCAGCCGCGCCGTGCTTGTCGAGCACGAGCGGCTGTTCGCCGCGCCGCGCCAGTTCGAGGGCGAGCGAGCAGCCGATGACGCCGGCACCGATGATGATCGTCTGGGGCAATGGGGATCTCTCTGAGGGGCTGGCTTCCGCACCCAGGGCTCGGGCGTTGCGCGAGCGTGGCCTTTCCGGGCCCGACGTGCAATCGTTCAGCGCCAGTGCTGCTGCAAGACCTGCGCCAGGTCCGCCATGAAGACCAGGCAGGCGCCCGGGTTGAGGTGGCAATGGTCGCTCATCCATTCCCACCCCACCAGCCCCATCGGCATGCGCTCGCTGAAGAGCTGGGCGGCATCCAGCAGGACGACGTCGGTGGATCGGGCCGCGATGTCGCGCAGGATGTCATTGGTGGCGCCATTGCCACGTCGGGGGGCGCGGTCAAAGCGCGCGGCGGCCTCGAAGTGCGTCGCGATGAGCTCCGGGTCGCCCCCGAGGGCAAGGTGCATGAGGCCCAGTTCGAAGTGCGAGAGCGGGTGCTCCGGGCACAGCTCCAGGGCCTCTTCGAGGCGCGAGACCAGACGCTCGAGGTGCTCGCGCTCGGGCCCCAGGTCGCGCACCCGTAGCTGTTCCAGGGCTTCGAGCAGGCTCCAGGCCTTCTCACTCCAGCGCTTGCGGTTGGGGCGCTTCGCGGGCGCGTCCGCGAGGGGTCCCAGGCAGGTGCGCGCGCCGAGTTCCATGGGCGGGAGCGGTGGCTGCCGACGTCGATCGGCGGGCACCTGCCAGTCTCCGCTGATGACCCGGTCGCGGGCCTCGAGCGGGGCCAGCGGTCGCAGCCATGCGGGGAAATCCGTCTGTATCGCATCTCGCAGCTCGTTGAACTCTTCGACCCGCGCCGGCGGCCAGTCCGCTGGCAAGGTCGATTCGAAGGGGGCCGCGTAGTGATTGTGGACGACCGTGCAGAGCAGCACCCCTACCTGGCGATCGAGGGCCGTGCGGCACATCTGTTCCAGGTTCTCACCGTAGCGCTCGTAGACCTTGAGGGTCTCCGGGTAGGTCAGCCCCTTGAACTTGTCGTACTCCCATTTCCACGCTTCGGGTCGCTTTCCCGCAGCCGCGGGCGCGGCGCTCGCCAGCAAGGACCGGACACCCGTGACGACGTGGCTGCCCGCGGCCCAGCGCCCGATCCGTTGCCCCACGGGACCGGACCACTCTTGCTCGAGGTCGCGCTCGAAGCTCTGTTCCACGAACTCGTTGTGGCCCGTGTACAGGACGACCACATCGGGCGCGAGCCTGTCGAGCGCCTGCTCGAGGAGGATCGAGACGCGCGCACTCCCGTAGCCGCTGCGGCCGAGGTTGATCACCTCCCAGTGTCCGCCCGCTTCGTTGAGAAATTGCTGCAGTCTGCCGTAGGGGAATTTGTCCGTGTTGGAGCCGCCGAAGAGCAGGACGCGGGTCGGGCGCTGTGCTGAGCCGGGCTGGCCGGGCCCGCGCGGGGGAATCGTGACCTCCTTGAGCCCGCCCTCGGCGAACTGGGTCACCCATCCGCCCGTGACCTCTGGGTCGGGCACGATGTAGGCCGCGGTCGCGTCGAAGCCCCTGGAAAGGTCGGCCTGGGCGCCGGGATCGGCCATGCCGAGGGCCCGCAGGCTGGCCTCACCCATGCCGAGCAGAATGGCCGTGAGTACGAGCCCGATGGCCAGGTCCACAAGGTGACCTCTGAGTCCTCGCTTCGAATTCATGGCTGCTCCGGTCGGGATCCTTCCACGTTCCGTCAAGTCCGTCCAGAATGCGTTCATGTTCCGAGCTCGAATTTGCCTTCTGGTTCCCGCCCTGCTCGCCTGCGTCCAGTCGACCCATTCGCCCCGGCCGCGGACCACGCCAGCTCCGCCGGCATTCCAGCGCCCGACCCTCGGCGCGCAGGAGCTCGAGTCGGTGACTTCGGGCCCGAAGCGTCCGGGACCGGTGCTCGCGCGCCTGCAGGTGTCCGCACCACTTCGGTCGCCCTTCGTGATCCACGGAACGATCCCCGTGCCCCACGATTACCTCGGCCCGGAGGGCCACGGCCTGATCCTCATGGGTCCCGGTGCCTCGCACTCGGCCGCCCGTGCTCAGATCGAGATCGTGTCGCGTGCACCTGGGGGCGCAGCAGACGTGATCGAGGTCTCGGCGCTGGTCAGCCTCGCGCCCGACACGAGGCCCGGCGCACCTGTGACCTTCGATGTGCTCCACGCGACGGGCGCCGACGGTGCGCGTCTCCAATCCCCGAGCGTGCCCGTGCAGGTCTCGAGCCTGCTCGAGGATCCTGCCAGTGGTCCGTTCCTGCTGCGCACGCACGACGTCTTCGGCAACCTGTACACGGTCGATCTGCGCACCGCCGGAACGCAGCCAGGAACGGGCAGCACGCGTACCCTGGCCGCGGGCATCGCGAAACGTGTCAGGCGGCGGCACGCTACCCTGGTACCGACCGATGAGCGCGTGCCCGACAGCGCCCTGCCGCACCTGATGGGCGTGCACGCCTACACCACCGAGTGGGCGGGCGACGAGCGCATTTCTCTCGACCTGCGCATCCACAACGGTGCTGTGGCCGGGGCGCGCCCGCCGTCCGCAACCGAAACGCCCCCGGGCTTCGTCTACTGGGACGCGCTCGAGCTCGTCCTACCGCGCGCCTGGGTGGCGGCGACCCTCTTCGACGATCCGGCACTGGGACAGCCACGGGAGGAGTCCCTGGGCGGTGTGCCCGTCACGGTCCTTCCACTCGTTGCGCGCCAGAAGGACGGCGCGCTGCACATGATGCCGCCCCAGGCCCAGTTCCACCGCCGACTGGTGCTCAGTCCGCGTGCCACACCCGCGGACGGCAGTGCCAATCCGGCGCTTGTGGGCCTCGCGTTCTGCACGCCGGGCCAGGGCCTCTGGTCGTGGTTCAACCCGGACACCGCGCACTACTTTCCGCAGCGCGGGATGCTCTGCACCTGGGAGCGTTACCGGCGCGGGTCCGAGCAGGCGAATACCGCCCTGCGCGCAGCCCTTACCTCGGAGCTGGACGTTCTGAAGGCGGCGCTCGCAGGCGGCAGGCCCAGCGGCAACGCGTTCGTGGGCAGCTCCATGGGCTGGGCACATCCATGGGGTGCACCCGCGCCCGGCGTCACGGGCGGGGGGGGCATCGTGTTCGTGGACGGCCAGCGTACGGCGGCCTGCGCATCCCAAGCCGGAGTACAGCGGCTGATGCTGGAGCACCGTATGAATGCGTCGCGCCAGGCAGAGGCCGCGTGGAACGCCCAGGGCGATCCCGTTGGATTCCATGCCTGGCTGGACGACTCGGGCAGTATCCCGTTCGACTTCCGCACCAACGGTCGCATGGTGCCGGACGCCTTCAAGTGGCCCGCGCGGCACGGTCCAGCTAGCAGCGACCAGGTGGCCACCGTCTTCGAGCGCGGCCTGCGTCCGCCCTACGATCTGGGAACGCCGCAGCTGGCCGACGGTGCACCGCCCAGCGATCGCGCCGCCCTGCTCAGCTGGCTGCCCCATGACGGTCAGCACATGGTGCGCTACACCAAGAACACCAAGGCCCTGGTCTGGCTCGCCGCGGATGCTCTGGCGGAGGACGATCTGTTGCTCTCGGCCGAGCTCTTCCGCCTCATGTTCCACGAAGCGCCCCACCGCGAGGAGGCCTGGTCCAGGGGCGTGACCCTGCGCCAGTTCGAGCGACACGCGAGCGAGCACCCGCGCCAGGGCGCCTGGATCGGCCGGGACCAGGCCTGGGGTATCGACGCCATGTGCGCGGCCTATTCCGTCTCCGATCCGGAGTGGCGTGCGCGCAACTTCGTGTGGTTTCCGCGCGTCGCAAGTTTTCTTCTGAAGGCCGCCATGCCGAGCGGCGTTGTGCAACGCAGCTCGCTCGACAAGATCCTCGGTCACGATCGCTACGACGCGGCCCAGACCTACGAGTCGCTCTTCCTCCTGCACGCCATGCGTTGTCTGAACGAGTCGGTCCTGCGCGGACGCGCCGACGATCTGTGCCAGTCCCTGCAGGCGCTCGTCCTGCGCACCCTCGACTTCCTGTACGCCGAGCCGATCTTCGCCCAGGTGCATGCTCCCAGGCCGCCCCATCAACTGCGCGTCGGCCCGCGCGCCAAGTTCGCCGTGGCCCTGCGCGACGGCTACGCCACGGCGCCCTTCAGTGATGCCGCGACCTGGGGCGCAGGCTACCTGCCCGACGACGGGTTCGATGACGGCGTGGAGATCACCTACTCGCCGGCGCTACTCGGGTACGCCTACCTGCTCACGCGCCAGGCGCCTCCCACCGGGCTGGCTAACCTCTACTTGACCCGCATGCTGCCGTCCGGCGCGAGCGACGGCTGGGGCGCGCTCGTGGAGAGCCTGTTCAACAATGCCGCACGCGCCTCGAATGACAACTCGGGCAACTGGGCCAGCCTGATGGGCCAGCTGCAGAGCCTGGGGCTGTGAGCGACCGATGAGTAGGATCGAGGGCATGCAATCCAGTTACATCGCGATGTGGTCCGGGCCGCGGAACGTCTCCACGGCCCTGATGCGCTCCTTTGGCAGTCGCGCGGACACGGTCGTGATCGATGAGCCGCTGTACGCTCACTACCTGCGCGAGACGGGCCTGGAGCATCCGATGCGCGAGCAGATCCTTGCGTCCCAGGACCAGGATTGGCGCAGGGTCGTGGCGCAGCTGAGTGCTGCCTTGCCGGCGGGAAAGAGCGTGTCCTATCAGAAGCACATGGCGCACCACCTGCTGCCGGACATCGACACCGAGTGGTTGGTCGGATTCGAGCAAGCGTTTCTCATCCGCGATCCGCGCCCGATGCTGGTCTCCCTGGAGCGCGGCCTGGGGCGCACACCGACGCTCGGGGACACGGGCCTACCGCAACAGGCGCAGCTGTTCGAGGCGCTCCGTGCGCGGGACGGGTGCCCGGCCGCGGTGCTCGACTCCCGGGACCTGCTGCGGGATCCAGCCGGGATCCTGAGCGCCCTGTGCGCGCGACTAGGCCTGGACTTCGATCCCGCCATGCTCAGCTGGGAGGCCGGCGCACGGGAAACGGACGGCTGCTGGGCCCCGATCTGGTATGCGGGCACGCACGCCTCCACGGGGTTCGTGACTCCCGACACGCGCGCGGACGTGCCCGTACTCTCTACCGCTCTCGAGGAGGTTGCGCAGCGTGCGCAGCCCCTGTTCGACCTGATGTATTCCGAGCGCCTGGCAGCCCATTGAGGCGCGGTGCGGAATGCCATTCGCCTGACACACAAAGAACTAGCGATGCTCCAAGAGTTTGACGAACGCAACCGTGACATCCTGGTGAACGTGAACGGCGAGCTGGTCCACCGCGACCAGGCGCGCATCAGCCCCTTCGACTCCGTGGTCCAGGGTGGAGACGGGGTGTGGGAGGGGCTGCGGCTCTACGAGGGCAAGATCTTCCGCCTCGAGCAGCATCTCGAACGTCTGCGTCACTCGGCCCTGGCCCTGGCCTTCAAGGAGATCCCGACGCGCGACTTCCTGGTGGATCAGATCGCGCAGACCCTGAAGGCCAACGGGATGTACGACGGTGTACACCTCAGGTTGACGCTCACGCGTGGCGTCAAGGTCACCTCGGGCATGGACCCGCGCCTCAACCGTTCCGGCCCGACCTGGATCGTGCTCGCGGAGTACAAGCCCCCTGTCTACGACAAGGCCGGCCTGCGGCTCGTCACCAGCTCCGTGCGGCGCTTTCCGCCGGATTGCCTCGACCCCAAGATCCATCACAACAACCTGCTCCAGTCGATCCTCGCGAAGATCGAGGCGAACGTCGCCGGGGCCGACGACGCGCTGATGCTCGATCGGAGCGGCTTCGTGGCGGAGACGAACGCGACCCACCTGTTCATGGTCGAGCAGGGACTCGTGCGCACGCCGCGCACGGTGGCCTGCCCGGAGGGCGTGACGCGCTCGACCATCCTGGAGGTCTGCGGCGCCCTGGGGATCCCCACCGAGGTCTGCGATCTGTCGTTGACCGAGTTCTACCGCGCCGAAGAGGTCTTCTGCACGGGCACGATGGGCGAGCTGGCTGCCGTGACCGAGATCGACGGGCGCCCGATAGGCAGCGGCGAGCGCGGTCCGATGACCACACGCCTCGCCGCCGCCTACAAGGACCGCACCACGACCGAGGGAACGGTCGTGGCCGAGCGCGCTAGCTAGAAACGGACTCGACCAGCAGGCTCGTCAGCAGCTTGGAGAAGCGTGCCGGATCCTCGAGGTCCGAGCCCTCTCCGAGCAGGGCCTGGCCGTAGAGCAGCTCGGTCACCTCGCCCAGCCGGGGCGTCTTCGGGTCGAGGTCGTGGAGCTTCTTCAGGCCGCGCACGAGGGCGTGCTCCCCGTTGATCTCGAGGATGCGCTTCTGGGCCGGGACCTCCTGGCCGCTGCTGCGCAGCATGCGCAGCAGCTGCGGGCTCATGGACTGCTCCGCGGAAACCAGGACCGCCGCGCTCTCCTTGAGGCGGCCCGAGAAGCGCACCTCGCTCAGGTCATCGGACAGTTGATCGCGCATGGACTCGAGCAGATCCTTGTGCTGCTCCTGCTCCTCCTCGCGCGCCTTCTTGTCATCGTCGTCCTCGAGGTCGATGTCGCCCTTTTCGACGCTGCGGATCGGCTTGCCGTCGAACTCGGTCAGGCGCTGCTGGATCCACTCGTCGACGGAGTCGGTCAGGAACAACACCTCGTAGCCCTTGGCACGCAGGCTCTCCAGGTGCGGGGAGCTCTCGAGCGCCTTCAGCGCCGGACCCGTGATCGTGTAGATCGCCTCCTGATCCTCCGGCATGCGTCCGATGTACTCGCCAATCGTGGTCAGGCCTTCGCCGTGGGTGCTGTGGAAGAGGCACAGCTTGCTCAGGCGCTGGTCCTCGTCCTCACCGTGGTAGATCCCCTCCTTGAGGATCAGACCGAAGGCCTCCCAGAACTTCTCGAAGGACTCGCGCTCGGACTCGAGCAGGTGCGCGGCGGACTCCAGCACCTTGTGTACCAGGCGCTTCTGGATCTGCGCCAGCTGCGGGTTGTCCTGGACCGTCTCGCGCGAGACGTTGAGGGGTAGGTCCGAGCACTCCACGACGCCGCGCACGAAGCGCAGCCAGTTGGGCAACAGCGCCTCGCACTCGGCCTGAATCAAGACCCGCCGCGTATAGAGGCTGATGCGTGACTCGCGCTGGGCGGGGTCCATCATGTCCATCGAGCGCTCCTGCGGCAGGTAGAGCAGCGCCGTGTACTCGAGCGTGCCCTCGGCCTTGAAGTGGATGACGTCGAAGGGATCCTTCCAGTCGTGGGTCAGGTGCTTGTAGAAGTCGTCGTAATCGCTCTTCTCGATCTCCGACTTCGGGCGCGACCAGAGCGGCTTCTGGGAGTTCAGCGTTTCGGTCGTACGCGTCACCTCGGGCTCGGCATCCTCGATCAGCTCGCCCTTCTCGTCACGCTTGGGCTCGGAGCGCTCGACCTCCATCTGGATCGGGTACTCCACAAAGTCGGAGTAGCGCCGGACGATCTCGCGCAGCTTCCATTCCTTGAGGAAGTCGTCGAACTCCTCACCCTCGCGCAGCTTCAGGCGCACGACGGTGCCCGGTGCGAGATCCTGAACTTCCTCGATCGCGTACTGGCCGTCGCCGGCTGAACTCCAGCGCCAGCCACCGGTCTCGCCTGCCTTGCGCGTCTCGACGCTCACGTGCTCGGCGACCATGAAGCTCGAGTAGAAGCCGACGCCAAAGCGTCCGATCAGGTCGGGGTTCTCGCCCTCGTTCTCCTTGCGCTCCGCGAGCGCCTCGATGAAGCGCCGCGTACCCGAGTTCGCGATGGTTCCGAGGTTCTCGACCAGCTCGTCATGGCTCATTCCGATACCGTTGTCGGCAATGCAGAGCGAGCGCTCCTCCGGGTCGACGCTGAGCGCGATCCCAAGGACCTCACCTTCCTGAACCAGTTCACTGCGGGTGAGCGACTCGAAGCGCAGCTTGTCGAGTGCGTCGCTCGCGTTGGAGAGCAGCTCTCGCAGGAAGATCTCGCGGTTCGTGTAGAGCGAGTGGATGACGAGGTTCAGGACCTCCTGAACTTCGGCTTCGAAGTGGTGTGTTTCGGTCTGGGTGGTCATGCTGCTGGATTGGGGCGGTCGGGACCGGCTCGGGGAGTTGGGGGGGCGCGCGACGGGCGAACCTCGATCTGGGACCGCGTATTCTGCGGCGCAGGACGGGAGCTTCAAGCCCGCACGGCCCGGAAGTCAGTCGGTCGTGCGCAGGAGCTGCTTCAGCTGCCCGCTGGAGAGCCTGAATACGTGGATCTGGAGCACGCGCTCCCGCAGCTCCGGGTCCGAGTCCAGCCGCTGCAGCTCATCCAGGGTCAGATTGTTCTGCAGGGCGTCCAGATTCAGGGTCGCGTCGAAGCTCCGAACGTGGTGGCGCTCGCGTAGGAGCGGATAGATGCTCTCCAGGCTCCAGGGGCGCAGGCGTGAGAAGGCTCCCACGTCGATCACGAGCTGGATGTCCGTGCTGGCGTCGAGGATGGCGCTCGCGCTGCGGCTCGGGAGGGCGACCACGGGGGCCTTGAACTCGAGGTAGTCCCAGACGAACTCCTGGCCCGCGATGAGGGTCGTCGGGCGATCGGTCTGTGAGTTCAGCCATGCGCTCGCACTCCGGTAGCCGTCAAAGGCGGGCATGTAGTAGCGCCCGGCGCGCGCCACGGATTGAGCGCCCACGGCGATCAGGACGAGACCGATGACGGCCGCTCTGGCGCTGCGCGGCAGGCGTAGGGCCAGGGCGTCGAGGCCGAGTGCTGCGCACAGCAGCAACAGGGTCGCGACCGGCGCCAGCAGGCGCAGGTAGAAGGAGTAGCGCAGCAGAAATACGGCGTAGAGCAGCAGCGTCAGGTGGATCAGCGTCGGCCGCTCGCCGCGCCCGAGCGTCAGGGCGACGCCGAGTGCGGATACGCCTAGTGCGGCCCAGGGCATGACCCACGCGAGTGTGGAGCCGAGCGTGCTCAGGTCCGTTGTCTGGCCGACGTAGCCACCGTAGTGCTCGAGGAATGCGTCCAGGTCCCCCATCATCGCGATCGCGCCAAGGTTGGCCGCGATGCACGCGACGGCAGGTAGTCCGAGCAAGGCCAGGCGTGTTGCCAGGGTGCCGACGCCGCCGCTCTCCGGTGTGCGCACGAAGCGCGCGATCAGGAGCGTCGCGAGCGGGACCGCCGCCAGGCAGCCGTTGTATTTCGTGGCCTGTGTGCAGGCAACGGCCAGGCCCGCGGCCAGAAACCAACCCGGTCGCAAACTCGAGAGTGCGCGCAGACTGAGGCCGAGGGAAAGCAACAGAAAGAAGATGTACGCGCTTTCCGTGAGGAGCGAGCGCGCGAACATGGCGTGCAGGCCGGAGCCGGCCAGAAGGAAGGCTGCGAGCAGGCCCGCACGCGGTGTCGCGACCTGGCGAGCGACCCAGTAGATGAGCGGCACGGCTCCGGTTGCCAGGAGCATGTTGAGCCAGACCGCGGCGCTCGCTCGCGGACCGAAGAGCCAGGACCAGGCGGCCATGGCGAGGGATACGAGCGGTGGCCCATGAGTCGGGCTGTAGTGCCCGTCGTGTCCCCTGGACAGGAAATAGCGCGCGCCACGCCAGGCCAATCCCTCGTCCCAATGGGTGATGGAAAACCCGCTCAGCCCGGGGGCACGCAGGGCGACCGAGAGGCAGATCGCAACGAGGAGCAGCACCAGATGCAGGGGACGCACGGGCGCATTATCGTCCGTCCGCAGAGGTGCGCGCACCTGCATCCCCGCATTCTTCGGGAGCAAGCGCCAGATGCGTGCCTGGTGCGCGATCCGCCAGGGCGTTTTTGGGCCGCCCGGCGCCTGGCGTGGTACTTTTCTTGGGGCCCATATCCGGGGGGATACAAGGCAAGGGGTCCGCGGGCGCGTAGCGCCCGGCAGGCAGGTACCGACAGCGGCCCTTGGAGGCGCCGTCACACGGGCTAGGAGAGTTCACCGCAATGAGATTTTTGTCACTAGTGCTGCCCGTAATTGGCATGGGTGCCGTCGTCGTCCTCAGCGCATCCCAGGGGACCGCATTTCAGCTGAATGGCGAGGTGCTCGACCTGGGCCAGCGTGACTTCAGGATCTTCCCGAACTTCACTGACGCGACGGCCAATCGGAACATGGAGCCCGATCCCGACTATCCGGGCGCCTCCGGGGCGGAGATGGCCCTCTGGAAGGGCGTCGCGGAATGGGGCAGCGGACCGCACGGCTCGGGCCTCTCGGATCCGAGCCAGGAACAGGTCGGTTCGGGTGCGTCCAACTTCGACGTCTACTATCTGGGCCGGGCGATCGGTCCGGGAAACACGGACGCGAATGTCATTTCACAGCTCGACGCGAGTGGCGGCGGCATCCGCGCCTTCGCGGAGTTGCCGAGTAGCGACGGATGGCGCATCCGGTTCTTTCGAGGACCGACGATCTGGTACGACGGTCCCGGTCCTGTCCCGGCGAGCTCGGAAAACAGATTCGACCTGCAGGGTGTCGCGGCCCACGAGTTCGGGCATGTTCTGGGTCTGGGCCACGCCGCCGCCGCAGCCACGATGAGCACCGACACGACCGGGCGCGGCGTGCCCCTGCGCTCCCTGGAGCTCGACGACATCGGGGGCATCCAGGCCATCTATGGCATACGCTTGGCGAGCAAGGCGCGCATCGACACCTACGAGCTTGGCCTTGCGGGCCAGGTCACCCTGGTCGGCGAGAACTTTGCAGCGAACGGCAACGACATCTGGTTCACGCGGCTCATTCCCGGAGGCGGTGGAGCGACGATCGAGGTGACCGGTCTTCCGGCCAGCGCAGGCGGTACCCGCATCGTCGTCGATGTGCCCCTGGACGCCGGGCCCGGTAACATCATCGTGAAGCGCCCCGGAGCACTCTTCGAGGACCTCTCGAACCCGATTCCTTTCGATCCAGCGGTGGAGCCGTGCGCCCCCCCCGTGCGCATCGGAGTGCCGAAGGTGACCTCGATCGGAACCTCACCTCGCATGACCATCACGGGCGTGCCCAGCATCGCCCGTCACCGCATCCGACTGGGCACCGATCAGGGACTCCTGAGTGGCCACGGCATTCTCTTCAGCGGGCCAACGGTCGCTCATCGGCCCTTTGGAGGCGGCACGATCCACGTCGGTACGCCGTACCGGCGTGAGGCGTCCTTCAGTTTTAACGACCTCTCGGCGCGGGTTGTCGTGCCGATGCACCCGTCGATGATTGGCACGACGCGCGTGTACCAGATGTGGTTCAGCGATCCCGGCGACGCCTCTGGTGTCGGGCTTTCCGACGCACTGGCGATCACCTTCTGCGAATGAGAGGCGGGGGTCAGCCCGTGCTTCAGACGCCGGGCGTGAACGTCGCCTGGATCTGAAGTCCGCCCGTGAGGGTCACATTCTGGGAGCGATCGGTTCCCTCGGGGTCCATCGGGGCGTGGTGCGTGACGCGTGCGAACACCGTCTCCTCACCAGCGAAGACCAGCGCGAACGGGATGTTTCGCTCCACGTCCCAGAGAATTTCGCCACTGCCCTTCACGGCCACGGTCAGGTAGGCCTCGAGGTAATCGATTCCTTCACGGCGCTCGAGGCGAATCGTGTTGTCCTGGACGAACTCCGTGCGGTCACGCTCGTAGTGCACGTCGCAGGTCACTGTCAGTACGGCGAGGCGACGCCCGTTGAGCTCGCGCACTTCTTGAAACGCGATCTCGACGTCACCGGCCGCGTCGCCGCCGAAGACCTGGTCGAGGCCGCCCGCGACGCCTGAGTCCATCGCGCGGATCAGGAAGTCGTCCTTGTCCGGTACCTCAGCGAAGGGCAGCGTGCCGCCGTGCCCCAACAGGTCGATCATGGACTCCGCGGGCAGTGTCCAGACATCGCCGGACTCGACAGGGCCGCTCGGCAAGAGGAAGGCCAGGTCCAGATCGGGCCGCAGCGTCGGGAGATAGATCTCGTCAAACTCGCTTTCGTCGTAGTACTTGCCGTACTCGCCTTTCTCGGGCACCCAGGTGAAAATGACACTCGTCCCGCGGAGCTCCAGCTTCTGCCGGATCTTCTCCCCGCTGCCCGAGGTCTCCCCCGCTTTGTCGCGGCGCATCATCTGAGTCGTGCGCCGGCCCTTGTGGTAGGTCCGGCGGAATCGTTGGGGCTGCGCCGGACCCATGGCCAGGTACTCATCTACCGCACCCAGGACCTGTTCGCTCCCGATACCGTTCGACGTCATGCTGACGGCGCGTTCGGCGCCAGCCTGGGAACGGTTCATGTTGGTCACGAGCAATGTGTGCTTCGTCGTCCAGACCTTCTCGAGGGTACTGCCCTCCTCCGGATTGAAGATCACGGTTTCCTGCGCGCCGATCCCGATCGGGGCCAAGGCGAGCAGGAGGTGCGTACAGGTCGTAATCATGTCAGTCTGTTTGGTCAGCGATTTCACTGGATCAGCTCGCCCTGGTCGTACATGCCCGTGTCGCCGGTGTTCGGTGTTCCGTCCCGGTTCCAGAAGGTCCAATCGCCTTGCCAGCTGCCGTTCTCGCACTTGCCCTCGCCCTTCTTCTGGGTGTTCGGCCAGTACAGGACCCAGGGCCCGGTCTGCTTGCCCTGGATGAACTGTCCCTCGAAGCTCTTGTTGCCATTCGGGTGATAGCCGGTCCAGAACCCGTGTTGCTCGCCCTCGATGAAGGGCCCCTGCCCATCCTTGATGCCGTTCTCGTCGAAGAAAGTCCAGGGGCCTTGTTCCCCGCCGTTGGTGTAGTCACCTGTGCCCGCCTTCTTGCCGTTCTCATGGTATTTGGTCCACGTGCCCTGGCGTAAGCCGCGTCTCACCTGGCCTTTCTCCAGCACGCCACCGGACGAGTTCATGATCGTGATCGGACCTGTGCGCGCTCCGGCAACGTATTCCAGCGTACGCCCAAGGGTGGTGTCGACGCGGTATACGTTCCAGGTTCCCTCGCGACTGCCATCGGCGTAGCGGCCAACGAGCGCCTTCTCCTCGTTCGGATGCCACGCAGTGAAGTCGCCGTGCCGACGCCCTGCGATATATTGGGACTCCGTTTCCCGGGTCCCATCGTCGCGCCAGGTGCGCCAGAAACCGACCCGCTGATAGTCATGGTAGTCACCGATGGAGGCCAGCGTGCCGTTCTTGTACCAGGTCTTCCATTCGCCGTGCCGCCGTCCCTGGTAGATGTGGCCCTCGCGCGCCTTGGCCCCGTTGGGGTGGAAGAACGCCATGAGCTCGCCCTGCGCTTCGGCAACACCGTTCTCCTGGGCCGGTAAAGGCATTGCTAGGAGGGCGAGGGAGAGCAGGCTGAGGGAGTGGATAAACATGGTCGGGCAGCGGGCAGTAAAGAAGCGGTGTACGCGGGTGCAAGAGAAGTGTTGGCGGCGGCAGGCGGATCCCGGCCAAGGCTCGGGGCCTTCCGGGCCTGTCATTCAGGGGTCAGGACGGGTCAGTCGGCCACCTTGACGTCGTTCTCGTAGGTGCCGCTGAAGACGGGCTCCGGAGAACCGTCGGCTTTCCAGTAGGTCCACATGCCCTCGCGCTGGCCATCCACTTTCT
This sequence comes from Planctomycetota bacterium, assembly GCA_047618565.1. Classification (GTDB taxonomy): domain Bacteria; phylum Planctomycetota; class UBA1135; order UBA1135; genus JBLHKW01. The sequence goes on from JBLHKW010000018.1 coordinate 39,961, forward strand.
CGCCCGTCATCTGCCTGTTGCCATTCACGTGATATGCGCTGAAGGGGCCTGTCTCCTTGCCATGCTCCTGGTAGGCCTCGGTTGCAAGGGTGCCGTCCGCGCGCCAGGTCTTGCGGACACCTTCCATCACCCCGTCGACATAGGCCACCTCGGAGATGGTCACGCCCTTGTGGGTGACCTCGATCCAGATCCCCTCGCGCTTGCCATGCGAGTAGGTCCCCTGCGGCCCCGCCGGCCCCTTCGCGAGCGCCATGCGCTTCCACGGACCGTGCAGTTCACCAGCTTCCCAATGGGCCTCGAACTCCGGCTTGCCCTTGCCACTCCAGCGCGCCTCGACACCGACCTGGACACCTTTGTCGAAGTGTCGCTCGGACTTGTCCTTGCCGCTCGCGTAGAACTCCCGGAACGCGCCGTGGGGCACGCCATCCTGGTACTCGCTGAGTGAAGTGAGGTGGCTCTTCTCGGAGTATCGGTGCCAGGGACCGTCGCGACCGTCGTTCTTCATCAGACCTTCAAGACGTCGCATGCCGCTCGTGAACCAGGCCTTGTAGGGGCCTTGCATGTGGCCATCCACCCAGACGCGTTGGATGCGCGGGGCGCCGTTGGGCCAGTAGCTCCACTCGGGCCCGTGGGCAACGCCGGCGAGCGTGCGGGTTCCGATCAGCACGACGCGACCGTTCTCGGGATGGAGCGTTCTGTACTCCTCGACCTGAACGTCCTGGAAGTGCTCGAGCTTGACCCAGCCGGGCGGATCGATGTCGGTCGACTCGTCGGGATCCAGCGCGGCGACCTGGGCCGCTGCGCTGGACGGGCGCAGCGCGGCGGCCGTACCGGGTGCGACAGACGCTCCGGCACAGAGGAAACTCACTACCCACGTGTACATCATCGATTCATCCACAGGCTCGCTGGGGCTTCATGCGCCCCTCCAGAACATCGACCGTGCGGGCCACCAACCCTGAGGATAGGACGGAGAGCGGGTCGGGCGAAGCCGGCTAATTAGAACTTTACCGGCTTCTTGGGGCGTGGCGGGCGGCTGGATCGGCACCGAAGGGTTGGGGAGCTTGGCGGGATATACAGACTTGGGTCTGCGCGGTGGTTCTCCCCAATCAAGACTCATGAGGTTCCCGCCAAGCAGCCCTTGGACGCTGGCGTGCTTGGACAGGTTCCCCGACCCACCCCAAAACCGCCCAGCCGGCGCTTGTCATGGGCCCTCGGACCGGGCCAGCAGGCCGTAGATGAAGTGCTTCGGCGCCAGGGCGACAGCATCCGCTTCGGTGTGATGCCTGGAAACGCAGGCGAATCGGTGGATTCGGAGAGGCTTTCACGCGCCGCACCGGAGTGGAGGATCCGGCCTGGCGCCGGATGAGGTTATCAACGGTCTGCTAGAGACCGCGTTCAATATTGCTGAGGGCTCTTGCCGCGGCCAGGCAGACGTCGCCGTGCTCATCAACGATGAGCTCCTGGAGTTTTGGCGTCGCACGGCGCGCGACTGGACCTAGCTCGCCCAGACTGTCACAGGCTCGCAGCCGCGTTTCCCAGTGCTGGTCCCCCAGGTCGCTGATCCATGCCTGGATTTGCGCCAGGAGCTCGGGCCCTGGCCCCTGCTTGTCGTGCTTCTTGAAGAACCCGAATAGCCCCATGATTTACCCGCTCCGTTGCAGCTGCGCGATCATCGATTCGCTTGCCCGCGCACCCACTTGAGCCAGGGTAGCTCCAGCTCCTCGGCGTCCATCTTGAATGCCTTGGTAAAGTGCGTACCTGAAGACTGGCCGCGATAGCAACCATTAATGTAACGCAGAAAACCCGGTCGGTACAGACCGTCGTCAGCGTGCAGGCAGAACTGAACCAGGCTCCAGGATTGAGCGTACTTGAGGCGGCTTTCCGATCCCCGAAACGCCGTCTGGTCGAGGTTCAGCACGCGCTTCAACGTGAAAGGATCCTGCGCAACGGCGTGCTCGGAAAGCCAGGCCGGGACCTCCGTACCCGGCCTGAACGCCAGGCTCTCGCCCAGCGGCCTGGCGGCCGCCTGCATGTACTGCGCGAGCCCCTCGTCCAACCAGCCAGGGATGTGGCCCGAGCGCTTGCGGGTCCGGTAGGCCGTATTGAAGAGCAGCTGGTGCGTGACCTCGTGGGCCAGCAACGGCCGCTCGAGCCCGCTGGATGCGTCCATGTACAGCCGGTTGTCGGCCGGGCTGAAATACCCGCCAAGGTGGCTCGACAGCTCCGGGTAGGAGCTGCGATCCGCGTGGATCGAGACCTCCATCGGTTCGATGACCTCGTGCAGTTCAAAGGCGGCGCCAAAGGTCGCGTAGAAGCCCCGGTAGATGCGTTCCAGGTCTAAACATGCCGTCAAGGCTGTCTCCAGTGGCAGGTTGGAGCGCAGTCGGAAGTGGGTCGTCTCGAACTCCCAGGCGCCGCCCCAATCCGCACTCTTGACCTTGAGCTTCTCCAGGGTCGTGGCGCGCTTCCCCCCGGGAACCAGCCAGCGGTTCGAACTGCGCCGGGAACCCAGGCCCTCGTGTGCACGGCGTTCCTCCGGGTCGAAGCCTAGAACGCGCCAGTAGAGCAGGCGCGCCTCGCGCGGCAGACCGAGGTCCGCGAGCTCACCGGCAGCGTCCAGGTGCAGACCCACGCTTCCGTAGGGCAGGCTGTCGATGAGGTCCAGGGCGCGAGGCAGCTTGTCGGTGATCGCCTCGACCGACACGACCTTCTCCCGATCGTAGACTTTTTCGCGGCTGCCGATGCGCATCGTCACGCCCTCGTCGTCCTGGAAGACGACGCGCCCCTTGATGCGGCGGCCGCTCGTCAATTCCACCACGTCCGGCGATAGGTCCAGCTCCTGGGCGAGGGTGGTACCCGCAGCGAGGCTCGCCACGCACGCGACCAGCAAGCGGGTCGCGTGCAGACTCAGGCGATTACCAATCGTAAAACGATGCACGTGGAGGGCGAGGGCCTGCTAGCAGCCCGTTGAAAAAGTCCCGTAGCGAGACGAAGCCATCTTCGTCGCAGCACGGCTCGACGAGCACGACGCAGCGGCGGCGGAGAGGGCGAAGTCGAGTAGGGAGTTTTTCAACGGGCTGCT
>JBLHKW010000019.1:0-42916 GCA_047618565.1 Planctomycetota bacterium
TGAGCAGCTCGATGGCCGAGCCCAAGCTTCAGCTCCAGATCGAAGGACTGACGATCGTCGGCGGAAATGTACGCCGCGACGGCTCCTTCGACGGCGTTTCCAGTTGGCCCTCCAAGCTCTCCGAGCTGTGGGTCGTCCTCGAGTAGCCCACGGCGCTCGCCAGCGCTCCCCGGAGCCCACATGCAGGCGTCGCGGGAAGTGTTGTGTCAGCGCTTGAGCTCCAGCGCTTCCAGCTCCTTCAACCGATCACGCAGCGACGTCGCGTCCTCGAAACGCAGCTCTCCCGCGGCCAGCAGCATGTCCGCCTGGACCTTTGCGATCTCTCCGCGTAGGCGTGGAGCGCTCCAGGTCAACGCTTCGTCCTGGACCGTTTGACCGTAGGCGGGGCCCGTTTCGGCCACGTCGGCGTAGTCCATCTCGTAGAGCGCGTCGAGGCTGTCGCGCACGGGCTTGATGATCGTGGTCGGGGTGATTCCGTGCTTCTCGTTGTAGACCATCTGGATGATGCGCCGGCGTTCGACCTCGTCCAGGGCGTAGCGCATCGAACGCGTCTCCTTGTCCGCGTAGAAGATGACGCGGCCCTCGACGTTGCGCGCGGCGCGGCCGCAGGTCTGGATCAGGGAGGTCGAGGAGCGCAGGAAGCCCTCCTTGTCCGCGTCGAGCACGGCAACCAGGGCCACCTCGGGCAGGTCGAGACCCTCGCGCAGGAGGTTGATGCCGACCAGCACGTCGAACTCGCCGGCGCGCAGGTCGCGCAGGATGGCCGTGCGCTCGATGGTGTCGATCTCGGAGTGCAGGTAGCGCACGCGCAGGCCAAGCTCGCTGTAGTAGGTGGTCAGTTCCTCGGCCGAGCGCTTGGTCAACGTGGTCACGAGCACGCGCCAACCGGTCTCGGTCACCTTGCGCACCTCGTTCAGCAGGTCGTCCACCTGGGTGCGCGCGGGACGCACCTCGATCGGCGGGTCGAGCAGGCCCGTGGGACGCACGACCTGCTCGGCAAAGCGCTGGGAGTGCTTCATCTCGTAGGGGCCGGGCGTGGCCGAAACGTAGACGGCGCGCTCGACCAGGCCCTCGAACTCCTCGAACTTGAGCGGCCGGTTGTCGAGCGCGCTGGGTAGGCGGAATCCGTGCTCGACCAGGGTCTCCTTGCGCGAGCGGTCGCCTTTGTACATGGCGCCCACCTGGGAGACGGACACGTGGCTCTCGTCTACGAAGAGCGTCCACTCCTTGGGGAAGTAGTGCAGCAGGGTGAAGGGCGCCTCGCCCGGCTTGCGGCCGTCCATGTAGCGCGAGTAGTTCTCGATGCCGTTGCAGACGCCCACCGTGCGCATCAGCTCCAGGTCGTAGCGCGTGCGCTGCTCGAGGCGCTGGGCCTCGAGGTGACGCTTCTGCTCGTGCAGCTCCTCGACGCGCTCCTTGAGCTCGACCTCGATCTTCGGAATGGCGCGCTCGAGCCGGTCGGTCGGGGTCACGTAGTGGTTCTGCGGGTAGACCGTGACGCTCGTCGCTTCGCGCAGCACCTCCCCCAGCAAGGGATTGACGTGCACCAGGCTCTCGATCTCGTCTCCGAAGAACTCGACCCGGATGACCTCGCCCTCCTCGTAGGCCGGGAAGATCTCGACCACGTCCCCGCGCGCACGGAACGTCCCGCGCCGGAAGTCGATGTTGTTGCGCGCGTACTGCATCTGGGTCAGCTGGCGCAGCAGGGTGTCGCGCTCGATCGCCTGGCCGACCTCCAGCGTGAGCGCCATGCGGCTGTAGTTCGAGGGCGAGCCCAGTCCGTAGATGCAGGACACGGAGGCGATGATGATCACGTCCTGGCGGTCGAGCAGCGAGCGCGTGGCGCTGTTGCGCAGGCGCTCGATGTTCTCGTTGCGGCTGGCATCCTTCTCGATGAAGGTGTCGCTTGAGGCGACGTAGGCCTCGGGCTGGTAGTAGTCGTAATAGCTGACGAAGTACTCGACCGCGTTGTGCGGAAAGAGCTCCTTGAACTCCCCGTAGAGCTGCGCCGCCAGCGTCTTGTTGGGCGAGAGCACCAGCGCCGGCTTGCCGATCTCGGCGATGACCGAGGCCATGGTGAAGGTCTTGCCCGAGCCGGTGATGCCGAGCAAGCACTGGTGGCGCTCGTCCGCGCGCAGTCCCTCCGCCAGGGTCGCGATCGCCTGCGGCTGGTCCCCCGTGGGCTCGAAGGGGCACTCGAGCTGGAAGACGGTCGACGGAGGCTCGGAGCTGGGCTGGGTGCTGCTGGACACGATGGAGTCTCCCGGTGGCCCCGGATGTTAGCCCCCGGTAGCCAATCCCCAAACATCGAAGCCGTGGGACATCCCGCGAGGGCCCCGCGGGAAGCGCCCGAGTTGCTGGACCGGGACCTGCCCGGTAACGTACGGCTCAGGCCCGACCCCGCTTCCCCACCCCTCATCCCGCATCCCGCGCCATGCTGATCCACTGCCCCTCCTGCGACTTTGAAACGACCCTGCCCAGCAGCAAGGAGGGCGCCAAGCTGCGCTGCCCCGAGTGCTCGCGAGTGTTCGTCGCACGACCGCGCGCCACGGGCGGCCGCCGGTCCAGTTCCAGCTCCGGGGACAGCACCCGATACATGATGATCGGGGGCGTCGTGGTCGTGGGCATCGCCCTGTTCATGATGTTCGGCCGCGGATCCGAGGACAGCACGGCGGCGCCGAAGAGGGCGCCCGTCGAGACCGTCACCAAGCAGGTCGCCCAGGAGACCGACGGCAGCGGCTGGGATTCCGCAGCGGTGCAGTTCGCGCTGGAGATGCACACGGCGGCCTTCGGGCAGAACGAGGCCCAGTTGCTGATCGCCGTGGACTGGGCCCGCGCCTGGGCCTTCACGCACCCCGACGAGGGCAGCTGGAGCGAGGTCGCGCGCACGCGCCAGACGGAGATCCAGGCGCAGGTGGTCGCGGACCTCACGCGCGGTTCCGCCAGCGAGCTGATCGCCAGGTGGGAGCCCTTCGACGGCTGGATCGAGACACAGGACAACGAGGAGCATCTGGTGCGCGTGCGCGTCGCGCACCGCGAGGATGCGGAAGCTGCCAACCGACACGTGGAGTGGCGCCTGGTGAAGCTCGACGGGCGCTGGAAGGCCTATGGCTGGACGCGCTGGATCTCGGAGGAGGAGCAGAAGGCCATCGACCGCGGCGCCAGAGCAGCCGTCGAGGACGCCAAGCCCAAGGTCGTTCGCAAGACCCTGAGCGATGGCTCGAGGGTGATCGAGAGCACGGTTCGACGCATCCCTTACATGCCGGACACGACGGCCGAGCTGCGCGAGAAGATCGACGGCCTGGTGGCCGAGCTGACGGACATCGAGGCCGCGGGTAGGGTCCGCATCAAGGCCAAGGAAGGGCTGACGGAGATCGGCAAGCAGGCCATCCCTGCCCTGCTGACGGTCATCGCGGAGATCCCCCACACGGACATGGACTCGGGCATGAAGTTGCAGCAGGTCAACATGGCCCTGATGGACATCACCGGCCACTACACGAGCTTCAAACCGCACATCACCCTGGGGGCCACGGAGGAGCGCCAGGAGAGTGGCCTCAAGCAGTGGTTCGGGTGGTACGACCGCAAGTTCAATCGATTCACGGAGGCCCCCGAGGTCCCCGATCCCCTGGCCGAGGACGAGTAGGGCCCCAAGGCGCCGCATGCGCGAAAAGACGGCCCCGAGTACCAAAAACTCCACACCAGTCCCCGGTCGAGAGTATGGTTTAGGGTGCTGATATCTGCTGCCAGGCCTCCAAGGCCGGTACGTATGGCCTTTTGAAATCGATCCCAATGGAATACCGCGTCGGAAAGTGCTCCTCCTGTGGGGTGCACTACAAGATCCCCACGAGTTTCACGGCCAGCCGTGCCAAGTGCCCTGAGTGCACCAAGGGCGCCGTCGAGATCGAGGCCGATGTCCGCACGGATGCCCCGGACGCTGCGCAGCAGCCCGTCGCGGCCACAGATACGCCCGAGAGCAAGCCCAAACCGTCGACGCCTGCCGCCGAGGCGCCCAAAGCACCCGAAGTGGCCAAGGCACCGGAAACGCCGAAGGCACCCGAGCCGCCCAAGGTCACCAAGGCGCCGGAATTGCCGAAACCCAAGCCACAACCGGTCGTGGCGAAGAAGGTCGAGAAGCCGACACCGCGACCCGAGCTGGCCGAAACACCGGCGGCTGCGTCGCCGCCTCCCATGCCGAAAGCCGCGCCCGAGGCACCCGCCATGGCGAACAGCGCTGCCGGCAACCCGAACTGGACAGAGATCCGCCGCTCGGTAGATTCGGCAGGCGCATCTGCGCTGCCGACCACGAAGCCCCTGGCTCCGACACCTGCGCCCAAACCGGCCGCAGCCAAAGAACAGCCGCAGGCCACGACCAGGCCCATCCCCAAGAGAGAGCAGCCGAAGGCCGCTCCCCCCACCCCCAAGCCGAAAGCGCCCGCGATGGCCAAGACACCCAAGCAGCCCGCGACCGATAAGGACGCGTGGGACGAGATCCCCATGAAGAACAAGCGACGCGAAGGTCCGACGATGAAGGAGAAGCTGATGGCACGCCGCGTGGCGGATGCCGAAGCTGCTCGCGGCGCGGAGGCTCCGAAGCCCGCGGCCGCCGCTCCCGAGGCGCGCAACGAGAAGCCCGCGCGCCGTGCGGCCGCCAAGGCGAGCGCTCCCAAGACCAGCCGCCGGGATGCTGCGAAGCCCGCGCGTGCCTCCGCGCGCAAGACCGACGAGGCCGATGGAGAAGAAGCCGAGCGCAAGCCGGCAGCACGCTCCGCCAGCAAGCGCGCCAGCGCCGGCGCCTCGCGCAAGCGAGCCAGCACGGGCTCGGCCAAGGGCGCCCGCAAGGGCTCCAAGGGCCGCGACAAGTCCAGTGATACCGACAACAAGCGTAGCCCGATACCGATGCTGGTCGGCGTCGTGGTCCTCGCGGGCGGCGGATTCGGAGCGTGGAAGTACCTCGGTGCGGGCGCCATCGAAGGCGGCGACGCGGACGTGGTCCAGGCGGCCGAGGGCAATCTCGTCGACGCCACCACGGGCAACGAAGATGCCGCAGCGGCGGGTACGACCGATGGCGTCGAGACCGCCAGCCTCGGCGCGGGCACGCCGAATCCGGCGGCGGACGCCACACCGGAAGCCGGCACCGGCGAAGCCACGGGCGACGCCCCCGTCGCAGACGCCAACCCGGGCAGCGCTTCGGCGACCGAGGGTGGCGCGGCGGGCGCCAAGCCAGACGGCACCACTCCGGACGCAGACGTCAAGAGTCCGGCGGTTACCTCCGGGAACGACCCGGCCAGCATCGACCTGACCGGCTATGAGGACTTCGAGGCTCTACCCGGGACCTCCAGCGACGACTGGAACGAGATCCAGGAGCTCGCGAATACCTTCCTCGACCAGGAAGCGGGGGCGGCCGGCAAGCGCGCTGAGCGCGCACTCGTCGAGCACGGCAAGAAGGCCTTCCCGGCCATCGTCAACAAGCTGCGTGCGATCGACTTCTCCACGAAGACGGGCTACCGCGACGGTGACATCGCGCAGAAGTTGCTGATGACCATCGCGAACGGCAAGAACCTGGGCTGGAAGTACAGCACCGAGGACAAGGACGTCGTGTACAACAAGAAGGTTGTGCGCCTCTGGATCCAGGTCTGGGAGCGCTCGGCGGAGAGCGACCAGTACTGGCTCGAGTTCACCGGCCTGGAGCCGGAAGAAGCAGAAGAGGACGCGTCGGGACTCGATGACGCAGCACTCGACGACCTCGACGACCTCGACGATATATAATTCACCAGCGCGCGGGGCGAGCCCCCGCACAGCGCAGCAAGAAGACCAAGGGCCGTCCCCAAGACGGTGCCCCGTTCCGACGCCCCCGTCGGAACGGGGCCTTTTCTTTTAGAGCTGATCTACTGACCCGCGCGGCGGATTCCCCGAGCGCGTGGGCCCCGGCGGGATCGCCCATCTGCGACATCAAACTGCCAGACTCGCTCGGGCTTCGTTGAGACCTGGGTGATCCAGGCCGTTGGTGCTCAGGACCTGGGGCAGCGACTCGCTCATCCGTTGTGCTGCCACCGCCAGCTTGCCTTCGCTCGCGCGACGCGTGGCCTCGCCGAGCGCATCTCGCGCGACCTTCTCTGCTGCGCGCCTGACGTCTGTCTCGGGAGCGGCGATCAGATGCAAAGTGAATGCGTGGGCCTTGGGGAATGTGCGGCATCCATTGGATGCGGGATACGAGAATATTCCGCGATGCGCGCGCCCAAGCCAATGATCGGCTGGTCGAGGTCATTCATCAGATCGTCACGCCAGAGCGGTATCTCACCCGTGTTGAGTACACGTGAGTAGAAGCGCAACTCCCGTTCGTGTTCGGGAACGGCGATGTCGGCGCTGACGACTCCGACGACGCCCGGGAGAAGCGTGTCACTCATGGGTGCTATGTCCAGTTGGGTGAAGGATCAGTTCAATGGGCATCGTGGCCACAGCGTCCTCCCCGGCGCCACGTGAGGGGGAATGTTGTATCAGTCACATCCCACCCGCTCTGTACCCGGCGGGTATAATATAAGGGACCATGGACCGTCGCACCGCAACGCCCTTTGCTGCACTCGTTCTCTCAGTCCCGGTTTCGGTCCTGGACGGAGACGGGCAGGTTGGCCGCGAAACAGGCATGTGGTTAGCGCAGCGGCGCCGAACATCCTGCTGATCGTGGCCGACGACCTCGGAACGGACTTCCTGCGAAGCTACGAGCCGTACTACCCGGACCTTCCCACAGATCCTCCGCCGCCGCCGACGCCGGCACTCGATTGGCTGGCCGACGAAGGACTCCTGTTCACGGACTGCTGGACATCGCCCTCCTGCACACCGTCCCGGGCACAGATCATGACTGGCCGCTACTCCCACCGAACAGGTATGGGCGCCCTCGTGCTAGCCCAGGGATCAGCGACCGGACTGCAGCAATCCGAGATCACCCTACCCCAGATCCTGCGCAAACAGATGCCTGCGTACGCGAACGCGGCGGTAGGCAAGTGGCACCTGGGCCCATCGAATCAGCCGGAGGACTGGGGCCATGCACTCGGGAGGCCCGCATCGACTGATGGTGCGTGGTTCGACCTCTGGGCGGGCTCGCTCTACAACCTGCAGACGGGCCCAGGGTCCGGCTACAACCGCTGGCAGAAAACCTTCGCCACATCGATCGATCCGCAGCTCGATGAATGCGGTCAGGACGCGCGCATGCCTTGCCAGATTCTGCTCGACGAGAACACGACGGTCACTCCTTCACCCGGCGAGTACGCCACGGTGGACACGATCGACGATGCGATCGCCCTTATCGGAACGCTGCCCGAACCCTGGTTCCTGTACGTCGCCTTCAATGCTCCGCACCGGCCGGCAAACGAGCCCGCGGCACCACCGTACCTCAGCAGTTGTCTCGGATTCACCACGGATCCGACCTGCGACTTCGACGGCGATTTCAAGGTCGAGGCGCGCTGCATGGTGCAGTGGATGGACAACGAGATCGGCCGCCTCTTGTGCGACCTCGACGCCGAGGGGTTGACGGATCGCAGCGTGGTCTTCTTTATCGGCGACAACGGAACTGCGGGCGACCGGTATCCGGATGGAACCACCGGCGTGATCTCCGGCGCCGTCGCCGCGCCGTTCGATCCAGATCACGGCAAGGGGACGCTCTTCCAGGGCGGCGTGAACGTGCCGATGATCGTCAAGGGCCCCGGTGTCGTACACGGAGTGTGTCATGAGCTGGTGAGCTCCACGGATCTACTCGCCACCTTTGCGGAGGTCGCCGGGTCGCCCAAGCCCAATCATCCGGCCGAGGACTCCGTGTCATTCGCGCCCTACTTGAGAGGCCGGCGCACGCCCCTTCGAGAGACAATGCTCGTGGAGAAGTTCGGTCCCAACTTCATCCCGACCGCAAACCGGCCGCCGGCCAACTACCGGCCGACCCGACACCAGCGCGCGATCCGCGATGCGCAGTACAAGCTCATCCGCAACGAAGTCGAAGCCGCAGACGGCAGCATCCAGGTCGTGGAGAGTTTCTACAACTTGTACCGCCCGGTTGCAGGCGGAGCGCAGGTCGATCCGTTCGAGCAGGACGATCTACGAAGCCAGATCACACCCGGTGGGTTCACGCCCATGGACCGCGCCTACGACCAGCTGCACGCGAACATGCAGGTCCTGTCGCCGTCGCTCTTTCGCTAGATACCGAGCCCGCAGAATCTCCTCCACCTACACCGACACCGCACCATCCCCTCCATATTCGGCGGCCATCACTCGCGAGAGTCCCTCTTCGCACCGCCGCTCGTACTGGGGATCGCCGAGCAGCAGGCCTGGATGTTGGTGCAGGTGCCGCCATACCGTACTGGCTCCAACGCCGACACGTGTTGCGATCTCGTCGATCGTGCAACCGCTGACCTGATGCAGCAGAGCGCAGGTCAGCGCCCGCCAACCGGGCTTGGCGCGTCGGCCGGGGCGCACGGACCAGTCCGGATCCTCGAGCTGGTGCTCGGTCACCACAGCGATCAGGACGTCGGGGTCGATGACTCCGGCGCCCACCATCGGGTCCCCGTCCGCGAGCCGGGCCTTGCGCCGCATCCAGGCTCTCACCCGGTCCGGGGCAGCCCCCACCAGGTCCACGAAGCTGCCCTCGACGTCGGCATGGCTAAAGCCGTTCCGCTCGAGCATCCATTGTCCCGAGCGCGAGAGAGGGTCGCCGAAGACGGAGCAGTAATCCGCCGGGTCGTAGACCGCATTCCTCAGCTCCTCGCGCACGGTTTGCTCGACCTCAGCGCGCGTCAACCATGGCGGTCCTGATTTTCGCGCGTAATGCCACGCGCTCCCGAGCCGATACGCGTCGGGACACAGCACAATCCCTGCCTTGACCGGATTGTGATCGATGTATCGAACCAGGGTGTGCCAGTAGGCCTCCGAGCAAACGAGCTTCGACAGGAAGCGTCCCCTCCACAGTGGCCCATCGCGACGCCGTCCTCGATTGAACCACCGAGCGTAGCGGTTCTGCATGAGCATCATCGCGCGTGCAAGTTCACCCTTCGGACTGCGCACGAGCATGTGAAAGTGCGTCCCCATCAGGCAATAGGCGTGAATCTCAATGAGTCCTCCCTCGACGACCCGCAGGAGACAGGCACGAAACTCCTCCGCGTCCCGCTCGTTCTCGATCACCATCCGCCGCGCAACCCCCCGGTTCATGACGTGATGCCACGCGCCTGGGGAATCCCCCCGATGTCTATCCACCATGACTTCCTCCTACGAGGAAGACTCGGGCGGGAGCTGGTGGTTGCGGCGGAGATACGGAGCCCGGGCAATCTCCACCACATGGCAGAGAGCTGCCTTATAGCTTGCTGGCCGGCTAGGGCCATGTGGTGGAGATTGCCCGGGCTCCGTATCTCCGCGTTCACTCCGGTAGCAGGCGCTCCAGCTCCTTCGTCCAATCGGGCACGATCTCGATCTGCCGTGGACGGCTCGCCTCGGGGGAGCTCAACACGAGGACGCGTTGCCCATCGGCCGTGACGTCGTACGTTCGGGAGGTGACTGAGCTGTGTTCCAGCTGGATTGAGAGCAGCTGCACTGGCGGATCGAACTCGAAGTGCTCCCCGAGGCGGGTCGAGACGACATGCAGCTCGTCATCGTGACGATAGAAGATCTCCCCGTTCCGGGCCCAGAGCGGCTCGACACCTCCGCCGGACGACACCTGCGCTCGCTCGCCTGTACCCACGTACGACTCGACGTAGATTTCGATGCGACCGGTTTCGGCCGATTGGTACACGACCCAGTTTCCGTCGGGTGAGAAGGAGGGAAGTTCTTCGTCGCTGCGGCCGTTGCGGATCAGCATCGGCGGCCCGCTACCGTCGAGCCTGCGAGCGTAGAGGTTGGCCCCCGTTCCCTCTTCCGACAATACGTAAGCGATCGTGTCGCCGTCCGGCGCCACAGCGATGCTGGTGGTGTCGAGCTCCGTCGTTTCATCCCAGATCGGCCGGCCGGACTCGGGATCGCCCACCGTGATGCGGTGGAGCTCGAAGGGCGGGCGATCGACGACGTAGAAGAGCTCGCGACCGTCGCGCGACCATTTGGGATCGAATTCGGTGTCTTCACCGCTCGTCAGGCGCGACAGCGTGCCGCGCTCGAACGAATAGGTCCAGAGGTCCTGGCTCTCACCCTGGATCGTGAGTGCCGCCTGCCGGTCGTCGGGTGAGAGGCTGACGGTGGTGTAGCGTCGCAACTCCTCCACGGCCGGACTGGCAACTCCGCTGCGGTCCAGCCACGAGAGCTCTCGCAACGGATCGCCGAGCGACGCCGTCACGTAGGCCAGTGTACCGCGGCTCGAGACGGTGGCCACTACCAGAGCGTTGGTCTGACTCACCATCAGGTCGTCGAGTACCGCAACCGCGGCGCCCGTCGCAGTTGCGCTCTGCGCGTCGAACCGAACGGCGTACAAGCGCGTCCCCTTGCAGTACAACAGGTGCCCGGTCGATACGTAACGCCCGAAGAACCCTCCCTCGACCACCCAGCGAGTCTCACCGGTCTCGAGATCCAGGACACCGACCCGCGAGCGATCGACGGGGGTCTGGAAAGCGGTGAAGAGGACGTAGCGTCCTCCGGCGAGAGGCTCGGGCCACCAGTGTCCGAGCTCGCCGTTCGCACGGTCCGGGGTCGTGAGGCGCTCCCGTGCGCCACCGTCGGCCGAGATGCGAAAGAGCCCGTCGGAATATATCGGAGCGAAGACGATCGTGCCGTCCTCGAGCCACGCAGCACCCCCGGCGCCGCGCGACTCGGCGATGTGGAACGGCCGCCCCCCCTCGGCGGCGACCCGCATCAGCTCGTTCGATTTCGTGAACCCGATCCAGCGGCCATCGGGCGAGAAGAAGGGCGCCTGACCGTCCTCGGTGCCGGGTATCGGGATCGCTAGAGGATCGTCCAGCGCGCGACGGAGAAGAACCTGCCGCCCGTTATCCATCCCGATGAAGACGATGCTGTTTCCATCCGGGGAGAAGGCGAGCAGCGAATTCTCCTTGGTCACCACTTCCTGGTTCACCGCAACCTGAATGGCGAGACGCATCCGCTGCGAATCCTGATGGGTCTCGTCCACTGCCGGCCCCCCCATCGCGCGCCACAGCAGCGCACCGAGCACGGCGCCGATCACCCCCACGACGGCCAGCCGAAGCCCCGACGCCGACCGTCCCGCCTTTTCCTCCTGCGCCGACCCCGATGGATCGCTCGACAAGAGCTCGTCGATCTCGAGTCCAACGTCACCGATGTCGCGGATTCTCCTGGCCGGGTCCTTCTCCAGGCAGCGCTTGAGCAAGCGCGCGGTTTGCGCCGAAACGCGACCGTCCAGCTCCGACCAATCCGGCTCACCCTTCAAGATCGCAGCCGTCACGTCCGAGAAGGTGCCCCCATCAAACGCCCGTTTGCCTGTCAGGCACTCGTACAGCACGCACCCGAAGGCCCAGATATCCGTGCGCCGATCGATCGGCTTGCCGCGCGCCTGTTCGGGGCTCATGTACGTCGGCGTGCCGAGGATCATGCCGTCCACCGTCATGGCGAAGCTGTCCGACTGTGCGGTCGACGTTCCACTGTTCGATGTCCGCGGGTGCATCGCCTTCGCGAGTCCGAAGTCCAGGATCTTGACCACGCCGCTGGTCGTGATGCGCACGTTGGCCGGCTTCAGGTCGCGATGCACGACTCCCGCCTCGTGCGCAGCATCCAGTCCCGTGGCGATCTGCCGGCAAATATCGAGCGCCTCGTCAAACGGCAGCGGCCCACGCGACAGGCGCTCCGACAGGTCCTCCCCGGGCACCAGCTCCAGCGCGAGGAAGCAGACGTCCCCCTCCTTGTCGACATTGTGAATCCCGGCGACGTTGGGGTGATTGAGCGACGCCAGCGTCTTGGCCTCGCGCTCGAAGCGCATCAAGCGCTCGCCGTCGTCCGCGAGCTCCTCGGGCAGCACCTTGATCGCGACCTCGCGATCGAGCCGCGTGTCGCGCGCCCGGTAGACCTCCCCCATGCCTCCCGCCCCGAGGGGACCGAGGATCTCGTAGAAGGAAAGGGACTGGCCTGTGGAGAGGGGCATGAGCCTGAAAGCTAGCGGATGCCTAGCATCGCGAATCCGTCCAGGACAACCTCGATCTCGGCGCGCGTCGGCTCGTCGAGCAGGCCGATGATCATTCTGTTGCCCTCGGCGTTGATCGCAAAATCGCCCGTGTAGCGCTCTTTCAAGTCTTCGGAAAAGCCGTCTCTTACGAACGGAACCGGCCGACCTGCGCGCAGCAGCTCGTCTTTAAACGAGATGTCCGCGAGCACGACCTGCGTGCCGTCGTTAAACGCGAGCTGCGCGCCGCCGGTCGCCCAGGAAGGGGAGTCGCCCCCGCCGCGGGAGACCTTGACGGGGCCGCTCTCACCAGAGAGCGGCACGACATACACATGGGTTGTACCGGACACGTCCGAAGTGTAGGCCATGAACCTACCGTCGGGCGAGAGAGTGGGATTTTCATCGTTGCCCGGTGTCGCGACGAGCGTTTCCAGCTCTCCGCTCTCCAGGTCGACGAGCACGATGTCCTCGCCGGCGCTGCCTCCGGAAATCGTCACGAGCAGCGCCTTGCCGTCCAGTGTGAGCCCGCCGAGGTCCAGGTCGACTTCGCGCGTGTAGAGCGGCTTCGCTGCTCGTGCACCCGTCGAATCCGCCTCGAAGATGTCGTACGAGCCGTTCAGCAGCGACTTGTACAGTACGCGGTCGCCATTGGGGCTCCACTTGGGGAAGATGTTGACCGACTCAGTCGTGATGCGCGTCTCGGTACCGTCTTCCAGGTCATGAACGAAGATATCTCTGTCGCCCGCGACCATGCGCACGATCGCCAGGGAGCCATCGGGAGACAGCGCCGGATCCCCCAGCGTCTGCGTGGGTAGCGGGATCGCCTCAAGCTCGCCTGACGAGTCCAGCCAGAACCAACTGCGCGGTGTAAACGTCATGTCGTTGCTTCGCTTCACGTACGCCATCACACCGCTCGTCGATATCGAAACGAAGCGCTGCGAGCTCCCCTGCGAATCGAGCGGCGCCAGCTCATCGAAGACCGTTCTCGGCGGCCCCGTGATCATCCCGCTCAGCGCATCGAACGGCGCCAGTTCGTACACGCCCGCGCGGAAGTAGAGTAAATGTCCCGTTGCGAGCGGTATCGGTTGCGCGCCGTCGGTGACGAATCGCGATGGGCCGCTGGGCGAGTCGAGCAACTCGATGCGCGCCTTGTTAAGCGTGCCGGCCGTGGTGTAAACCGTATAGAGAAGCGCTTGACCGTCCGGCATGGGGGTGGGCCAGAAGTGACCGATCTCCCCCGACTCTGGATCGAGCGTCGTCAGCTCTTCGACCGCGCCACCCTCGGCTCGCGTTTGCACGAGTCCGGAGGTCCAGGTGGGCGTATACACGATCGTGCCGTCGGCCCTCCACGCAGCTCCCGGGTTGTTCGTGATGTCGCCTATCTCGACCGGAGTGCCGCCGGAGACGGCGACCTTCTTCAGCTTGTTGCCGGCGTAGAAGCCCAGGAAGCGGCCGTCCGGAGAGACGAACGGCGCACTCGCTCCCTCCGTGCCCGGAAGCGCGCGCGGCTCGTCCGCGTCGAGCTCGCGGACCCAAAGGCGCTCCACATTGCCCTCGCTCGCGATGTAAGCGACGTAACTTCCGTCGGGTGCCACGACCGGGCTGTGAACGATTGCGGAGCCCTCGCTTGGGTGCCGGATCGTGAATCGCACCTGACGATTCGGTGCGGCTTCCTCCGACTCGCTCAAGAGGCTCGCCCCCGCCAGACCGACGGCGGCGATTGCGATCGCCCAGGGGAGCCACGCCTGTCGACGAGCTATTGTGGGCTGTGGCCGCAAGCCCTCCGATACGTGATCCTCGAAGAGAGGCTGCGGTTCGGCGAGCCGGACACGCGCCTCGCCGATGTCACGCAGCCGCGTCCGGGGATCCTTGTCGAGGCAGCGCGCGAGGAGCGCGCGCAAGTGCACCGGCGTGTCCGTGGGCAGGCCGTTCCAATCAGGCTCCTCGCTCACGATCGCGGCGAGGACGTCGGTCATGGACTCACCTCCGAACGCGCGCTTCCCCGTCAGGCACTCGTACAGCACGCACCCGAAGGCCCAGATATCCGTGCGCCGATCGATGGGCTTGCCGCGCGCCTGTTCGGGGCTCATGTACGTCGGAGTGCCGAGGATCGTGCCATCCACCGTCATGGCGAAGCTGTCAGATTGCGCGGTCGACGTTCCACTGGTCGACGTCCGCGGATGCATCGCCTTCGCGAGTCCGAAGTCCAGGATCTTGACCACGCCGCCGGTCGTGATGCGCACGTTGGCCGGCTTCAGGTCGCGATGCACGACGCCCGCCTCGTGCGCAGCATCCAGTCCCGTGGCGATCTGCTGGCAAACATCGAGCGCCTCGTCAAACGGCAGCGGCCCGCGCGACAGGCGCTCCGACAGGTCCTCCCCGGGCACCAGCTCCAGCGCGAGGAAGCAGACGTCTCCCTCCTTGTCGACATTGTGAATCCCGGCGACGTTGGGGTGATTGAGCGACGCCAGCGTCTTGGCCTCGCGCTCGAAGCGCATCAAGCGCTCGTCGTCGTCCGCGAGCTCCTCGGGCAGCACCTTGATCGCGACCTCGCGCTCGAGCCGCGTGTCGCGCGCCCGGTAGACCTCCCCCATGCCTCCCGCCCCGAGGGGACCGAGGATTTTATAGAAAGAGAGGGATTGGCCGGTGGTAAGGGGCATGGAAAATTCAGGGCCTATTCTGGGGGACCGTTGCTCTCCTCGGGCCAGGTCGACTGCACGCGCAACTCGCAACCGAACTCCGAGCCGCCGATGCCCTTGAAGGTCAAGATGCGGCCGCGGATAGGAACCCTGGGCCCAGCCGTGTCAGCGAGACTGAGCAGGATTGTGGCCAGAAGCAGCGCCCCGGGCAATCCGTGACGGGGAAATACGGAGCCCGGGCAATCTCCACCACATGGCCCTAGCCGGCTAGCAAGCTAATGCCGCCCTCTGCCATGTGGTGGAGATTGCCCGGGCTCCGTATTTCCCCGAGCCGGAATGCTGCTGTCGCCTTCGAGGCCACCCCGCCCGCCGCGGCGCGGATCGCTGACTGCGATGGGCTGGCCGTCGGGTCCGATCCAGATGGCCTGGATGGAGCCGAAGCTAGCCCCCTCCTCAACCTCGAGCGCGTGCCCGTGCTCAGCCTCCAGGATCTCCAGCATGTCGGCGGGCCAGCCCTCCTCGAAGGCCGTGACCGCCGGGCGCCACTGCTGGTGGAGGCGCGGTGCTGCCACGGCGTCCATCAGGCTCTGGCCGTAGACCAGCACGCGCAACAGGGTCTGGGCCACGGCGGTGATGATGCGCGGACCGCCCGGGGCGCCGAGGACCATCGTGGTGCGCTGCCCACCGGCGCGGACGACCGTGGGCGTCATCGACGAAAGGGGGCGCTTGCCCGGGAGCAACTGATTGGCTTCACCGCCCACCAAGCCGAACTGGTTCGGGGTGCCCGGGGATATCGAGAAGTCATCGAGTTCGTTGTTCAGCAGGAAGCCGGCGCCGGGTACGAGAATCCCGCTGCCGAAGGCGGCGTTCAGGGTCGTCGTCAGGCTGACCGCATTGCCGTCTCGATCGATGACCGAGAGGTGCGTTGTTTCTGTGCTCTCGATCGAGGGGGACGGGCCGAGGGGAGCGACATCCAGGTCGGCCGTCTCCCCGATACCGATGCGGTACTGCGCGATGCTTCCCGCGGAGAGCAGGTCGTCGACCGGCACCGTGTGGAATGCCGGATCCCCGAGGTGCTGGGCACGGTTCACGAAGGCGATGCGCATGGCCTCGATCCACCAGTGCGCCGCGCGCGCGGACAGGCCGACCGAGGAGCTCGCGCCGTCGAGGGCAAGTTCGGCCTGCTCGAGCGTCGCGTCCCGCTCTGCCTCCAGGGGGAAACCATCCAGGATCGACAGGATCTGGAGCAGGGCGATGCCTCCGGAACTGGGCGGCCCCATGCTGATGATCTGGGAACCGCGCATCCAACCGACGACCGGAGCTGGAAAGCGCACGGTGTACGCTTCGAGGTCGGCGTGATCCATCCCGCGCCCGCGGGTCGGGAGGCCGCAACGCTCGTCCGCGGCCGTCAGCGCGGCCAGGATGTCGTCCGCGACCTTCCCGCGGTAGAAACCACTGGCGCCGCTACGCGCGAACAGGGCGAGCGTGGCGGCCAGATCTGGCTGCCTCAGGACCTCGCCCTCGGAGAGCGGGATGCCGCCCGGGTAGTAACGCTGGCTGGCCGCAGGGTCGCGCTCCAGGCGCTCCCGGATGGACGATCTGCGCAAATCGTCCGCCAGCCAACCGTCGACCTCGAAGCCGAGGTTGGCCAGGGCGATGGCACGCGCGCAGAGCTTGGAGAAGCGGATGTTGCCCGAGCCAAAGCGCTCGTAGAGCTCGAACAGGCCGGCCGGGGTGCCGGGCACTCCGACGGCGAGCGGAGTGGACAGCGAGCGGTCCGCAACGACCTCGCCGGCCTCGTCCATGTAGAGGTCCGCGCCGATACCGTGCGGCGTGACCTCCCGGAAATCGAGCGTGGCAGCCTGGCCTTCGTGCGGCACCCAGAGCGCGAACCCGCCGCCGCCGAGGTTTCCGGCCTTCGGATAGACGACGGCCAGGGTCAACGCCATCGCGACCGCGGCGTCGGCCGCGTTGCCACCCGCCTCCAGGACACGCACGCCCTCCGCCGTGGCCAGGCGATGCTCGGAGACGACTGCCCCGCGCGTGGGCGTGGGCCAGGTACGCGCCTCCTCGAACGGGGAGACCGAGGAGCACGAGGCGATCGCGAGACCGCAGACGACCGAAAGACGCACGGGTTTCGGGATCGGTCAGACGCTCGGGATCTCGTCCCCGTCCGCGATCTCCTCAACCTTGACACCGCGTTCACGCAGGTATTCGACCGAGGCCTCGATCTGGTCCGCGGCCCCCTCGATCTCGACCGCCACGAGCGCCATGGTCTCGGTGATGCTGGCGGCACGGATGTTCGGCACGACCTGGAACTTCTCACCCAGCGTGTGCGTGATGATCGGTTCGGAGATCAGGTCCTGTGGAAACGTGCAGAAGAACTTGCGCGGAATCGGGTCGCTCATCAGTGGATCGGTGGGCCCTCCAGCCCAGTTTTGCTCGTGACGGTGGCGCGCACCGCGAGCAGGAGCGTGCATCCCAACACAAAGCAGAGCGGTCCTGCAAGCCCACCCCACGGTGAGCGCAGCTCAGGGCCTATCGAGGCACTTCCAACGCTGTCGTAGACAAAAGGATGTCGCATCCAGTCGACCCCGGCGCTCTCCGCGGTCAAGGAAAGGGGCGAGAGGTCCAGCAGGATCGCACCCACCGCGGGCGGCCATGGCGCGCCGCGCAACAGGCAGCCCGCGGGCGCCACCCAGGTCAGCAGTACGCCCGCCAGCAGGCAGGCTGCCACCGCCGTGACCGGACTTCGGAATCCGCGCCCGACCGCAGCCCCCAGCAGGCCCAGGCCCGAGAGCGCGCCGACCGTCGACCCGAACGCGGCAGCGGCGGGCCGCGGCAATGCGAGCCAGCAGAGCACGACCCAGATCGCGACGAGTGCCAGCGCGCTGGAGCGACGCCGAGCCGAGCTCCCGATGTACAACGCACCCGTCGGCGCGGCCAGCAACGTCAACCAGGCCAGCAGAGCGAGCGAGTCCCTGGCCTGGATCGCCAGGGGCGCCGCGAGCACGCAACCCAGCGCGATCACCGTCGTGCCAGCGCTCACTCCGGAGCCGGTCGGAGCCGCGGACGCGCTCACTCGTTCGCAATCCGCTGGAAGACGGGCGTGAGCAGCGCGCGGCGTTGTTCGCGATCCGCGCGCGCGGCATCGTTCTGGGCCTCGAGGGTGTCGTCGCGGGAATCGAAGAGGCCGCCGTAGGCAAATGCGGCAAAGGCCCCGATCTCGGACGCCGCCTGCAGCAGCTGGCGTTTCCGAAGCTGCACATCGCCCTGGGCGATCATCGTCCCGAGCACGACATGGGTTTCACCGCCCAGGTTGCGCCAGACGCCGAGGCGCTTCCTGAAGAGCTCCTCGTCCGCGGTGTAGTTCATGGGGAACACCACGTCGAGCAGTCCCTCCGACAGCCACCCGACCACATCTTGAAAATGATCGAGGGCGCGCTCGGGATCGGCTCCGACGGCTGCGGAGAGCACCAGCTCGGGCGCGCGCCTCTTGACCGCCACGCGGATCTCGCGCAGCAGGCGCGTGACCTGCTCCGAGCGCCAGGCGTCCCAGGCCTGCGGATGCTCCTCGGGTTTGCCGCCGCTGGCGCGGGTGAACAGGGAGACCGAGCCCGGATCGCGCGGGTAGTCCCGACCGCTACCCGTCGGGATCGCCGGCGACTCGTTCGGAAAACGCAGGTAGTCGAGGTGCAGCCCATCCACCGCGTAGTTGCCGACGATCTCGGTCATGATGCCGACCAGGTACTTGCGCACCGCGGGCAGACATGGGTTGAGGCTCACGTAAAAGCGCTCGCACAGGGGCTGACGCTTGCCGTGCTGGTCATACCAGAACCACTCGGGTCGCTGGTAGTAGAGGTGTTCCTGATGGGCCGGCAGCTTTGTCCCCCACCAGCCGGGCATGACGTTGACCCAGGCGTGCAGGCCGAGGCCCCGTTCGTGTGCGCGATCGATGGCCACCTGCAGCGGATCGAAGCCCGGATCCTTCCAGCCCAGCTGCTCGGCCCAGGGCTCCAGCTTCGACCGATAGAAGACCGTCGCGTTGCCGCGCACCTGAAACAGCACCGTGTCGAAGCCCAGATCCGCGCAGCGGTCGATCGCGCGCCGAACATCCTCCGCCGAGCGGTAGTCGAAACGGGTCACCCAGAGTGCACGCTGCGGCAGCTCACGGGGTGCCTGCGCACGCGCCCCCGTCATGAAGCACAGGGCGAGCACGACGCCGATCACGCTCACTCGTCCGCGAGAAACGAGCGTCGATCGAGAACGAGAGCAAACAGGAAGGCGACCAAGCTGCCACATGGGATGTACCAGGGAAACGCGATGACACGATCGCCGTCGAATGTAGCGTATCGCCAGAGTCCGATCACGACTCCGAAACCAACCAGCAGCGCCAGGCTCTGCAGGACCAGGGCCAGGCGCAGCGCCGGCTGCACCCACAGGGGACGCAGACGCAGGAGGATCCAGGCCAGAGCCAGGCAAGCCAGCCCCGCCCAGCAGACCCACAGGGCCCAGGGCGCGTGCCAGACCAGGGCGAAGACGACCAGGATAGACAGGGGCGCGGACCAGACGAAGCCGCTCGCACCCCGGCGTGGCCCCAGGTAGGCCAGGAAGAATGCGGCCAGCAAGGCCCCGCCCGTGTAGCCCATCATCGCCAGCGCCAGGTCGAGCAGGGAGTCGTAACGGTCCGCAATCCAGCTCATTCCGATGGCCGCGGCACAGAGCAGGACGCCCCAGATGAGGACGCAGGTACGGGACAGGAACAGGGTCTCGCGGACACCGGGCTCGCGCTCTGCTGCGCGCCCCAGTCGACGGCGCAGGGGCAGCACAAACGTCGACATCGACGTCTGCGAGAGGGCGGCCAGGATCGAATCGAGGCTCGAGATCGCGGCCGCGAACGCACCCGCGATCACGAGACCGCGCAGCCCAGTCGGGATCGACGTGCTGATGAAGACCGGGAAGACGCGATCGGGTTGCGAGGCGACGGACGCGGCCAGGTCGCCCGTCAACGGGTGCTCGCGGTAGAAGGCCCACAGTCCGACCCCGACGATCGCCACCGCGAAGGTGATCACGATCGACAGGGTGCTCCAGAGCATCGCACGACGGGCGTCGATGGCGTTCTTGCAGCACAGCAGCCGCTGGGTGATCAGTTGATCCGTTCCGTAGGGTCCGATATTGCCCCACGGCGCCGCGATGCAAGCGACCCAGATCGTGTACGCCCGCGTCGGGTCCCAGCGCGTGTCGAAGAAGCGGAACTTGCCCGCCGCAAGGCCGTCCGACAGGGCCGCTCCGAGTCCGCCAGAGACCCGATCGTGCACGACCCACAGGCTGACGCCTATCCCCACGATGAAGAGCATGAACAGGAACACGTCGGTCCACACGACCGCTGCGATGCCCCCCATCCAGGTCCAGACCACCGCCACGACACCGATGACCAGCACGGACGTCACGAGCGGGTCCCAGCCCACATGTGCGCTGAACCACTCCAGCTCGGGCGCCAGGAGCACCTGCAACACAACCGCCGTCAGGTAGACCCGGGCCGATTGCCCAAGCACACCACCGAGGGAGAAGAGCACGGTCGTCATGCAACGTACGCCCTCGCCCAGGCGCGCGCCCATGTAGTCGTAGGGGCTGTAGATTTCCTCCTCGAAGTAGGCCGGCACCAGAATGTAAGCCACCACGGCGCGCGCCAGAAAGGACCCGATCAGACCCAGCTGCAGGTAGGTGATGTCGCCGCCTTCCCTGAAGACCACGGACGGCAGGCTGATGTAGGTCACAGCCGAGATCTCCGTCGCGATGATGGACGCGCTCACCGCCAGCCATGGCAACTTGCGTCCGCCCAGGAAGAAGTCGCGCATGGAGCTCTGGCGACCGGCCAACGTCTTGCCGAGCACCGTGATCAAGAACAACACGCCCGCGACGACCATCCAGTCGACGGAGCTGAAGGACGTAGCGCTCTCACCTGCGGTCATGGGTCAGTCCACCTGGGCCGGCCAGCCGAGAGCGCGCGCCACGGTTCCGAGTACAGGTGCACTGCGCAGGCGCGACGGGACCAGGAAACCCGGCCCACGTGCGGCCGATCCGATGCCCTGCTCCAGGCGCGCGCGCAGCGGCGCTGCGAAGCAGACCTCGAGTTCGGGGTCAGCGAACAGGGCGGCCGCCCGTTGAGCGAGCACCACGCGCTGCAGCAGCACGCCGCGCGCCTGCAACAGGGTGAAGCGTTCGGCCAGGAAGTCGGCCAGCGCACGGGCCAACTCCTGCAGCACGCCCCGTGCAACCTGCAATCCGGCGCGCGCGGCGGGCTCGGGATAGGCGCATGCCCGCGCGCTGTCCTCGCCCACCTCACGCCAGCGCCGGGTCAGGGCGGACATCGAGAGCTTGTCCTCCTCGCAACGGCCACTCTCATCCGCCTGCCATGGCACACGCCATCCATCCGGAAAGCCCTGCGCCTCACACAGCCGACCGTCGACCTTGAGGGACTCGGCCACGCCCGTACCGCAACCGACAGCGTAGGCGTGCTCGACGCCGACAAACGCCCCATCGACGCCAAACTGCTCGCCCCAGCCGGCCGCGGTTCCGTCCGAGTCGATGCTTGCGGGCGGCCTCAACCGCGGGAGAGAACCGTCGCGCAGGGCGCGTTCGAGCTCGTCGAGAAACCGCGGCTGACGGGGCCCGTTGCGAACGGCGAGCAGGCCGCGCCGATCGCTTCCGGTGCGCCCGGGAGCGCACAGAGCCAGCTGCACGGAGCCCCGATCGGCGACCTCGGGAGCGCGTCGCGCCAGCTCGCATACAGCCTGCGCGTAGACGCCGATGCGATGAGCTCCAGCGGCACGCTCCTCGGCTCCCACATCGACGCAACCACGGGCGAGCTCGGTCAGCTGGCGCCCGAGCTCGACCGGGCTAAATCCGGGTTCAGCCCCGAACGCGTGCTCGACAGGGGCTCCGAGCAGCGCCAAGCGGCCGCCGTCGAGCACGCGCACGGCACCCGCCTTGACGCTGGTCGCACCACCGTCGACACCGATCCAGACATCGTTACCAGCGTTGAGCAAGGGCGACAGATCGTGGCCACTGGCCGCTGCGGATGGAAGGCCGAAGGCTTCAAAAGCCCGGGCGCGAGCACAAACGGCGGACGGCGCCGCCCCCGGTCAGGGAGCGACGCCGTCGTTCGGTCAGGTGGCGGGGAGTCCCCTACTGGAAGCTCACCTCAACACCGTTCGTCAGGTTGAACCCGGTGCCGCCCGGTCCATTCTGATCCCGATACCACAGCTGGAAGTTCCAGGTCGTGCCGGCAGCGATCAGCGCCAGCGCCGGCACCGTCAGGTTGAGAGCACGATCCACCATGCCGCTCATATCCGCCTGACTGATGGGCTGGATACGCTGGGTCTGGCCGCCGACGCAGCGGAAACCGTCCCCGAAGGCCACCTGGATCTGGTTCGGGCCATAGAAGTGGATCCCGAAGACATTCGGCGGCAGGGCGCTGGTCTGCAGGCGGAACGCGTTGTCCCCCACGACCGAGCTCCCCTGGCCACGCATCTCGGCGCCGCTCCCGACGGAGTTGGGAGCGCCGGGACAGTAGACCGCCCCGACGAACTCGCACTCGTCGGGCACACCGTTGCCGTCCGTGTCCATGCTCGAACCCGAGCTCAGGTCGCACTCGTCCGGGATCCCGTTGCTGTTGCAATCGGGCCCCGTCTCGCAGTCATCCGGGGTGCCGTTGCTGTTGCAGTCGTTTCCGGCCAGCTCGCAATCATCGGGCGTCCCGTTGCTGTTGCAGTCGTTGCCGACCAGCTCGCAGTCATCCGGGGTGCCGTTGTTGTTGCAGTCATTGCCCGCGATCTCGCACTCGTCCGGGATCCCGTTGCTGTTGCAATCGGGCCCCGTCTCGCAGTCATCCGGGGTGCCGTTGCTGTTGCAGTCGTTTCCGGCCAGCTCACAATCATCGGGCGTCCCGTTGCTGTTGCAGTCGTTGCCGACCAGCTCGCAGTCATCCGGGGTGCCGTTGTTGTTGCAGTCATTGCCCGCGATCTCGCACCCGTCCGGGATCCCGTTGCTGTTGCAATCGGGCCCCGTCTCGCAGTCATCCGGGGTGCCGTTGCTGTTGCAGTCGTTTCCGGCCAGCTCGCAATCATCGGGCGTCCCGTTGCTGTTGCAGTCGTTTCCGGCCAGCTCGCAATCATCGGGCGTCCCGTTGCTGTTGCAGTCGTTGCCGACCAGCTCGCAGTCATCCGGGGTGCCGTTGCTGTTGCAGTCGTTGCCGACCAGCTCGCAATCGTCCGGGATCCCGTTGCTGTTGCAATCCGGCCCGGTCTCGCAATCGTTGGGGATCCCGTCGTTGTCGCAGTCCGGCTCGCAGGCGTCCGGGTTGCCGTCGTTGTCACAATCCGGATCGCAATCGTCGAGCGTGCCGTTGTTGTCACAGTCGTTGCCAAGAATCTCGCAGTCATCGGGCAGGCCGTTGTTGTTGCAGTCAAATTCGCCCAGCTCGCAGTCATCCGGAACACCACTGCCGTCGCAGTCATTGCCGACCAGCTCGCAGTCGTCCGGAATGCCGTTGCTGTTGCAGTCCAGGATGACGACATCGCAGTCGTCCGGCACGCCGTTGCTGTCGCAGTCGTTGCCGCCCAGCTCGCAATCGTCCGGAATCCCGTTGTTGTTACAGTCCAGGCTCATGACATCGCACTCGTCCGGCACGCCGTTGCTGTTGCAGTCGTTGCCGCCCAGCTCGCAGTCGTCCGGAATCCCGTTGCTGTTGCAGTCCGGGCCGGTCTCGCAGTCGTCCGGCGTCCCGTCGTTGTTGCAATCGGTCTCACAACCGTCGGGCATCCCGTCGTTGTCGCAATCCGGATCGCATTCATCCGGGATACCGTTGCTGTCGCAGTCCTGACTGAAGCCACCGGAGATATCCAGCGCATCGTCGATGCCGTTGCTGTTGCAGTCGGCAATGCCAGGGAATGTCAGCTCCGCGATCCAGGTGCGCCAGGTGTTCGCGCTCGGACCCGTGTACTCCTGGACCGTCCAGAACGTCATGTCGTCCGCCGGGTCCACGCTGGTCAGGCTGTAATCACCCCAGCGGTTGCGTCCGAAGCTGTCGGTAATCTGATAGGAGTTCTGGCCGGCCTTGTACTCGATCGGGATGGACATCTGTCCGGCCGGATCCGTGGACTTGCGGCCACAGAAATATGCGCCGGGGAACTGGTTCGCGCTGGAACCTGTGAACCCCATCACAACGTCGTTGGCGGCGTTGACCGCGATGGTCGGCATCACGAAGCCGAGCACGCCATCGTCGACCGTGCCGGACTGGACCAGGCTCAACGTCAGCGGGTTGATCTCATACCAGCGCACCGCGGCACGACCGTTGCGAGCCACCGCGTGCGCAGCCCAGACGGACCCGTTGCGGTAGACCGCGTTCATCAAACGGTCGTCGACCGAATCGATGGGTATGGACGCACCCATGGCCGGAACGTCGGGAGGCGTGCTGAAGAACGGCACGGGCACGTTGCCGAGGTTCGTCAGTGTCGGACTGTTCCGCGGTCCGGTCACGCGCCGCAGGCGCAGGTTGGTCGCGTTGTTCCAGGAGATGATGTACTCGGGTCCGGGCGTCCCGTAGGTGGTGCAGGGTTGCATCGCGCCCTGCCAGGGCAAGCCCCGGAAGGCCGTGACGGCGCCCAGGCTCTGACTCCCGGCGACGAGCGGTGCCTTGTCGATCACGAAGATCGTCATGGTCACGTTGTTCGAGAAGAACATCGCGAACTCGATGTAGACACCGTTCTGGTCGACTCCGAGGGTCGGATAGTCGGGGAACGCGCCGTTGTCCGCGCCCTGGGTCACGATGATCTGGCTCGTGAAATAGGCACCGGTCGGATCACTGGTCGCCGAAACCGCCAGGTAGACGCGCTGATCGAAGTCGGTCGTGATCGCGAAGAATCGCTGCGAATGCGGGTCGAAGAGCACGCGCGCATCACCCACCGAATTGCCCGTATTGAAGAGCGATGTCTGCGCGATATTGACCACGCGCGTGCCGTTCTTCGTGAATACGGAGTAGTTGGCGTTGGTGGCCTCGACGAAGTGGTTGAGGCCCGCGGCGCCGACCGTATCCGGCGGAATGAAGTTCGCGCCCGGGTCGAAGAGGATCGCTCCGCGGAAGTTGCGCTGGATGGTGGGCGATGTACCCGAGCCGCCGAACGCGTAGCTCTGGGTGCCGTTGGGCTGGATCTGGACGCCGCCGGGATCGCGCGTCAACGGCTGCTCGATAACCTCGACCTGGGCCTCGTAGTCGCCCGTGCCAGCCTCCCACGTCAATCCGCGGTAACCGGATCCGGTGAGCTTGCTCTTGAAACCGAGGTCGTCGAAATCGACCACGACCGGGCGCGCCTCGGCGCCCTCGACAGGCGTGTAGGTGAGGTCGTCGAGACCGTACCAGGCGGCTCCACCGACGGCGGCCTGGGCCTCGAAGACCACGCGGTCCACGCCCTCGAGCGCGATCTCAAACCAGACTGGCTCGGCGCCGACCTGGGTGAACCACTTCGTGCCGGCGACCTCGACCCCAGCGCGGAATCCGACCACGCGCACGCCCGCGGGCCACACGGAAGTGCCCGACTGACCGGCGATCCACACGCCGTCCAGGTCGACCAGCGACGGGAAGCCGATGCCCATGCTCGTGTCGCCCCACTTGTTGGCGACGTAGCGCTCGCCCGAATGGGTGGGCTGCAGGGCGCTCGCCGACGGCACGGCCCACACGCCATGTGCCCCGTTGCGCGCACGCTGGATCAGCGTCTGCTCCAGGGGCTGGCGTGCCTGCTCGCGATGCAGGTCCATGATGTTGATGATGCGGCCCTCACCGATGGCCGACGCGGGAACCCGCTCGCCGGTCGACGAAGAGGGTGCCTGGCCGGGCTCGGCCGACTGGGGCAACGCCGGGGCCAGGGCCAGGGACGTCCCGGCCAGGGCGATGGATGCCAGGAGACTGAGGGGAACGCGGAACGCGGAACAGGAGTGGTCTTGCATGGACAGCAGGGGGTTTTCGAGCTGGGGAAGCCCGGATCTGACGGGTGAACCAAGGAGAGGGTGATGGGGGCCTCGAGCCACCATCAGGGTTCGGCACACTCCGATGTTACAATCCTGTTGCCGTTCCAGGGGAGATGCCTTCCTGGCTCTTTTGGAGGGGCCTGGCGCCCGCTCGGCCGGGCCTGGCTGGCGGACGAACACTCCCGGCACCCAGCCCCAACCCGTTCGGAAGCGAGCGCGGGGCGAGCGCAACCGCACATTTCTCGGAACCCGGGCGGCAACGAGGCCAGTCAGGACTGGAGGCGCCCCAGGCATGATTTTTGCAGTGCACCCCGTGATCCTTCTCTTCGTGGCCCCCACACGCAGGCCGCCGGAACACGCTGCTCGAGCAGATTCGCTTGCCACGTGCTTCGAGTGACCGGTAAGCTCAGGGACTCGGACGGTGATCACCGTTCCAGATTATTCAATAGGTAAGGCTCGGACCTGCTGAAGCATGCCCCAGGGCCGGATGGCCCGGCGCCATTCCGACAGCGACCCGTCCCCTCAATCGTCAAAGCCCCCCCCATGACCGTCACCCCCGCGACCCACGTCTCCGCGTCTCCGAAATCCCCGCTGCTCACCGTTGCCACGGGCGCACTGCTGCTGGCCGCGAGCGCTTGCAACGGCTCGTCGTCGCAACAGGGCGGCAGCAACACCCCCGGGTCGATCGTCACCGGGCCGGGCGGAACGAGCATCATCGTCGACGCGAACAATCTGGGCCTCGCCACGGAGGTCCACATCAACTCGACGTTCTGGGGTCGCCTCGTCGACGTCTTCGGCCTCGATGAACTCGGCGAACGCACGCTCATGCAGAACGACTTCCTGATCGGACCCGCGCTGGTCTCGTCACCTGGAAGCTACCTGCTCGAGACCAGCCCCGTGACCGGTGGACAATCGCTGGTGATCGAACGGGACATCACCGACACGAGCCCGGGCGGCGAGCGCGACCAGTTCTTCGGCTTCCTGCGCGCGGCCGAGGCCAACCTCGCGCCGGTCTCCGACCAGGGTGGCAGCGGAGCGGGCGTCTTCACGATGGTGCCGCGCAACGCGACGATCGTGGTCCGCTTCGACGACCTGCTCGACCCGAACCTGATCACGCGCACGACCATTCGCATGCGCACCGGCTCCCCGGCCACCGACATCTACGACGCGCGTGTCTTCGCCGATCCCAACCACGGCGACCTGGTCATGGTGGACGGCGCGATGCGCTTCTACCCGACGCGCGCCTACATCGACCCGACCATCTCGGAGATCGAGTCCATCGAGGACAGCGAGGGCCTGGCCGTCAACACGTCCGGTTTCCCCCCCAGCCTGGACACGAACCTGGCGAACGTGGCCCTGCAGGTCCCGACCATCGAGGATTTCGGGACAGGGCAGACTTCAATCGTCAGGAACCGCTCCGGCCACGAACTCTCGACGTCGCTCAATGGCAGCGTCGACTTCGGCTCGACGGTCATGCCGGTCGTCCGTAATTTCCGTTCCGGTGGACAGCAATCCGTGACCGGCGACCCGTTCAACGGTTTCCTGCCCGACACGACAGCACCCCGGGTCATCGGTAGCCAGGGTGGTTTCATCACCTCGCCGCCCTTGCAGTTCTCCCAGGACGACGCCGACGAGTTCACCCTGCCCACCTACCAGTTCAGCACTGCGACCTGCGCGCAGACGCCCGTCGTCGGCGACGTGATCACCCAGCCGGGAATCTTCGCGGAGGTTATCGAGAACGCCCTGCCCCCGGACGCCACGGGTCTCGTGCAGAACGTGCGCGTTCGCCTGCTCGCTTATCCCAGTGGCTTCATGGAGCCCGCCGACTGGACCGCGACGGCCGTGGGTTCGGCCACCTACCTCTCCGCGTACGATCCGGTCGCGGACACCGGCAAGCAAGCTTGCTTCGTCAGGGTCAACCCGGCACCGAGCACGGCGCCCGACACGGGGATCGGTACGGACTCGCGCTTCGGCGTGCTCTTCGGTGAGCCCATGGACACGGCCTCGTTCTCCGCCTTCGACTCCATGGTGCTGTCGCGCACCGGCGCGACCGAAAACGCGGACCTCGTGATTGGGCGCATCGAGTCCACACTCGACCTGCTGCGCTTCACCTTCATTCCGACCGTCTTGCTCGCCCACGCCAGCGGGCAGAGCGAGCCCTACACCCTGCATCTGGACCCCGGCCAGCTGCCGCCCACGGACCTCGCGGGCAACACCCTCGAGACGTCCCTTCCGGCCGTCGCCTTCACCCTCGAGGCCGGCCAGAACGTGCAGCACAACGCGGGCCACGTCACACGCTTCACGGGCGTCGACGAGGAAGCGCCTATCGGGGACGTCGCCAACGGCGAATCCCCCATGCCCGAGTTCTCCGGCCAGCACTTCTACGACACGGCACGGGGCGTCATTCGCCCGCGATCCGTGACGCGCTTCGAGGCCGTCACCGACCGCACCCAGCCCGTCTTCGCCCTCGCCATCCCGGCCAACCAGGGCTCATCGACGCCGCTCTCCAGCTCGGGCAGCAAGCTGCAGGCCTTCTGGCGTCCGGTCGACCTCAACCTGACCTACGACGACTCCACCCGTTACAACCTGGATATCGAAGGCCTCAACTGGGCTCCGTACCAGGACCTCGTCTCCACGGACCACTTCGCACAGTTCGAGATCCGGCTCTCCCACGGCCGCTTCTCCCCGGATGAGTACATCTGCCCGGGCCCGCCCCCCACGGCGTTATTCCCCAACAGTGGCGTGGTCTCACGTTTCCAGGACAACCTCCTCAGCTTGACAGAAGATCCCCTGACGGTGGTGCACGAGCGCTTCCGTGGCTTCTCGATCAGTCCCGGTCAGATCTTCGCGTCGGCGACCGGCACGCGCCTCGTGCCGTACCCGCTGAACCAGGACATTCCCGCGGACCAGTTCAGCTACTACACCTGGCGCGACACGGGCATCCTGACTCGCGGAGGCGTCATCGGCTCGGGCCCCGGCACTCCGATCGAGGTCCCGCCCTACACGTTCCACGTGGCCACCAGCAACGGGTTCGACGGAACCTGCCTGATCACCGACAACACGCTTACCAGCGACGTTCGCTGGGAAGAGGACAGCATCCAGAGCGTTGCTCTCCCGCTGCTGATGGAGTTCCGCTGCTTCCCCGACAACGGCGCCGCATCGAGCAACATGCTCGACACGACGGTCACCCAGAACATCAATTTCCGTCCCTTCTTCCGGGCCCACTCCACGGGCGGCGTCGGCGCGACGGGTAGCGTCGAAATCGACCCGGACCTGGAGAGCGTGGCCAACGGTGGCTTCAACCCGAGCTCATTCCCCGCCAACCAGGCGACCCCCGGCAACGATCGCACGACCTACGTGGGATCGATGGACCTCGTCGTGCGCATCAGCCGCTCCTACTCGATCTGGCGGCGCGCGAGCGAGGCCGGGACCCCGGGCACCAACTTCCTGAACCCGAAGTATGGCGTGCCCGTTGTGGAGCCGGTCAACGCCGACCAGCCCAGTGGAACGTCGATCCAGATTGCGTTGCGCGGCGCGACCGCGATCACGAACTTCGGCCCCAACGCGATGGAGACGCAGAACGCCCTGAGCCTGGACGCCTACGGCGACTGGTACGCGCCCAACAGTGACGGAAACCGCTCGACGTTCGACCCGAACGTCAGGGTCTCTCCGTACAACAACGACATCTCCTGGCACGATGCGGATCCGGACATCGCCAATCCGACGGGCCTCGATGGCGCTCAGTACTACCAGGTACGGATCACCTTCCAGGCCAACCCGGTGTCCGGCCTCGTCCCGAGCCTCTCGGCCCTCGGGATCAGCTGGCAGGAGTAGGCAAGGCGCCCGGGAGCCACCGGCCCCCGGGTAACTCAGGCCTCCGAGAGGGCGCCCGCATGTTCGGCGCCCTCCTCGAGTGTCCAGTAGTCGGCTTCGCTCCCTGGAGAACGCGGCGTGACGCACAAGAGGATCAGCACGCTGCCCAGGAATGCGCCGACGTACACCAGGGGCAACCACCAGGGAAGCACCACGCTGTTGTCGCGCAGGTGATCGATCCAGGTCCCCGAGGATCCTGAGACCACGAACACCTTGACGATCCACGCCAGTAGCAGGACGAGGTAGATCGCCCAGTAGTTGCGCACGAGGCGTGCGCGCAGGGCCGGCAAACGGGTGATCTTGAAGCGTGGGCGGAAGAGGTCCTCTGCGACCAGCGCGCCCCAGTGCCTGTCCGGGCTCTGGGGGTCGCGGCGCAGAATGGGACCGTAGAAGTTCTCCTCGATCATGCGCACCCGTGATCGCCAGACGTGCCAGATCCGGTAGCGGCGCGCCTCGAAGCCGTGAAAGATCGCGATCAGGGCCAGCCCCATCAGCAGGATCCAGTGCGAGTGCGTCGGCGAGCTGAAGGCGAACGAGAGCAGGCCCGCGGTGGTGAACACCGCCCAGTTGGTGGTCATATCCAGGCGCTGCCGCCAGGAATTGGAACGGTAGAGCTCACCGCGATAGAGGTGGACGACAGCGCTGATGTACTCGGCGCGCGCCAGGGGAGAGCTCTCGTAGTTGACCCCATCGGGGTCCACGGATCCGGTCGCGTCTGCGGGTGTAGGTCCCATGCCCCGCATCTATAACGCCGCGCCGCCCTCGGAACCAGTCTCTGCCCAGGTCCCGGGCCGCGTTTGCGGCCCACCGTCATCAAACATGCATCAGCGGACTGCCGCCCCGGGCCAGGGGTACGCCCTGGAAGTCCCTGGGTGAAGGCCTATCCGCCTCGTCGCCACCGTCATCGCGGAACAGGTGCAGGATGCGGGCACTCCCGAGGGAGCTGTAGTCCGGCTCCCGAGGCGCAGCCCCCGCTGCGGATTTCCCGAGCTCGTGCACGTCGATCAGGACGCGTATCCCGGGGATCCCGACGAAATGGCGCTCCTCGGCGCGGCGCTCGCCCCCGAACAGATCGTGGTACTCGAAAAGCGCCAGGAAGACCCGTCGCAGACTGCGGCTCTCGATGCCACGCTCGATGAAGAGCAGGTCGATCTCCGCCCCACGCAGCACAGCACGAGCCTCCGCGCGCGCCTCGAGCGGAATGCGCGGGTGGTACGGGATCCCGTCGCCGCGTGCGTCGTCCTCGGAGCCGCCCGAGTCCGCGGAGAGCAGCGGCACGTACCACAGGTGCGGCGCCAGCCAGAAACCGGTGGCTTCGGCCTCCGACAGCGTTCCTGCGCGTTTCCAGAGGTGGTGCAATCCGTGCAGGAACTGACGCCTGCGCCGGATGCTCGAGCGACGCCGCAGTCGTTCGTGGAAGCGCGGATCGGTCAGCTGCGCCGCGTCGGCCGCCAGGGCCCAACGCTCCCGAGCATTCCGAGGACCCGCCCCGACGCGTACCGGAACGCTCACCGAAGAGCAGCGCTGCTCCCCGAACTCGAGCAGGAAACCCGCCGAGGCCAGGGGCCCCAGCAGCGGACCGAACTGCACATCGGGATCCCCCAGCAGCACCAGCCGCACGGGCATCGCCTGGGCCGGGTTGCGATAGCGCCGCAGGAAGTGGATGCGCCCCTCGCCGTACACCGTCAACATCAGGAAGGCGACCCCGACCCAGGCCCCACCGAGGCCGAGCACCCCGGTGATGCCGAGCTGCGGGTGCGCCACCCAGAGGTGCTCGCCGACCAGTTGCAGTGCGAGGCCGGCCACGCCCGCCGTGATCCACCACGCGGAGTGCCAGGCCAGGCGTGCTGCGGAGAAGCGTCCGGGCCCGCGCGATCCGGCGCGCGGGCGCCAGAGCAGACTCAACTCCCACGTGGGACCGAGGAAGATCAGAGCCGCACTCGCGGCCAACCCAACGGCCAGGCCCATGAAGGGCAGCCAAACGGGCAAGACCACGACGGCGAAGACGATCCACCCGACGTGCGCCACGAGGGATCCGAGGCCAACCCACAGGCGCGCCTTCAGCTGCTCCGCACTGACCCTGGCCAGGGCGAAGTGCACCACACTGAGCCCGGCCACGATCAGGCCACAGAGTGCGAGGCAGACGCCACCCAGGTAAGCGAAATAGAGTGTTGGACTGACCAGCAGGCCGATCTCTCGCAGCTGCCCGGGAAGTAGAGCGTGCACCGCCGCGGTGCCGGCCAGGGCGACCGAAACAGACAGGCTGGTACGCCAGACAACCTCCGGAAGGGTATCCGTCAGCCCGGGTTGGCGACGCAGCTCGACGCCCGTGCTGAACGCCCAACGCTCTCGGAAGCGCGCCCAGAGGCCCGCGGGCAGGGCCCCCCACTGTGCGGCCATCGCCAGGAGCGCGATGTACAGGCAGGCACTCCAGCGCAGATCGACCGCCGGGGACTCGGACTGGCGGCCAAAAGCTTCGGTGATCAGCACCACCAGCAGCGCCCCGACCCGCCACAGGGTCTGCGCATCAGGGGTCGCACGTGCTGGCCAGGCAGCGAGAAGCCGTTGTTTGAGGGAGAGCACGTCGTGAGCGATCTGGGCCGTTTCAGCTTATCCGCAAGGCTGCCGATACAGGCAGCACTGACCGGCCCGTAATAAAAGCGCTCCCCTGGAGCGTCCGATGATACCCCACGTGGATACCGATATGTGCCCCACCCGCGACCGATCCAAGGCATCCATTGCCAGCCTCGCCAGCATCCTCCTCGGACTGCTGTCCCTGGGCAGCTGCACGACGACGACGAGCAAGGGCATGGTGCCGGTCGAGCTCGACATCATCGCGACCCATCCACAGAGCATCTCGGTACACGCCGAGGGCACGCCGCGGCGTTTCGGCTTCGGGCCTCCCTTCGTCCAGGCGGACGTGCTCGCGGGCACGATCGAGGAAGCGATCCTGAAGTGCGAACTGTTCGACGCGATCGTTCCCGACAAGCATGCCGACTACCTCTTGCACGTTGCGGTGACCGAGCTCGACAAGCCCGAGTCCGGCCTCGACATGACGGCGGGCATCACCATGCGCTGGAGCCTGAGCAAGACCGATACTCGCGCGACCGTCTGGATCGACACCGTCACCACGGCATTCACCTCGTCGACAAACCAGAGCGCCAAGCTCGAGGAACGCCTGCGTACGTCCATCGAGGGCGCCCTGCGCGAGAACATCGAGCTTGGCCTGAACAAGCTGTCGGCCGTGGATCTTCCCGGATCACTTGCCGTCGAGTAGTCCATCCACACCGGCCCAGAAGCCCAGACAACTCTCGCGCTCGGGCCCGGCCCGACGCGCAAGCTCGGACTGATCACGTATTCCGGCCAGGGCCGGCTCACGCCGCCAGCGCGCGAGAACACCGCGCAGATCCTCGTCCGACAGGCGCCCGGCGCCGTTTTGCTCCAGCAGGCTGACCAGCTCACGCTCGAGCCAGTCCAGGCCCGTGGATCGCCAGCGGGCACGCTCCTGCGCGGGCATCGCCGCGCCCTCGTCCCCGATGCCACTCCCCGCCTGCACCGCTGCGCAGGCAGCCTGGAAACGATCCAGGGAGAGGGGTCCGTCGGCGCCCTCGGGCGCGCGCTCGATGGCGTCCGCATAAAGGCGCGCGGACGTGGTGTTGAGCCCCTTGTTCTGCGCCATCGAGGCCAGCTGCAGGAGCGCCTCCGGTTCCTTCGGCGCCTCGGCTCCCTGCACCACCGCTTCGAGCCTGCGCTGAGCCACGACCAGCTGTTCCGCATCCGCCACCCAATCGGCCGATGGGTGCTCCCAGTCCAAACGGCCCGAGCCGATCTCGTGCGCGAGACGATACACCTCGAGTGAGGCCTCGTAGTCTCCCTGGAGCTTCAGCAATCCGCCCAGGTTGCAGTGCGCCTCGGCGTGGTCGGGACGCAGGCGGATGGTCTCCACGTAGCTGAGCCGGGCGTCCTCGAGGTCGCCGCGACGCTGCAGGGCGCTGCCCAGTCGGTAGTGTGTATCCGGATCGGTCGGCTGGAGCTCAATCGCACTGCGCAGGGAGTCCACCGCCCCATCGAGATCGCCCGCGCGCGAGAGAGCGAGCCCCAGGTCCGCGTGCAGGCGTGCCTGTTCCGGATCCAGGTCGACCGCCCTGCGAAACTCCACGAGCGCCGCGTCGATTTCACCCAGCCCGAGCTGTGCGCGTCCCAGCAACGCCCGGGAACGTGCGTCGTCCGGACGCAGCGCCACGCTTCGGTCCAGCGCCGAGGCACAGGCCGACAGGTCGTTGCGGTCCATCTCCGCGCGCCCCAGGTAGTACCACCCCGTGGCGGAATCGGGCTGCGCTGCGGCGATGTCCTCGAAGGTGTGCGCGGCGGCATCTGGGCTACCGGCGCGCTCGCTCATGAGGGAGAACAGATGCGCGGCCGTCTGCTCGTGCGCGGGGTCGATCAGCAGACTCTCCTTGAACGCGCCCGCAGCGCTGTCCCATTCCTTGCGGGACTCGAAGACTGCGCCCATCTTGCGCTGTAGCGATGCGTCCTCAGGCTGCAGACGCAATGCCGCGAAGTAGTTTTCGAGGGCTTCGTCCGAGCGATCCGTACGTGCGTACAGGTCCGCGAGCGCGATCAACGGCTGGCTCCATTCCGGGTCCAGTTCGACCGCCAGGGTGAGCACCTGCTGCGCCTTGTCGAGCTTGCCCTGCTCCCCGAGCAGTCCGCCGAGGGCCAGGTGCGCCTGCGGGTCCGACGGTGACATCCGAACCCACCTTGCGAGCGCAAGTCGCGCGCCCGGGTGGTCGCCCGCGGCGCGCATGTCGTCCCCGAGCGTCGCCAGGCAACTGGGTTGAACGCCCTCCAGCTGGGCTGCGCCACGCCATATCTTCAGGGCACGCGCGCGCTCCCCAAGCCCGAAGTAAAGGGAGCCCAGGTGCGCCTGCAGCTCGGCGTCTCCAGGCCGCTTTTCGATCGCACGCTCCAGGGTGTCCATGGCCTCCGATATCCGACCGGCACGCTCGAGAGCACGGCTCAAGCGATAGCGTGCATCGGCACTGTCCGGGCGGCGGCCCAGAGCGCTCGTGTAGAAGCGCACGGCCTGGCCCCAGTCGCGTACCTGCTCGTCTTCGAAGCACTCGGCCAGCTGCGTGTTGAGCGCAAAATGCCCAGGCGCTCGCCCGTGCGCAGCGCTCAGGACCGCTACGGCCTGGCCGGTAAGTCCGTGCATGCGCAGTGCCGCAGCAGCCAGCACGGCCGTCTGGGGGTCCGCGCCCTCGGGATCCAGGTTCTGCGCGGCAGCGACGACGAGCGCCCGACTCCCGGCCCCCATGGCTTCCCGCAGCGCGCTGCGAGACGGATCGTTGTCCGCGCGCATGGCCACGTCGAGCAGTACATGCGCCTTGGATTGTCCGGATTGCAAGCAAGCCACCGCCCAGCGATCGTAGGCCGCGAGGATGTCCGCCTTGATGGAGCTCGCTGCGATGACCTGCGCCACGTCTCCCTCGAGTCCCGCTTCGGGATCCAGACCATGGGCGCCGAGAACCTCGGCACTGCGCGCCGCCAGACGCGCGTGGTCGTGGATGGTCAGCTCTTCGCCGTGGGCCACCGCGCCTGCACCGAGGGATTCGAGCAGTTCCCGCTCCGCGAGTTGTCGCTGGAGGCTATCGATCGCTGCGAGGCGTTCGATGCGCAGGTTGGCTTCCACGAACTCGACGCGCTTCTTGACGGACGGGTCGATCTCGGCGCCCGCCACATGGCTGCCGGCGCGACTGATCGCCAGCAACGCCTCGTCCCAGAGCGACGTGTCCTCACCGCTCTGCATCTGCGCCTGACGCCACAGGAACTGCGCGCACTCTACCTCTTGTTGAACATCGGCAAGCACCGACTCGCGCCGTTTCTCGCTCCTGTCCAGCACCACGTAGGAACCGGCGGCCACGAGCAGGCCAACGAGCACGAGCGCCTCGGCCAGGAGACGACTCTTACGCGCCGAGCGGCGTTCGCTGGCCGCAGTCTCCATGGCATCCTTGGCCGTGGACTCCGCCTCACCGCGAAGTGCATCGAGGGAAAGCATGCTTCGGTTGAGCCTGGTCAGGACCTCGGCCGCGGACTGCGGTCTGCCCGACTGGCCTGCCACCAGGCAGTCCCGGGCCAGTGCGACCAGTTCCGAGTGCGATTCGCATCGATCGAGGCGCAGGTAGGCATCGTCGAGCCGCGCCTGAGCCGCGAGTCCACGCACGTCCTCGTCGGACCGCCCCCTGTACGCGGGTGTCCCGGTCAGGATCTCGCACAGCATGCTGCCCAGGGCAAATACATCCGTGCGCTCATCGCAGGATCGATAGTCCGCACGCGCCGCTTCGGGCGCCATGTGGGCCACGTTGTCAGCCGCCGCGACCGGGCGCGAGGCCTCGCCCGCGGCGCTCTCGTCGCCAGCGAGGAAACGCGCGCTGGCCCAGTGTACGACCTGCGCCTCATCCTGAGCCCCGACCATGACGTGTCGACCATCGATCCCGCAGTGCGCGATACCACGCGTGTGCGCGTACGCCACGGCCCTGCAGACCTGCTCGAAGATCGACAGGAAACGGCGCGGCTCCGCGTCGACCGACAGGCGTGCGGAGAGCAACACGCTCAGGGCGTCGCCGCGGACGATCTTCATCGTGTAGTAGGGTCGACCATCGGGGTGCAGACCGAAGTCGTACACCGGAAGGATGCCCTCGTGCTGCAGCTGCGCCGCGACCTGGGCCTCCTGCACGAATACACGGATGGCGCTCGCGTTGGCGAGGTGTTCATCCCTCAAGACCTTCATCGCAACGGTGCGGCCCAGGTCCGTGTCCTCGACCTTCAACACGTAGGAGAGCGCGTCCCGTCCGATCTCGCCCTGGACGCGGTAGTTGCCCCGTCCGCGCGACGTGGCCAGCAGGTCCGGCTCGACCGGGCCCACCTTCACCTGGCGACGCGCGTCACCCTCCACGTTGAGCCTGACCGAGGGCGGCTTTACACCGCGCGATATCAGGGTCCCCACAACGGTGCCGTCCGCCCACTTGCTGGGGCTCACTGCTGGGACGGGGTGCGTGGGGTGCTGGTCCGGGTGGTTCATCATTAAGGTCGCTGCAGCGCGTTTCGGGGTGGGGATCGTCCGATCGCTCGATGGAAATACCGCTCCTTTGATCGGCAGGTCCCCCCCCTCGACCTTGAAGCCAGCCCAGGGCTTCGTGCCGGCCCCCCCTGGAACGCGCTGGCAAGCCCCCTGAGAGGCTTCCCTTGCCCCTCCCCGGGCGCCATACTCGCCCCGTCTTCATGCAGCCCGCCCCCTCCACAGCCCCGCAAGTGCCGCCCCAGACGGCCAGCGGCCGTCGACCGCGTGTGGCCCGTCACCTGCTGGTCCTGTTACCCCTGCTCCTGCTCCTGATCACGGGGCTGCGCGGGATCGACTTCGGCAAGCACTGGGACGAGCGCGTCCAGGTCGATGTGCTGCACACGGCCATCGACAGCCAGACCCTGTTGCCGAAGTGGTACCGCTACCCATCGGTCATCTTCTGGATGACGTTCGGGGCCCTGGCGCCGGAGATCGCGGCCGAGATTCCGCGCGACGCTGCACAGATGAAGGCCACCCAGGCGCGCCTGAACAGCACGGTCGAGTCGCCGGAGTTCCGGCTGAGAATGCGCACCGTCTTCCTGTCCGTGACCTGCCTGACCATTCTCTGGACCTACCTGCTCGCACTGACCTGCTTCGGCAGTGCGCTGGGTGCGTTCCTGGCGGCGTCCTGTATAGGGCTCTCCTGGGAAGTGGCCTACCACGCGCGCTGGATCGCGCCCGACGGCGTCCTGATGCAGTTCAGCACACTGACCC
The DNA here is from genome assembly GCA_047618565.1 of Planctomycetota bacterium. GTDB lineage: Bacteria > Planctomycetota > UBA1135 > UBA1135 > JBLHKW01. The sequence goes on from JBLHKW010000019.1 coordinate 37,460, forward strand.
TGCTGCTGCTCGCCCTCGCGGTGACCCGACGCGACAGTCGCTGGCTGGTGGGCGCCGCGTTGGCGGCCGGCTTCTCCTGCGGCACCAAGTACACAGGTGGGATTCTGCTCCTGCCCTTGCTGATCGCTGCGGCCCAGGTCTGGAAGCAGCGTTCCATGCACGCCCGTGCGGTCCGCGCTGCGGGTCTGCTCGGCGTGTTCGTGCTGGCCTTCGTGCTCACGACCCCGGGCGCCGTGCTGCAACCCTTCATCTTCCTGCGGCACGTGGGCTTCGAGATCGATCACTACAGGACCGGTCATTACGGCGCGACCATCGACTCGGGTCTACCGCACCTGGCCGCGATGATGCGCTACCTGTTCGTGCACCTCTTCTCTCAACAAGTAGCCCTGGCGCTGCTCGTCTCGATCAGTGCGGCCATCGGCCTGATGCATTGCGTGCGGCGCGCACCGCGCACGGCCCTGCTCCTGGCGTCCTTTCCCATCGCCTACCTGCTGTACATGAGCACCCAGCGCGTGCTGTTCGTTCGTAATCTGCTCTTCGTCGCTCCGGTCATCGCCGTCTTCGCGGCGCACGGGGCGACCGGGCTCTGGTCAAGTCTGGGAGGCAGCCGCCGATCCGCCGGCGCGCGCGCCCAGCTTGCGGCAGCTGGCATGCTCGGCCTCGCGCTGTGGGCCGTCAACGGCAGCTTCCTGATCATGGCCAGCGAGAGCATCCGCGCACGAGATCCGGACGCTGACGTGCGTGCGTTCAGTGCATGGGCCGACGCGCGGCCGGACCAGCGCTTGTTCCTCTCCACGCGGGTGGCCGAGAGCCTGGAGCGCCTCGACCTCGCGGCGCCCGCGAACGCGACGCGCGTCGACGGCCCTGATGTGGACGCCGCGGCTTTCTTTCCGGCCGAGACGATCTCGAGCAGCCTGCGTGCGAACCGGCCCGGAACCGCCCTCGCGATCTTTGGAGCCATGGACGTGAACTTCGAGTTCTACCCGGTCTGGAAAGAGCCGAAGCTGCTCGTCTACCCCGCCGCTGCCGCCCGCGATGCGGGCATCCTCGGCGACGGTTGAGCGCGAGCGCGGGTCACGGCAGGGGCGTCACCGTGATGTTGCCGAAACTCGCGTCCATGTAGTTCGAGACCAGCAGAAGTGAGCCACCATCCGTGCCCGTGAAGGGCGCGTGGGTGGCCTGGAAGAACCAGTCGCCCGGTTCGGGCTGCCCCTCCTGCCAGAAGCGCAACTGGTAGAGCCGGCTGCCATCCACGAGCGTCTGCACGCGTGCCTTCATGACCGACGGCACTCCAAGAACCATCGGGTTCTGGACATTGCCAAGGCTCGGTGTGAAGTCCGTGCCGTAGTGCTCCCAGCTCTCCGAAGAGGTGAACCAGCGGTAGACGTAGAGACATCCAAACGGGAAGAAGCCCGTCCGCGGCTGTACGTTCTCCGGTCCGCTGTGTCCCGGCCAGCGCAGGATAAAGCCCAGCGCGAAGGAGTTCGTGAGCGGATTGAAGCCCGCCGCGTTGAAGCCATTCGCTGTGAACGGGAGCACGACCTCGTAGTTCTCCCACTGCGGATCGCCCAGGGCGATCAAACGGTCGTAGCCGGGCACGGCGCTGCGCAGCACCTTCTCACCCGGGTGGTAGGGGTCGTCCTCGATCGTCCAGTTCCCCTCGACAACCTGGACCGCATCTTGCACATCCGTGATCGTGCTCCAGTCGACCGTGTAGGACTGCGGCCAGGCCACGCCGACCGTGTGGTCCACGCGACAGATCGCCACGGTCTCGTTGCCCTGGTCGTCCAGCGCCGTGAAGATCACATCGTTCAGTCCCGGCGCAAGATCAGCGGGGTCGATGTCGGCGTTGAAATCGCCTGGTAGCTCGAGCCGGGTCGATCCGGTCCATAGCACGTCCGCCCCGATCGAAAGCGCACGCGGCGTGCCGCCGGCGCCGATGCGATAGCTGAGGGAGACCACGCTACCGTTGAAGTCCGAGACGTTACCCAGCAGGTTGATCCAGTTCTGGGGCTGCCCCAGGTGTCCGAAGCGCTGGTGGTTCACGCCGCCGCCTTCCTGGCCGTACCAGAAATCGATGGTCGGTCCTTCCGTGAATCCGCCCGGGAAAGTGGTCGCCGCCAGGTCGGGCGGCGTGGCCGTGTTCATAGAGCTGTCCTGCGCGTGGATGCGGAAGTGGTACTCGACATCGGAGGTCAGGCCCGTGATCAGGAAGGTGTGCGCGTAGGCTTGCGGCGCACCAGCGCCCCAGAATCCGAGCTCGTAGGCGGTCGTCGTGCCGTACTCGACCGCTCCCAGCGCCGGCTCGTCGCTCTCCCAGGTGACCTCCACCGCCGTGTCGTTGAGTGCGCGCGCCTGCGTGCGGTAGACAAAGGGCTCGGTCGCATCCGCGGGCGTTCCGAAGTCCTCCATCGGGATCGGCGCCAGCTGGTTGAAGACAAAGTCCACGACCGTGGTGTGGGCGGGGCGGCTGGTGCCCGCATTGCCGGCGAACGGTCCGAAGGCGTTCAGCTGCAGGCTTTGGGCGAAGGAGCCCACCGTGACCCAGGAGGCACCGTCGAAGGAGTACCGGAAGAGCCAGTCGTCGCCCGTGCGTGTGATGCGCATGAACAGCGGCGACGTGTTGTTCCAGGGTCCGGCCGAGATGTTCGTCGTCAACACGGTGGCCGGGCTGTTGTTCACCGTACGCGAGGCGTAAGCCTGCAGCTGACTGCCGTTGTAACGGAAGTCGAACCGGACCCAGTTCGCCCCGTCCTCCTGGTCGAAGATCAGGCCATCGTTCTGATAGGCCGTGGTGAGTTCCGACTCGAACTTCGCGACCACGTCCAGATCCTCGTCGGGGATGCTCTGCATGACTCGCGGCACGTTCAGCGGCGTCCACGCTTCGTGGGCCACGCCCTCGGGCACGCTCAGAAGCAGCTGAGCATCCAGCGTGCCCGTACCGACGAGTTGCAGCGTCGCGTCCCCCAGGGGATCGACGAAGGTCCACAGATCGGCGCGTAGGTTGGCAGCGCTGAAGTCATCGGACTGGGCGCCGGCGCCATCGTCATCCAGGATCGTCGCGGTGTGGACCCCGACGGCCCCAGGGAGTCCATTGGTCAACATACCAAGGGTCAACACGACCGTCTCGGCTCCTTCGGCCAGCATGTCGTCGACCAGTGCCAGGCTGATCTCCGCGGACAGCTGCCCTGCGAGGATCAGCACGGGGCTCGGGGAGGCCGTGAAGTCTTCCGGCGCTGTCGCGCTTCCACTCAGGGCATAGGCCACGCTCACGTCGACGCCGGTCGTGTGGGAGAGCTCCACGATGACGGTGGTCATCCCGCTCCCCTCACCGACGGACTGCCCCGCACTTGCGAACTCCACGCTGGGCAAGGCGTCGTCGTCGAGCAGGGTCGCCGTGTGCACGTTGTTGGCGCCGAGCACGGCACCGACGGGAGTGCCGAGGGTCAGCACCACGCTCTCGTCGACTTCCTGCACAGCATCGTCGACCGGCGTCAGGGTCAGGCTGCCCAGGGTCTGCCCCGCTGCAATGACAAGTGGGCTGGCGTCGATGACGTAGTCGCCCGGCGAGGCCGCACTGCCCGTCAAGGCGAACGGCACGCTCACATCGATGCCCGTTACCGAGGAGAGGATGACATCGATCGTGATGGCTCCGCCGCCCTCGTCCACCATCTGTGCCGTGCTGCTGAACTGAATCCTCGGCGGATGGTGGCCCAGCAACCTCGCTCTGTGCGCGCCGGCGCCGACCCGCTTGGCGTTCGCCGGCGCACCCAGTCTGATGGCGACCCTCTCATCGGGATCGTCGAGCCCGTCATCCACCACCGAGAGCAAGATGTCCGCGATTCGCTGCCCGGCGGCGATCACGAGCAGCGTCCGGGCCAGGTTGCGAGCCGTGCTTGCCTTCGCGCTGCCCGAGAGCGTGTGCGGCACGCTCGGGTCCAGCCGCTGGGCCTCCAGTTGCCGCCCGAAGGAAATCGATAGCGGCGCCCACAGCGCGCCCATGCCCAGGTAAACGATCCATCTCATTGTATTCCCCCCCCCAAGTGGCGGCACTGCGTGCGCCGTCGACATGCCCGCGTCGAGGAAGTCTACCCCAGGGGCTGCCATGCGGGCCTCTCCAGGGCCGGGTGCAAGTCCAGCTCAGTCGTCGCCGTCGCCGCCCGCGTAGCCCAGCTCGCGCAGCTGCTGAAGCTGTGTCTCGGTTCGCTTCATCAAACTGCCCTTCTCGACCCCCTGCATCTCGATCCAGGGCCGTAGCTGCGCTCCAGGGCCGCTGCACGCTCGGGCTCGTCGTGAAACAAGTTCCGGGTCTCGCCCGGATCCTCGCGCAGGCTAAAGAGCTGAGGTTCCGTCAGGGGCAAGGACTCGTCGCCCGTGATCGGCCACCAGAGCTTCCACTCCCCTTGCCGAACCGCGGCCGAATGGTTGTGCGCCTGCTGGTGCACGAACACATCGCACTGCGCGAGGGCATCCAGGCCCGCTTCGGCCTCGGCGGGCAGGATCGCCCCCATCAGGCTCAGACCGCCAGAGTTCCGTCGCAGCTGAAATCCCATCGCCCCCTCGAGGGTCGGAACGATATCGACCGTGCTCACGAATCCGTCGTGCCGCCCGGCGGCTGCCCCGGGGATGTGGACCATCAGCGGGATCCTGAGGTCCTCCTCGTAGAGCGCGCCATGGGTATAGAACAGGTCGTGCTCGTCCAGGGTTTCGCCGTGATCCGCCGTGAGCACCACGAGCGTTGAATCCGTGAGCTGCTCGTCCTCAAGAGCGTCGAGCGGACGCCAGACCTGGGTGTCCACATGCTTCAACGTCGCCGCATAGAGCGCGCGCGTAGCGCATGTCGCGTACTCCGTGCAGCCACTCGAGAGCGCGCTCCGTGACCATGGAACCATCCAGGATGCGCTCCACGTCCGGCAGGGTCTCGAACCCGCGCCAGCCGACCGAAGCCAGGTGATTCACCGCGAGGAAGGCAGCCGTATCGTATCCGCCGCGCTGAAGTCCCTCCGCCAGGGTGTCCACCCGGCGCGGGACCAGGGCCGTGTTGCTGATCACGCGGTGCTCGATGGCCGGCAGCCCGGTCATGATCGAGATGTGCGACGGGTTGGTGACGTTGCTCTCGCGGGCAGCAAAGGTGAAGAGCGTCGAACGGCCCGCGAGAGCGTCCATCCGAGACGTGCTGCCCGCGTCGCCCCCGAGGCAGGAGAGATGATCCGCGCGGGTCGTGTCCAGGGTGATGAGCAGCAGGTTCTTGGCCGCGCCGATGGCCTCCCCCGAGCCCGAGCAAGCGCCAGTACCGAGCGCTGCCGCCATCCGCGAGCGCCAGGCCGGCGACCGATCGGCGCGCACCTTGGATCTCGGAGGGACTCTTCAATGAAATACACCGGCCAGCGGCCCGTGCCGACCTTTTGCGCCAGCGCGCGCTGCCCCGCAACCTCCGCTGAAGGCAACCGAATCCGC